>JBIJDM010000088.1:0-10383 GCA_044344145.1 Phycisphaerae bacterium
GCATATGTGCTACTAGGATGATAATGGGCAAAAAATATTAAACTGATGCTTGATTCCTGAATTGTGCTTCATATATTTACCCGGGTCATTTATAAGGAGTAACCCATGGCCATGGTTCAGGACGCACGGTTGGGATTTTCGGTTCCGCAGGATGTTGCCGATTTGCTGGGCAAGTGCCCCAAGTGGACTTTAGCCAGCACCGTGACTGAATTGGTCAAGTTGGCCACCCGGGATGCCGGGGCGGATGGATATCATCGGGTCGCCTATGACGTGCCCGGTCAGGGCAGCGTGCTGGAGGCGCTGGTATGTAAGGTGAACAACGGTATTGCCGCCAACTATGTGGATCCCTACATGCGGAGGCGCGATCCGGACTGTATGGTGATCGCCGATCACCGGCCCACCAATAAGCCCACTTTTCAGGACCGCTTTGGAACGGACTTTGCGGCTCTCCGGGCCGAGACCTTCGCCTGGCTGGCGGGTCAGGAATTAGCCATGTTTGCCTTTGTCGCCGGGGCGGCAGGCAAGGGAACGGATGCCATGGTAATTGCCCCGGCGAATGCGGGCTTTTTCGCCTTGGGACTGGCGCTGTTGCAGGGCATCATTCCGGTGGACCAACTGCCCGCGGGGTTTGCCCCCAAAGCGATTATCTATGTGGCACCGCCGTTCCGGCATACGCACTTCAAGGGCCAGCAGGTGGTGGTGCATAATCGGCTGGAAGGCCTGCACGAATTGTTCAGCTATAACCTGTATCCCGGCCCCAGCGCCAAAAAGGGTATTTACGGCGTGCTGCTGAACTTGGGCGAACAGGAAAAATGGGTCACAGCGCACTGCTCCACGGTGCAGGTGGTGACCCCGTATGACAACAAACTCACGCTCATGCACGAAGGCGCCAGCGGCGGGGGCAAGTCGGAAATGCTCGAGCATGCCCATCGCCAGCGCGATGGCCGGCTCTTGTGGGGCCAGAATACCGTCACGGGTCAGCAGCGGTTTCTGGTGCTGCCGCGCACGTGCGATTTGCGCCCGGTCACCGACGACATGGCGCTGTGTCATCCCAGCCTGCAAAAAGGCTCGGGCAAACTGACCGTGATGGACGCCGAGGATGCGTGGTTTGTGCGCATCAACCATATTGAGCATTACGGCGTGGACCCGCATCTGGAAGAATTGACGATTCATCCCGCCGAACCGTTGTTGTTTTTGAATATCAAAGCCCAGCCCGGCAGTACGGCGCTGATCTGGGAACACATCGAAGACGCCCCCGGCAAGCCCTGTCCCAACCCGCGGGTGATTGTGCCCCGGCACATTGTTCCGGGCATTGTCCCCGGACCGGTGACCGTGGATGTGCGCTCGTTCGGGGTGCGCACCCCGCCGTGTACCAAGGCCAAACCAAGTTATGGCATTGTGGGCTTGTTCCATCTGTTGCCGCCCGCACTGGGATGGTTATGGCGTCTGGCGGCCCCGCGCGGGCATGCCAACCCCAGCATTATGGACAGCGAAGGCATGAGTTCCGAAGGCGTGGGCAGTTATTGGCCCTTTGCCACCGGCCGGCGGGTGGATCAGGCGAATCTGCTGTTGCAGCAGATTGTCGATACGCCCAAGGTGCGTTTTATTCTCACCCCCAACCAGCATGTGGGCGCGTGGTCCGTGGGCTTTATGCCCCAGTGGATCGCCCGCGAGTTCCTCGCCCGGCGCGGCGGGGCGCGGTTTTATGCCAATCAGGTGCAGCCCAGCCGCTGTGCACTCTTGGGCTATGCGCTCAAGAGTCTGATGGTGGAAGGCCAGACCATTCCGGACTGGATGTTACAGGTGGATTTGCAGCCGGATGTCGGTCCAGAAGCGTATGACGCCGGGGCGGCGATTCTGCGCGAGTTCTTCCACCAGCAGATCAAGACCTTTGCCGAACCGGATTTGCATCCGTTGGGCCGCAAGATCATCCAATGCTGCCTCGACGGGGGCACGGTGGCGGATTACGAAACCCTGATCCCGGCGGGCACGATCGATCCCGATGATGCTTGAGAACACAAATAACCCATGAAACCCACGGCCTGCGGCAGACCCCGCAGGCCGTTTTCGTTAGGGTGGATGGTGTGTGTTGGACTTCGCTGCCGGACGCGCTTACTATCCCGATATGTTTGGTTCCCATCCAGTTATCGTTGCAGGGCTGGCCACATGCCGAGTCCAGTATTGCCGAAGGTGGTGGTTGCGTCGGGCACTGGCATGCGTGCGAGGTGTGCGATGACCACAGTTGAGCTTGATCTGGCGACCACCTTAGCGCGTCTTATCCGGTTTACGGACGCCGCAGACCGCGAGCGCGCGGTAGTGGTTGATTGTAAGACCGTTGGATCCGATCCGGCCACCTCGGCAACACTCTCGGTGGCTGCCGCCGATGGGGTTGTCGGACCCCTCACCTGTCATGTTCTATTTCCGGAAGTGAGCTTCACAACGGTGCCCGTGTCGGTTGCGCTGGACGCCCAGGTTGTGGCTGGCGAAGTGACTTTTGTTATGGATTCCGCCGATGAGAGCGGGCCATGTATTGCCGTTCCCTTTGGCCACAATCTGAAGCCCGGACACCCGGAACTGAAGCTGGAAGTGGACACCCGACCTTTTATGGTCTGGAAGGAAAAACGTAAGCGCGCCATGGTGCCACCGGTACGCTTCAAATACTTGTTGATTATTTCCCCGCATGGCCAACCCTTCACGGTGACGCTGTCCCGATTACGATTTCAGCTCGCGTAGTACAGGAGTTTCCGGATTCATGTTTGGTTCCCATCTATCCATCGCGGGCGGTTGGCATCTGGCGTTGCTGGAGGCCCAGCGGCTGGGCTTTGATACCGTGCAAATATTCACCAAAAACCAGCAGCAATGGGTGGCCAAGCCGATGGACCCCGCGGCGGTGGCGGAATTTAAGCAGGTGCGGGCCGCGTGGGATGCCCAGCGCCCCGCATGTCCGCTGGTGGCCCATGACAGTTATCTGATCAATCTGGCCACGACGGATCCGGAGTTGCGGGCCAAATCCATGCAGGCCTTTGCCACCGAGTGTGCCCGCTGCGATACGCTGGGGATTGAATATCTGGTCACCCACCCCGGTAGTCATGGCGGCGCGGGTGATGCCGACGGGCTGGCCCGGGTGGCCGCGGCGCTCAACGAAATTTTGGCCCACCCGTACCGCGTGCGGGTGTGCATCGAAACCACCGCCGGGCAGGGCACTTCGCTGGGGTGGCGCTTTGAGCATCTGGCCACACTGCTGGAGGCGGTACGCTATCCGCTCGCGACCTGCTTTGATACCGCCCATGTGCTGGCCGCGGGTTATGATCTCACCCATCCCGAAGCCACCGCGGCCACGCTGGCAGAATACGACCGTCTGGTGGGTCTGAAAAATATCGCCGTCTTTCATCTCAACGATTCGCGCAAGCCACTGGGCTCGCGCGTGGACCGGCACGAACACATCGGCCGGGGCTGTGTGGGGCTGGGCGCCTTTGAAGTCATCGTCAACCACCCGCAATTCCGGCAGGTGCCCAAAATCCTCGAAACCGCCAAAGAAAAAGACGCCACCGGGCAGGAATGGGACGCGCTGAATCTGGCCACGCTAAAGCGGTTGCAGCGGGGGTAAAGCCCGAGTATAAAAAAGCTATGTCGTATCATCGTCGTGTCGCAAACTTAAGATAAGCGAGGCACCCGTGAGTTGGTTGCTATTCCTGGATGAAAGCGGGCATGATCACAATAATATGCCCTATGAAGTGCGCGGGGGGATTGCATTACATGTCAAAACGCTGTGGGAATTTGTACAAGCCATACGATATCTGGAAGGAGAGTGTTTCGGCGCGGAACTGCACCAATACAAGATGGAGTTGAAGGGGTGCAAATTGTTGGATAAAGACCGCTGGAAGTGGGCGGGGCAGGGCGAACGTATGGCACCAGAAGTACGGCGCAAGCATTGCCGAGGATTTTTAACCAAAGGGCTGGAGAAAAAGGTCCCCACCAAAGATGAATTTACCGCGTATGGCCAGGCCTGTTTAGACATGGCACGAGGAATATTCCGCCTGTTGCAGGCGCAAGGGGCGGTATTATTTGGGGTGGCCATACCCCGCCATGTACGGGCGCCGGATACCTATGAGGCCGAGGAGTATCTGCGGAAGGATCAGGTGTTTTTACTCGAGCGTTACTTTTGTTTCCTGGAACGACAGCAAGCGCATGGATTACTGGTGATGGATGAGGTGGAAAAAACGGCCGATCGGCGTTTTGTCCGCCGTTTGGAGAATTACTTCCGTAAAACCCAAACCGGGCGTTATCGTTCGCAATGGATTGTGCCCACCCCTTTGTTTGTAGCTTCGGATATGAGTTATCCGATCCAGGCCGCAGACCTGGCGATTTATTGTTTGAATTGGGGTTTTCGCTTACCCAGCGCAGGAATGAACGCGTCCGTCAGGTCAGAAATTGCCACCGAATTCGGCCCGTGGCTCAATGCGTTGCAGTTCAGTGGTGATAGTTACCGTGCCGGAGAAGTATATCATTGCTATGGTATCGTATATGTTCCCGACCCCTACACGGCCCGTGGTGCGCAATAAAAAAGGAGATAACGCCAGTCGGACCACCCGAAAGCAGTCCTCAGGCCGAATCTCCATGTAATACTATGCTTGTTTGGGTAGTAAATGTCAAGTAGGCACACAATTACGATCAAGTCTCGACTGTGCCAAAGTGGTAATCAACCCAAAGCCACCAGTTCCGTTTGATCCGCGTTTGCTAAAACGCCCCAAGTCTTGACGCTTTACTTCAACCGCTGGGCGCGGAGGTGTTGCGCGGCCTGCAGGTATTTGGCCACGCGGTCCCAGGCGATGTGGGCGATGAACTTGTCCACGTAGACATTGCGTTCGTTGCCGTGGTCGTACAGATACGCATGGCCGAAGAGGTCGAGGGCGAGAATGGGGATGGCGTGCATGACGGGGAAGCCGTTATGGGCCAGACTGTGATAGTTGAAGATATGGCCGGTGTCGAGATCGTAGGCGGACCAGACCCAGCATTTGGCATAGGCCGCCGTCAGGCGTAAATCTTCGCAATATTGTTCAAAGGTGTCGAAGTTTTCCTTGATCGCCTTGACCAGCGCTTCCGGCGGGGTGACTTTGGGATTGCCTAGGCAGTCAAAGTATAGTTCGTGATTGCGTATGGAACCCAGCGCAAAGCTGATATCCACCTTGATACTCATCAGGTCGCTGCCCACCAGCGAGGACAAATTGCGTTTGGTGGTGTCGTAACGCTGGGCCAGTTGGTTATAGCTGTTCACATAGCCGGTATAGAGGCGGTAATGCTGTTGGGCGGTGGTCCGCCCGATGGCGGGGGTCGTGTCCAGATGGGGGAAAGTTTTGGGGATCAGGGGTTCCATGCCGTACTAACGACCTCAATAAAAAGACGGAGGCGGAGGGATTCGAACCCCCGGGCACCTTGCGGCACCGCCGGTTTTCAAAACCGGTGCATTCGACCACTCTGCCACGCCTCCGTGGAACGGTCATTGTGGCTTATTCTGCGGACCGATGCAAGTGTTCAACCGGCGCGAAAGGTCAAAACCCGCGTCAACAGTGTCATTATATCCCGGCTGCGGGCCCGGGCCGGCGCGCAACGATTTTTTTCTGGCGTGATAATGCGCGGGCGGTCCAGTTGCCGGAATCGGCGTATGGTGCCAGAATATAGCCCTTACCCGGAGCGCATGGATGCAAACAAGGGTGGTACAACTTGAGACCGGTCTGGCCGATGCCGTGGCCCTGCTAAATGCCGGGCAGGTGGTGGCGTTCGCCACCGAGACGGTTTATGGTCTCGGGGCCGATGCCCGCCAGCCCGAAGCCATCGCCCGCATCTATACCGCCAAGGGGCGGCCCAGCTATAACCCATTGATTGTCCATGTGACCACCCCGGCCGAGGCGCGGGGGTATATGGCAACGGTGCCCGCGTTTGCCCCGGAATTGATGGCCGCGTTTTGGCCCGGCCCGTTGACGCTGGTGGTCCCGCGCGGCGGAGCACTGGCCCCGGCGGTTTCCGCAGGTTTACCCAGTGTGGCCCTGCGCTGCCCGGCACATCCGCTGGCCCAGGCGCTGCTGCGGGCCTTTGCGGGTCCCATTGCCGCCCCCAGCGCGAATCGTTCCGGCTTTGTGTCACCGACCACCGCGGCGCACGTATTGGCGGAGCTTGATGGCCGTATTCCGCTGATTCTCGACGGGGGCGCCAGTGCCATTGGTCTGGAATCCACCGTGGTAGACCTGACGACCAGCCCGCCCACACTGCTGCGGCCGGGGGGGATTACCGCCGAACAAATTCGCGCCATCACCGGCCAACTGATTGTGCCCGATACTTATACCCCGCCGATTGAAGACCTGCGCAGCCCCGGCCTGCTGGCCCGGCATTATGCCCCGCGCAAACCCGCGTGGCGCTTTACCACCGCCGAATGGCCCAGCGTGCACGTATGCCTGAAGACCTGCACGCAGCCGGTGACGCTGATTACCGATGCGCCAGCGCTGCATCTGGACGCCCCGCATGAAACGCTGCTCATGCCCGCGTCCGCATTGGAATACGCGGCCCATCTGTATGACGCTGTCCGCCGGGCCGATGCCCAGAGCGGTGCGGAAATCTGGGTGCACATGCCCGATGAACACAACGGCGTCTGGCTGGCCATACAGGATCGCTGGCAGCGAGCCACGCAACCGTGGACACTGCGGGAGGACCGGCCATGATCGCACCCCATGGGGTATTACAACTGTCCCGCCGGGCGTTTTTGGAAAACGTCCGCGTGACCCGCGGCCAGGTGCAGGCCCAGACCCAGATTGCCCTCACGCTTAAGGCCAATGGCTATGGCCACGGCTGGGCCCAGATGGCGGATTTGGCCCGCGCGGCGGGGTTGTCCTGGGTAGTGACGTACAACCTTGATGAAGCCGTGCAGGTGCATCAGCATCAGCCGGAGCTGGATATTTTGGTCTTGTCCGCGTGGCGGTATCAGCCGGATTATGTCCTGAGTGCCGAAGCGCAGGCGGCGCTGGCCAGCGGGCGCGTGCGTATGACCCTCATCACGCTCGATGATGCCCGCGCCTGGGATGCGTATGTGGCCCGGGCGCAGCTTGGCAAGGTGCCGGTGCATGTGCAACTGGATTGCGGTCTTACGCGCGGCGGGGCAGCGGAAAGTGATTGGTTACCGCTGATCACAGGTTTACGCGCGGCCCAGGCGCTGCGGCTGGAGGGTTTGTTCGCGCATTTTTCGCATGGCGAATGTCCCGGCCATCCCGCACTGCTACAGCAATGGCAGCGGTTTCAAACGTTTGTCCGCGCCCACGGCGCGGGCTTACTGACGCATATGCAAAACAGCGGTGGGACGTGGTCCTTGGGGGCACAGCCAGTGCAAATGGTGCGGGTGGGGATTGCGTTGTATGGCTTGCAGGCCGGGAGCGAACCCACGCCGGGGTTGCAGCCGATAGCCCGGTTGCTGGCGCCGATTATCGCAGTGCATGAGGTGGCCGCCGGGGTGGGCGCGGGGTATGGGCATACGTTTGTCACCACCCGGCCCAGTCGGTTGGCGATTGTGCCGGTGGGCTATGCCGATGGCTATCCCCGGGCGCTGTCGAACCGGGCTCTGGTGGCGGTGGCGGGCCAGTTGGCCCCGGTGGTGGGGCGGGTGAGTATGGATCAGATTATTGTGGATGTCACGCGTGTGGCTGCGGCGGGGGTGGGCACACCCGTGGAGGTGATCAGCCCCGATCCCACCGCGCCCCACAGCGTGGAAAAACTCGCCGCGCTATGCGGCACGATTGGTTACGAAGTGGCCACCGGATTCGGGCCGCGTTTACAACGTGAGGTATGCGATGGCTTTTGACGTGGTGGTGACGCGGGTCTTGCCCGAGGCGGGTTTGGAATTGCTGCGCCGATCGGGGGTGAAGCTCTGGATCAATCCGGTGGATGCGCCGCTGGCACGCGCTGAACTACGGGCCCGCTTGGCTACCGCCGAGGGCGTAGTGGCCACACTGGCCGATACGCTGGATGCGGAGTGTATTGCCGTGGCGCCCCGTCTGCGGGCAGTGAGTAACTATGCGGTGGGGTTCAACAATATTGATATTGCCGCCTGCACGCAGCGCGGGATCGGCGTGAGTAACACCCCCGGCGTGCTGACGCAGGCTACGGCGGAGACGGCCTGGGCGCTACTCATGATGGCGGCCCGGCGCTGTGGCGAGGCCGAACGCCATGTCCGCACCGGCACGTGGGCGGGCTGGGGCCCGATGCAATTTCTCGGCGTGGATATTATCGGCCGCACGCTGGGCATCATCGGTCCGGGGCGCATCGCCAAACAGGTGGCCCGGCTGGCCCGGGGCTTTGATATGAAGGTGCTGTATTATGGCCGTAGTCGCCATGCGGACTGGGATCAGGAATTGGGCGCGACGTTCACCGATTTGCCCACGTTGCTGCGGGAATCCGATTTTGTCTCGATCCATTGCCCACTCACGCCACAAACCCGGCATCTGCTGGGCCCGGCGCAATTGGCGCAGATGAAGCCCACCGCGGTGCTGGTGAATACAGCCCGCGGCCCGGTGGTGGATGAAGCGGCGCTGGCCCGGGCGCTGGCCCGCGGACAAATCTTTGCCGCCGGGTTGGATGTCTATGAATTCGAACCCACCATCCACCCCGACCTGCTGAATCTGCCCAATGTGGTGCTGCTGCCGCATATCGGCAGCGGAACCCAAACCACGCGCAGCCGCATGAGTGTCATGGTCGCGGAAGATGTTCTGGCGATGTTATCAGGGCGGGCACCGGCCCATGCGGTGAATCCGGAAGTGTGGACCGCACGCTAACGACGGGCGACCTCGGCAGAGCACGGGGTTAAGGCAGAGAAACCCAGAAGAAGGTGCCTGCACAGAGGGATAGGGCGCCCAGCACCAGCCCAATGATGGCCATAACGCGGACCGGTTTAGCGCTGTCGCCGCGCAGGGCGATAATACCGCAGGTGATGGCCGCAAGCGCCACCACACCGAAGCAGGCACTCGGCAGGCTGATCAGACCGAAAACCAGAGAGAGAATACCCCAGACATTCTGCGTGCTCATGGCACTGGTTTCCAGCGCATCCATGGTAAAGGGCAAACCGCAACTCCGGCAGGAATTACTGGTCAGGGGCATGATGGTCCGGCAGCGCGGGCATTGGATTTTCTGCACCGCGTCCACGGTCACAATTTGGGGCGCCCGATGGCCCGCGGCCGCGTAGGCATGGACCGGATGGGGCGGGGACTTCAGCACTTCCTGCGTTTCGGGGTCAATCAGCACGCCGTTGGGCTGACGGATGGGGATGTAAATCTGGTGACCGCACGTTGGGCATTGGCCGGGTTGACCGGATATACTGTCATGGCCTTCCAAGCGCGATCCGCAATGCTTGCAGGTGAACGAAAATCCGCGCAGGCTATTGGGATTGGGCAGGATGACCCGGGGCGCAGTTGGCCCGGGTGGTGGCAAGGGTGCCAGTTCCAATTCCGGCTCGGGCGGCACCGGCACCGGTGGCGGTTCAGGGCTCGGGGTTGGATCGGACTCCGTCATACTGCGGTGACTTTCGGCACAGGAAACTCGGATACGGATTCGTATTGGGGCCACTCGCCCCGCTTTATAGTCTTTACGATAAGCCAATATGACCCAATCAACAACTATCTGGACGGTCGCCAGTCTGATGCAGTGGACGCAGGGGCATTTTGAACGCCTCGGAGTGGACGAACCGCGCCTGTCCACAGAACTGCTGCTGGCCCATGCGCTGGGCTGCGACCGCATGCAACTGTATGTGAAATTCGACGCGCAGCCCGATGCCGCAACGCGTGAACGCTTCCGCGAGCTGGTCAAGCAGCGGGCCCAGCATGTGCCGGTGGCCTATTTGACCCGCCGGGGCTGGTTTTATGCGCTGGAATTCGATCTGGAACCGGGCGTGCTCATTCCCCGGCCGGATACAGAAACTCTGGTCGAGCAAACGGTCGTCCGGGCCAAGGCGCTGGCAGCCCTGCCCGCGCTGGCAGATCAGCCCCTGCATATTGCCGATGTGTGCACCGGCAGCGGTTGCGTGGCCATTACGCTGGCCAAGTTTCTGCCCACCGCCACGGTAGTGGCCACCGATATCAGCCCGGAGGCCATCCGCATCGCCACGGCCAATGCATTGCGGCATAAATTAGACACCCGGGTCACCTTTTACCCCGGCGACCTGCTGGCACCTCTGGCCGCGCTGGGCCGGCAATTCCACTTCATCACCGCCAATCCCCCCTATATCCCCAGCGCCACGATTGCCACGCTGGCGGCACAGGTCAAAGATCACGAACCGCATCTGGCCTTGGATGGCGGGGCGGATGGGCTGGATTTCTACCGCCGGATTATCCCCGCAGCGCTGCCGCTGCT
>JBIJDM010000068.1:0-11877 GCA_044344145.1 Phycisphaerae bacterium
GAAGGCGGCGCCGGGTTTATACTTGCCGGAGAGATAGCCCGAGGCCAGCGGGACGCGGGCGAGGACGCCGAGATTGAGCTGGGAACAGAGGGGAAGAACGGCCGCCTCGGGTTCGCGTTGCAGGCGGTTATAGACCACCTGAATGGCGCCGACGTGGTAGTCGGCGGAACGCTGGACCTGATAGGTTTTGTCGTTGGGGCCGATGGAATTGCCCACGTGGCGGACTTTGCCGGCTTGGAGGGCTTTTTCCAGAACGGTGCGGACCTCGGGATTGTCAAACTGGGCATCGGCCCAGGAATGGTATTGGTGCAGGTCAATGTAATCGGTACGAAGGGCCAGCAGGGAGTCGTCCAACTGTTTCTGGATGTCCGGAGCGGTGCGTTCGTCGGTGCGCTGGAAGCAGCCGTGGAAGTGGTGGCCGAACTTGGTGGCGACGATGAAATCCTTACGCCGGCCGAGAATCTGGAGGGCCTCGCCGATGAGGCGTTCGGAGGTGTGGTCGCCGTAACATTCGGCGGTATCAATCAGGTTGATACCCAGCTCATAGGCGCGGGCCAACATCGCCGTAACTTCTGCTACGGTAAAGACTTTGCCCCATTCCCCGCCGAACTGCCAGGTGCCCACGCCAACCACGGAAACGCGCAGGCCGGTGGAACCCAGAATACGGTATTTCATCATGGATTGTCTCCTCGGACGGGACGAAGGGCACTAAAACCAGGGCGAAAACGGAGAGAGAGGGATTCGAACCCTCGGTGCACTCATCGCGCACACACGACTTCCAATCGTGCGCCTTAAGCCGCTCGGCCATCTCTCCAAAACCAACCCCGGCCGGGTGGCCAGAGGTTAGATTTAGACTGTAAACTTTAAGGGCTAAGGGCTTTGGGGTCAAACGCGGGGGTAGAGATAACGCCGGAGTGCCCCGCAGGATGAAATTACATTTTAGCGTTTTCCAATTCCGCCTTCCGACTGCTTCGGGTAATATGGGATAGTTCTGTGTGCCATTCGTTCTGCGATTCGTTAAACAGAGTCAGGTTTTAGTTTTTTAGGAGTTGTGCCATGAGTAATATCCCCGACCCGGTAACCAACCAACCCCAGCCTCCCAAGGGTGGCAAAGGGAAGAAGATATTGCTGATTGTGCTGCTGATTTTCGTGGCGCTGGGACTGCTGAGCTGCATTATCTGCGGTGGTCTGTTCTGGTGGGGTAAGAACAAAGCCCAAGAGCTCTCGTCCACAGGCATTAGTATCCCGACAGAAAATGGTGGCAGTGTGCGCTTTGGTGGTCCGGATGGCGTGACGGAAGTTACCGATGAGGATGGCAAGAAAGTCACTTTCAAGACCGATACCAAGACCGGCACCTTTGAGGCGGTTGGTACGGATGGCAGTACCTTCTCCATCGGGGGCCAAAAGTTACCCGCCGATTGGCCAGCGGAATTGGCGTTGTATCCCGGCTATACCATTGTGGCCTCGGCCAAGAGCGAGGAAAATGGCAAGACGGTTTTCAGTACGCAATATCAGTCGAAATCGGCCCCTAAAGTGGTGATGACGCACCATGACAGCAGACTGCGAACCGCAGGTTATAAACAGGACACCAGTATGGATTACGATGGGATGCTGACCAAAGGCTTCACCAAGGGTAGCACGAAAGTGGTGATTATGGCGATGCCGGATGGTACAGGCAGTTCGGTCACTGTAACCCAAAATCAGGAATAACCCACAAGGCTGATTCATGCCCCGTATCCGCAGTGAATCCCTCTGGGGTTATATCTTCATCTCGCCATGGCTGATCGGCTTTCTCGGGCTGATTGCCGGGCCGATGTTGGCGTCGTTGTATTTGTCGCTGACCAATTACGATTTGAAACATGCGAATTTTGTCGGGGTGGCCAATTACCAGCGGTTGTATGCCGATCCGCTGTTTTGGAAAGCGTTGTTCAATACGGTGCTGTATACCGCGCTGGCGGTACCACTGGGATTGACGGGGTCGCTGCTGCTGGCTGTGCTGCTGAATCAGGAATTGCGTTTCAAAGGGGTGTGGCGGGCGTGTTTTTACATTCCCACGCTGGTGCCCGCGGTGGCGGCGAGTTTTCTGTGGGGTTATGTGTATAACCGCGAGTATGGTCTGCTTAATCAGGTAATCGGGGCGGCGGGGATACCCAAGCAGGGGTGGCTGGAGACGACGCATTGGGCGTTGCCGGCGCTGGTGATGATGAGTCTGTGGACCATCGGGGGCGGGCGCATGATTATCTTTCTGGCGGGGCTGCAGAATATCCCGACGAGTCTGTATGAGGCCGCGGCCATTGATGGCGCGGGGCGCTGGCGGCAGTTCTGGCATGTGACACTGCCGATGCTCTCGCCGGTGATATTTTTCAATATGATTCTGGGTGCCATCGGGGCGTTTCAGGTCTTCACGCAGGCGTTTCTGATCACGCGCGGCGGGCCGGACGATGCCACTTTGTTTTATGCGCTGTATCTGTTTCGCATGGCGTTCGAGCAGTTCAAATTCGGGTATGCTTCGGCGCTGGCATGGGTGTTGTTTGTGCTGCTGGCCAGTCTGACGGCGCTGCAGTTTTATCTCTCGCGGCACTGGGTGCATTATGAGGGGGAACGCAAATGAACGAGGTTCCCTCATTGCGGCAGACGCTGGGCAAATTGCTGCTGCACGGATTGGTGGTCGCGTTGGCGCTGGTCTTTTTAACACCGCTGGGCTTTGCACTGATTACGAGTTTCAACCGTTATCTGCCCAGTGCGCCGGATTTTTCCTGGCTGCCCTGGCCGCCGCACTGGCGGAATTATGTGGATGCGTGGACGGCCCGGCCGTTCCCGTTGTATCTGCTGAATACCATTGTGATCACGGAATTGGCGGTGGTGGGCACAGTGCTGAGCAGTTCGCTGGTGGCGTACGGGTTTGCGCGGTTCAGTTTCCCGGGACGCAACATATTGTTTGGCCTGCTGGTGGCCACGATGCTGCTGCCCGGGCAGGTGACGATGATTCCGCTGTTCATGATCTGGCGGCAACTGGGCGCGGTGAACACGATATTCCCGCTGATTGTGCCGGCGTTTTTGGGGGCGTCGGCGTTCAACATATTCCTGATGCGCCAGTTTTATATGAGCCTGCCGCGGTCGCTGGACGAGGCGGCCATGCTGGACGGGTGCAGTCCGTTTGGGATCTGGTCGCGTATTTTATTACCACTCAGCAAGCCGAGTCTGATTACGGTGGGCTTGTTTGCCTTCACGGCGGCATGGGAAGATTTTATGGGTCCGCTCATTTACTTACAAGACCCCAATAAGTATACTGTGAGTGTAGGTCTGCAATTATTCAACGATGAGTACGGCAATAGCAATTTAAATCTGCTTTTAGCCGCCAGTTTGTTGCACATTTTGCCGGTGGTGGTATTGTTTTTCTTTGCCCAACGCTATTTTGTGCAGGGCATTGCCACCAGCGGTCTGAAAGATTAACCCCGCGAGGAACCGTCCATGCGTACCTGCCCGGAACCCATACGCCCGCGTGTGGCCTTGGTCTTTGATCCTCTGGCCATCATGGGGCAGGGAGTGCTCAAGGGTTTGCGCCGGTATATCCGTCTGCAAACCAACTGGCAGTTGGTGACAGTGATCAATACGCCGGGGGGTATCGAGGATCTGAGTACACCCAATTTCCTGACGTTTGATGGCATTATCGCCCCGATCAACAATCCGGAATTGGGCCGGCAACTGCGGCTGCACAGTCCCAACGTCATCAACTATTCGTCGCGGATGACGCCCCCCCCGGTGCCCAGTGTCGTGATTGATGACGAAAAAACCGGCCAGATGGCCGCGGAGAAGTTCCTGCGGTTGGGGTATCGTGAATTTGCCTTTGTGGGCGCGCTGCCGGATAAAAGTCCCCGGGGGTTTTCCGAAGGTCGGTACCAGGGGTATATGCAGCGTCTGGCCACGGCCGGACATACCGCGCAAGTGTTTCAATACACGCCTGTGGTAACCGCCACACCCACGCCCAATCTCGCGGGTTGGCAGCAGGAACTGGCGCGTTGGCTGGCCTCATTGCCCACACCCTGCGGGCTGTTTGCCTGCAATGACGACATGGCGGTACAGGTGGTCCGGACCGCCGTCATGTTTGGGATTGCGATCCCCACCAACATTGCCCTGATTGGCGTAGACAACGACATCGTCAAATGCGAAACACCTCAAATCTCGATCACCAGTATCAACCAGCCGTTTGACCGGATCGGTTGGGAAGCCGGGCGTGTGCTGGACCAGTTGTTGCAGGGGCAGACACCCCAGCCCCTGTTACGTGTGGCACCCCTGAGCGTGGAAGTACGCGACAGCACCGATTATGTGATGTATCGCGACCCACTGATCAAAGCGGCCATCACCTTTATCCGGGGCCACCTGCGGGAACAAATCAACGCCACAAATATCGCCAAGGAACTGAAATTGCCCCGGCGCACGCTGGAGCGGCATTTCCGTGAGGTGTTGAATGAGAGTCCCGCCCGCGTGCTGGCCATGTACCGGCGGCAGGTGGCACTGGATTTATTACTGGAAACTAATTGGGATGTCGCCATGATCAGCCGGGCGGCAGGTTATACCAGCCCGCGGATCATGACTCTGAGCGTTCAACGGCACACGGGATATGCCCCCAATGGATACCGCCGTCAGGCCCGGCACGGCGATGCCGGGGCCATGAGTAGTGACCAAAATCCCGAGCCGGGACCAAGCTAACCTAGCTTAACCAAGCAAGGCCCCCACAAAGGCGCCGACCAAGGCGACCACCACGTTTTTGGGGGCAGAGGACACCGGGGCGGCGGGGGTTTTGTTGCCGCGGCGCAGGGCCTTACGCAGCATAAAGACCACCGTCATCGCCAACAATATCACATCGTGGATCACGCTGCGATGTTGCAGATAGAGCCATTCGCCCTCGAAGCGTTCGCGCCAGTCTTCCACCACATCCTCGCCGGGACGATTATCCCATAAACTGACCTGGCCGATGTTGGTCAGGCCGGGGCGCACACTCAGCCGCATATTGAAATGGGAAATATCCTGACACAATTTGTCGTGCAAGGCCGGGGCGATCGGGCGCGGCCCAACCAGCGCCATATCCCCCATGACCACGTTCCAAAGTTGGGGCAATTCATCCAACTTCAGATCGCGCAGCTTGCGGCCAATTTTGGTGATTTGGGGATTGTTGATATTGGTGGCGATGGCCAGGGACTTATCCTTGTCGGCCCCCACGGTCATGCTGCGGATTTTGATCACTTTGAACAAACGCCCGCCCAGGCCGGGGCGTACCTGACGGTAAAGAAACGGCCCGTGACTGGTAAGTTTGATCGCAATATACAAGACAACAAACAGCGGTACCAAGGCCAGCAACACCAATAGCGCCAGCAGACGCTGGCTCAAATACCATAATTTTTGAAATATTGTCTCGGGCAGAATCATGGTCGGGTTGGATGGGTTTACCTCGGTCATGCGACACCTCCAGAACTAGAGTCATAATACCTTTAGCAACCCAGATACCGAAAAGAAAATTCCGACTAAGTAAAATGTTTTATATTTAGCCCACCCACGGAAGGGCTGAAACGGCAATTTTTCCTCTCAGTTTGAGACGGTTTGGCTGGCGGTACAGAATTTCCTATCAATTTGTCTACATTTCGGGCGGGTTCAGGGCTGATTACGGGGTGAATCGTCAAGTGGCACAAACGTTGCAATCGGATACCAGTATGAACCACATCTCCCCTATCTTCGATGGCTGTCTGGCGGGTATGAGTCCGGATACAGGTAATATGGGTGTATCCGCCTTGTGCTATGCCACGGCGTACGGCTTGTGCCAGCACCAACTTAACCGGTTGGCGATTTGCGACCATGGGCCGGGGGCGCGCCCGGCGCAACTGCGCATCGGGGCCACCCCTACCGCCTATACCGCCGTGGGTGCGGTCAACGGGCGGGCGTGGTATCGCAGCAATAATCTGCGGCAGATTCGTCTGGCCGCGCGGTTTGGCGGGCTGTGGAACCCGACGGCGAAAGCCATTCTGCAAAGCCGGGCGCTATTGGATATCAGTGGTGGGGACAGTTTTACCGATCTGTATGGTCCCAGTCGTTTTCAGACCATCTGTCTGCCCAAGCAAATCGCTTTGGAAAATCGGCATCCGCTGATTCTGCTGCCGCAAACCTATGGCCCGTTCAGTGAGCCGGAAAGCCGGGAGCAGGCCGCGACGATTTTGCGCGGGGCGCGTTTGGCGATTGCCCGGGACGCGCAGAGTTATGACCGGATTCGCGAATTACTGGGGGGCACGTTCGATCCGAAGAAATATCTGCTGGGCGTGGATATGGCCTTTGCCCTGCCGCCGATTGCGCCGGTTGAGGCGTTGCCTGAACCACTGCAAAGCTGGCTGGGGCAGCGCGATGTGCTGCCGTTGCTGGGGGTAAATATCAGCGGTCTGTTGTATCACCAGCCCCAGCAGGCGCAGGCCCAGTTTGGCCTGCACATGGATTACCCGACGTTGATTGATCAAACCCTGCGGGCGCTGCTGGCGGGGACAACCGGGCGGATTGTACTGGTGCAACATGTTATGGCGCCGGCGGGGCATTTTGAGTCGGATGGCCATGCCTGCTATCTGGCTTGGCAGCGGTTGCCGGAGAACCTACGGGCCCGGGTGACCCTGGCGCCCAGCTTTGCCCATCCCGGCGAGGTAAAATGGCTGATCAGTCAGTGCGATTGGTTCTGTGGCGCCCGGATGCATGCCACGATTGCGGGTTTGTCCACGCTGGTGCCCACCGCCGCGATGGCGTATAGCATCAAAACCCGGGGGGTCTTTGACACCTGTGCGGTGGGTGAGAGCTGTCTGGAACTGCGCAGCCCCGATGCGGGCGAAATCCCGCAACGGCTGGTACAACATTATTTACACCGTGGCGAGGTGCAACAACAGTTACAATTAAGCCTACCAGGTGTGTTGGATCGCTGGAACGCTCAAATGGAACAGATTGTCCACACGCTCACCCACGCAGCCACGAGGTAATTTATGTCTCCTGAAGCACGGGCCCGCCTTCGCTCTGCGGTCATGCTTCTGGGCCAGCAGGGCCTGTTGCAGGGCTTGGCCATGGGGCGGAATATCTTGTTGGCCCGCATGTTGGGGCCGGCGAGTATGGGCGTGGTCTCGGCCATCGCGCTGGTCTTGACGCTGCTGGAGATGATCAGTGATGTCGCGGTGGAGCGACTGCTGATCCAAACTGATGATAACCATGAAGACCTGTTACCCACGGCCCACAGCATTCAAGCCCTGCGCGGCCTGCTGGCCGGCGGGCTGATTATTGCGTTGGGGCCGGTGGCGGCGTGGCTGATGGATGCCAGTCCGTATGTCTGGGCTTTCATCGCTATTGCGCCGGTACCGATGCTCAAGGGGTTTGCCCATCTGGAAATTCGCCAACGGCAGCGGAGCATGGCTTTTGGCGCGATGGTCATGGTGGAATTGGGCGCGGGGATCATTGCCACGGTTGCGGTGGCGGTGACGCTGTGGCTGTGGGCGAGTATCTGGGCTGGGGTGATTATGCTGGTGGTGCAAGCGGGCTGCACGCTGATCTTGTCGCATATATTGGGCAAAGGGCGTTATCGGTTTGGCTGGAAACGCGCGCAGGCGCTGCGGTTCTGGCATTTTGGCTGGCCGCTGATGCTCAATGGCGTGCTGATGTATCTGGCGATTCAGGGCGACCGCGTGGTGGTGGGGATTACCATGCTGCCCGAGGACTTGGGACGTTTCACGGTGGCGTTAACGCTGACGCTGGTACCGACCTTTATGCTGGCCAAGGTGGTTTCCACTTGGGCGTTGCCCACGCTGTCCCGGCATCAGCACGACCGCTTCGCGTTCGCGCACCAGCAACGGCAAGTATTGTGGGTGTTGTCGGTGGCGGCGCTGGGACTGGCCGGGGGTGTGACGTTTTTGGGAATACCCATTATTCACTTGCTGTACGGCAAAGCGTTCATCCTGCCGGCGGGGGTCTTGCTGGCGATGGGGTCGGTGCAGGCGCTGCGGATGTTGCGGGAAGGATTGAGCGTGACGGCCGTAGCGCTGGGCGACACCACCAATCCGATGAAGGTGAACGGCATCCGGCTGCTGGGCGTGGTGGCGGCCTTTATCATCGCCCATCAGGGCGGCGGGGTGGAGGCGATTCTGTGGGCGGGGGTTGGGGGCGAAATTTTGGCGTATCTGGCGGGCGGCTGGTTATTGTATCGGCGGCATCATTTGGCGCTGGGCAAGACGTATGCCCCCCTGCTGCCGGTGCTGGCGGGGTTGCTGGGGTTGGGGCTGTGGCCGTACCAGACCGAACTCTGGCAGAAATCGGCGGTCCTGGCGTTGCTTTTCTTCACGGCGGTCTTGGCGCTGCAACCGGGTTGGCGCATACTTAACCGCATCAGACGCCCCGGCAGCAAAAGCCCCGACCGCGTTACGACTCCATAAGGGTGTTGCGTATGACCGACACTGCGGTGAACATTGCCACCATCTCCGCCGGCCACCTGTGTACCGGGTGCGGGGCGTGCAGTTATGTCTCGGGCAATCAAATAACTATGCAGGATACCGCCACGGCGTGTCGGCGGCCAGTGACCGAGCAGGTTCCGGCGGAAGCCTTGACCAAAGCCGCCGCGATTTGTCCCGGTTACCAGCAAGCCCGCACGGCCACCTTGACCACCGAGATGCAAGCGAGTCTGTTTGCGGATTGGGGGCCGATTCTGGAAGTGTGGGAAGGTTATGCTACCGATACCAATATGCGTTTCCGGGGTAGCTCCGGGGGCGGGATCACAGCGCTGGCCACGTATGCACTGGAACAGCGCAATTTTGCCGGAGCGGTGCATGTGCAGGCGCGGGCGGATGTGCCGTTATTAAATCAAACTGTTTTCAGCCGCGACCGTGCGGGGTTGATCGCGGGTTCGGGTTCGCGGTATGCGCCGGCGAGTCCGTGCGACGGGCTGGGGCATATTGCCCAGGCAGACCAGCCGTGCGTCTTAATCGGCAAACCCTGTGATATTCGTGCGGCCCATCTGGTGGCCGAGAATGATGCGGCGCTGCGGAAGAATCTTGGGCTGACCATGACCATGTTCTGCGCGGGGACGCCTTCGTTTGCCGGGACGCGGGCGCTGCTGAGCGCGCTGGGGGTCAAAGATATTGCCACGGTGAAGGAATTGCGTTATCGCGGCCAGGGCTGGCCGGGCGAGATGACCGCGCTGGATGCCGCGGGCAAAGTGCTGGGCGCGACGAGTTATGCCGACGGCTGGGGCAAGATTTTGCAGAAGCACCGGCAATGGGCGTGCCGGATTTGTACCGATCATACGGGCGAATATGCCGATATCAGCGTGGGCGATCCGTGGTATCGGCCCACCGAAGTGGGTGATCCCGGCCGGTCGCTGTTTCTGGTGCGCACGCAGCGTGGGCGGGAAATGTTGCAAGCTGCGGGTGCGGCGGGGTATCTGACTCTGGAGCAAGTCGCGCCTGACTCCCTGGTCAAAGCGCAGCAACATTTGCTGCAAACGCGGGCCGCGTGCTGGGGGCGGTTATTCGTATGGCGGCGGATGGTGGGCTTGACGCCCTATACCACAGGCGCGCAACTGGGCCGGGCCTGGTGGCGGCATCTGTCCGTGCGGGAAAAACTGCAATCGCTGTACGGCACCTATAAACGCATCAAAAGCCGGCGGTTGAACACCCCGGAAGCTCAAACCCCGCTGCCTGCGGACCCCACCCGGACGGCCTGAGGCGGAGGGGTACGATGAGCGAAGAACCACAATTAGTCGCGGAATTAGACCCGCCCCAAGCCAAAATATCATGGCCGATCCTGCTATTTATTCTGGGGTTGGCGTTACCGCCGGAAGCCTCGGTCAAACTGGGTGATTTCCGTTTATCCGGATATCGGGTGGTGCTGATTCTCTGGTTGCTGCCGTGCATCATGAAATTTATCAGCGGCGAGGTGAAATTCAGCAAGGCCGACTGGATGATCCTGCTGCACAGTCTGTGGGCGTGTGCGGCGCTGGTGAAATTTGCGGGTTTTGGCGATGGGATGAAGTCGGGGGGAATCTATGTGATCGAAGCGGTGGGTTCCTATTTTCTGGCCCGATGCTATATCCGCGATACCGCCGATTTCCGGGCCGTGGTCCGAACGATGATGATTCTGGTGGTATGTCTGATCCCCTATACGCTGTTTGAGGCGCTGACCAACAACCACTTCATCCGCGAAACCGCGCGCGCCATTATGGGCGGTGAGGCGCTCACGCCGATGGACCCGCGGATGGGGCTGTACCGGGCGTATGGCACGTTTGATCACCCAATTTTGTACGGCATTTTTGGGGCCTCGGCTCTGGGGCTGACATGCTATTCACTGAACAACACCAAAGACTGGCAAATCCGCGATTTCTTCCGGATGGGGCTGCTATTTTTCGGGGTGTTCCTGTCGGTGTCGTCCGGGGCGATTGTGGCGGTGCTGATCATGTTCGCGCTGATGGGGTGGGATTATATCACCCGCAGTATCGGACGGCGGTGGCTGATTCTGCTGGGTATTATTATCAGCGTGGTGATGGTGACTTCGATGTTTTCCAGCCGTTCGCCGGTCAAGGTGTTCCTGTCCTTTGCGGCCTTCGATGCCAATACGGCTTACAACCGACTGCGGATTTTTGATTATGGCAGCGAAGAGGTGTATCGCAATCCGGTCTTCGGTATCGGTTTGGGCGAATGGCAGCGCCCGGAGTGGATGAGCAGCAGTATGGATAATTTCTGGCTGGCCACGACCGTGCGCTATGGGGTGCCGTCATTTGCGTTTTTGGTGATCGGGCTGCTGCTGTTGACCATGAAAGCCGGACACCGCACGTTCCGCAGTTATCATGATGATAATGCCCGCAAGAGTTGGCTCATTGCGCTGGCGGGGCTGGGGATCGCGGCGTGCACGGTGCACTTCTGGAACGCACTATTCGCGTTATTCTGCTTTGTGGTCGGCGCGGGCGCTTATCTGGCGCTGCCTCCGGCCGAGGAGCCAGCCCAGGAATCAGAGGGCGAAGACTACACCCCCACCGAAGTATGAGGGGATCAGGGTTGCCGGTTTTCCAATTGCGCCAACCGGGCCTGCATGTCGGCCAGTTGCCGGGTTAGGTCACGGATCTGTTTGACGGTTTCGGGCAATTGCAGATAGTACTTGTAGCTGTGCAAATAGGCACGCATCGGCCGAGCCGGTATGCCGCAAATGCGCTGGCCATCGGCAAAATCTTCCGTCACGCCGGCCATACCGGCGACCTGCACGCCCTTGCCGACTTTGATATGGTCGGTCAATACCGCGCCGCCGCCCATGACCAGATAATCGCCCACCTGAGTTGACCCGCCGATGCAGGCGTGGCTGACCAGAATGGCATGCTGGCCGAGGCGCACGTTGTGCCCCACCTGCACCATGTTGTCCATCTTGCTGCCACTGCCGATGACCGTTTTGGCAAACTTGCCGCGATCCACGCAGGTATTGGCTCCCAGTTCGCAATCGTCGCCGATTTCCACGGTGCCCACATGGGGCACTTTCACGTGACGGCCCTGATGGAAACGATAGCCAAAGCCATCGGCGCCGATCACCACGCCGGGATGCAGGATGCAGCGCTGGCCCACGGTGCAGCGTTCGCGCACGATGACGTGGGGCCACAGGACCGTATCGGCCCCGATCTGGGCTTCCGCCCCGACAAAACAACCGGGCATCAGCACCACCCGGGCCCCGAGCACCGCACCGGCCTGGACCACCACATGGGCCCCGATGCGGACATCGACTCCAAGCTGCACACCGGCTTCGATCACCGCGCTGGCATGCACCCCCACCGCCGGCAGCGGCAGCGCGGGGGCAATCTGTTCCAGGATCGCCACGACGGCCAGATCGGCGTTA
>JBIJDM010000078.1:0-10916 GCA_044344145.1 Phycisphaerae bacterium
TTCATCATCTGCCCCTCGCGCCGCTGCTGCCGGTGATGCACAGCGCGGTCGGGCTGGACGCCGTGGCCCATCTGTTCGCCGTGACCTGTTCGCTGGATTCCATGGTCCTCGGCGAGACCCAGATTATCGGCCAGGTAAAGCAAGCCTATCTATCCGCCCACAAGGCCGGCTGCGTGGGCGCCCTGGGCCATGCGCTGTTCCAAAAAGCCCTCACTACGGCCAAGCTGGTGCAGGAACAAACCGAACTCACCGCCGGGCGTTTGAGCATTGCCAGCGTCGCGGTGGAACTGGTGCAGAGCGTGTTCGACCGGTTCGATGACAAACGCGTGCTGTGCATCGGTGCGGGCAAAATGGCCGCGCTGCTGCTGCGCCATTTGCAGGGCCTGAAGCCCAAAGCCATGACCATCGTCAATCGTTCCCCTGCCCGTGCTCAGACACTGGCCGCGGCCATGCAGGCCTCCGCGGCGAACTGGGACGAATTACCCGCACTATTGACCCAGGCCGACATTATTCTTTCCAGCACCGGCGCCCCCCAGCCCATCATCACTGAAGCCCTCATGCGCCCCATTCTCAAAGCCCGGCAGTATCGCCCTGCCGTGCTGGTGGATATCGCCGTCCCGCGTGATGTCGCCCCCGCGGTGGGCAATCTCGACAATCTGTATCTCTATAACATTGACGACCTGCAGCAGGTGGCCGACAGCAACCGCAAACAACGCGATCAGGCCATCGCCC
This sequence comes from Phycisphaerae bacterium, assembly GCA_044344145.1. Classification (GTDB taxonomy): domain Bacteria; phylum Planctomycetota; class Phycisphaerae; order WQYP01; family WQYP01; genus JBAXGE01. The sequence goes on from JBIJDM010000078.1 coordinate 733, forward strand.
ATGCCCAAAAGATTATCGCCCAGCAGGTGCAGAGCTTTGCCCAGTGGCGTCAGCAGCGCGATCTGGCCCCGCTGATCACCACGTTTCATCAGAATATCCAGTGTATCGCCACCGAGCAGATGGCCGTGCTGCTGGCCGCCCATCCCGAATGGTCACCCGCCCAGCAACATGATGTGCAGCGCACCGTGCAGCGGATTATCAGCAAAATCCTGCACACCCCCACCCGTCAAATCCGCGCCGCCGAGGACCCCCTGCGGCAGCAGATCATGGCCGAGATGCTGCGCGAGCTGTTCGCACTACCCGCCCAGCCCAACTCAGACACCCCGGCCCCACCGCTTAACCCCGCATTTCTTTCAGATTCACCCAGCGACGCTCCGTCGCACTGAGCGCCACAGCTTCCAGCACTTCCTGACAGCGCAGGCCATCTTCAAAGTTCGCATGGAAATTCGTGCCCTTACCCGCATAATCCACGGCAATATCCGCGGCGGTATTCACAAACGTCTCGGCATAGCCAATGGGATGATCCGCCGGCCAGTATTTCCCGGCATAAGGATGATTGCCCGTGGTGCAGGAAATCTTCCGCCAGCCTTTTTCCGAAGGTGGCAGCGTATCATCAAAGAATTCCAGAAAACTGAAATCCGGGAAATCAAACCGCAGCGCCCCCTTGGAACCGTTGATCTCAATCATATTGGTATTGTGGTGCCCGGTGGCAAAACGCGTGGCTTCGAACGTGCCCATCCCGCCCCCCTTGAGCCGGCACATGAACCACACCGCATCATCCACATTCACGTTGCCCATTTTCTGCGGGCCCTTGATCGCGGCGGCATTCGTGGTCAACCCTTCGAGCATGCGCCCGATGGGCCGCTTGCGGATGAAGGTGTTCATCATGCCGCACACTTCCATAAATTCATCGCCGGTGATGTAACGCAGCATATCAATGGAGTGGGCGCACAGATCACCATGCGAACCCGACCCGGCCACCTTTTTATCCAACCGCCACACCAGCGGAATGGTGGCATCTTTGATCCAATCCTGCAGATACACCGCCCGGACATGATAAATCTGGCCGATCCGCCCGGCCTCCACCAGTTGCCGGGCATACGCCACCGCCGGCACCCGGCGGTAGTTGAACCACACGTAATTCTTGACCTTGGCCTTCTTGATCGCCGCCACCATCGGCAGCGCCTCGGCCAGACTCCGGGCCAGCGGCTTTTCACACGCCACCGCCTTACCCGCTTCCGCCGCGGCAATCACAATGTCGGGATGAGCATTGTTGGGCGTTCCCACATCCACCAGATCAATTTCGGGATTGCTGACCAGTTTACGGAAATCCGTCTCGGTCTGCCGCCAGCCCCAGCGCTCGGCCGTGGCCGCGCACGCCACGGCATTGCGCCCGCACAGTGTATGCATCACCGGCTTGATCGGCAGATCAAAGAAATGCGGCGCCTGCAACCACGCATTCGAATGCGCCTTGCCCATGAATTGATACCCAACCAACCCGATATTAAGCGTCTTGGAACTGGCCATGTGTATGCCTCCGAAAGGAATCCGCATCTGTAGCCTGAGCAATAGGCGATAATACCCCGACCGTGGCGCGGGTGCAACTACACACGCCTGCCCAAAACAGACCAGAATAACCAGCAACCCAGTTAAAAATGCAAGCCAACCGACGACCAATCGCGATGAACAATTCCGCCAAAAAAACCACCGATGATATTACCCCGCAGATTAGTCCACCAAGGCCCCTGATGCCACGTGCGCTGCATTATTTTTCTTAAGCACGTACGGCAAATTTATATCCAATACAAAAAGGCCCACCCGGTAAACCGGATGGGCCTGAAATTTTTCGGTTGAAAACACCCTTTATGGGGCGTTTGGTTTAGATGGCACCGCAGATGTTGACCACAAGGCCCAGTTCGGCCAGGGCGCCGGCTTTGGCGGCCAGGCCTTTGAGGGCGTCTTTCTGGCTGGGCACGTAGACCACTTGGATGTGGTTGGACTTGTGCTGGGCCATCATCTGGTCGCGGCTGACGCCCTGGGTGATGGCGTGCATGATCGGCCATTGGCTGGTGGTCAGGTTCCAACGGTCCTGGGTCTCGGCCAGCGGCAGGGAGACGACTTCTGCCGTGCCCAGATCCACTTTCAGCTTGCCGGATTCCACATAGACGCGGCTCCAGACGACCCAGCCGGGCTTGGAAATGCCCTTGAGCGTGCCGCCACCGAGACGGAAATACATGCCGGGCTGACGTTCCGAGCTGGCACCCTTCCAGCCATCAATGAAGTGGGCCGGGGGGATGGCGCCGGAGATTTCGAATACCCAGATGTAGTCGTTCACGCCTTCCTTGCCGTTGGCATATTGCCCGGGGCCTTGGTAGTGCCGGCCCCAGCGCAGATCATGCAGCGAGTTTTCCGAGGCGTAGCCCAGTTTCTTCCACAGGTGATAGGTGATCAGGCCGTCGAGGCCCGCACATTCGTCCACTTCGTTGAAGTGCGGCAGGGCTTCGCCCTTATACAATTCGCGGCCGTCTTCGCTGAACACCGGCGGACGTTCACGGTTGTTGAGCGTGCCTTCGACCAGATCGCTGGCCGGGGCGAGGTCTTTGAGACCCTGCTGGTATTGGATGCCGATGGTCGCACAGCCGAATTCATCGGCCAGGCGCACGGCGGCGATATACATCTTGCATTGCAGCAGCACCTGGGCTTCGGTCAATTCGGTGGCTTCGTCGGTGCCGAACTGGAACTTCATGCCCTGATCCAGATACCACTGGAAGACCTTGCGGGCATCTGCGTCGCTGACAGTCAGCATCTTGGCATAGAGCGTGGACTGGCTCATGCGTTCCTTGAACACGCCGGTGGTGTGCATCATTTCATCGGGGATGATGGCGTTGTACATGCCCATACAGCCTTCGTCGAACACGCCGAGAATGGCTTTGTGCTTGCGGAAGGCGGCGGCGAACTTGGCCCCGGCGGCCAGCGCGGCCGCGGGCAACTTGGCCTTGACCTTGGCCAGCGGCTTGAGGTGGCTGAGGTCATGCTTGACCTTGCCGGTCGCGAGCCAGCCGGTGAGTTGGCCGAGGAATTCAGCGTCTTCGAGGGTTTCCGACCACAGCGAACTATATTTGATGCCGGCCTTGGTCATGGAACCGTTGAGGTTCAACATGCCCACCAGCCCCGGCCACTGCCCGGACCAGTTGGCCACGGTGAGAATCGGGCCTTTGTGGGTCAACAGACCATGCAACAGATGATGCGAATATTGCCAGACGGCTTCGGCCACCACCAGCGGGGCATCTTCGGGGATGTCGCGGAAGACCTGCATGCCGAACTTCTGGCTATCGATAAAGCCGTGGCCGTTGCCCGCATCCACGGGGTGGGCGCGTTTGACCTTGGCGCCGGAGGCTTCCAGCGCCTTGATGACTTTGGCTTCCATTTCCTGCTGGGCGGCCTGACACTTCTGATTGGCGGACAGGCGCAAATCGCCACTGGCCACCAGATAGACGGTCGGCTTGGATTTCTTGACCGGCTTGACTGCTTTGGTCACCTTGACTGCTTTTTTAACTTGCTTTGCTACCTTGACCGCCTTTGCCATGATTCTAACTCCTGAAAAAATGTGTAAATCGGCAGGGCAATAGCCTACCACCCCCACGCCGGGTGTCAAATCGGATGAATTGGGCGCTTGAGGGGATTTTGGGGCCCTACCGGGGAGTCATTGTGGGATTTTTGGATGGTACCCCCCTGCCATCTTTACTATAATGAGGGGTATGTTGAAAGCGATTACCATCAACCCGGCTATCCAAGGCGGTACGCCCTGCTTCGAAGGCACACGCGTTCCGGTGAAGTCGCTGTTTGACTATCTGGCCCATGGCCGGACGTTGGATTATTTCCTGACCCAATTCACATCCGTGAAACGCGCTGATGCGATAGCGGTATTGAATCAGGCCAGCCAGAGCTTTACCCCTGAGACTGGAGCAAAGGTCAGGGCATGAAGTTGCTGTTGGATGAGAATCTTCCGCATGATTTTCGCCACAAAATCGTCGGCCATGAAGTTTTCACCGTGCAATATATGGGTTGGAGCGGGGTAAAAAACGGCGAATTGCTGAGTTTGGCTGCGGCGGCTGGTTTTATGGCACTGATCACGATGGACAGCGGGGTTCCTTATCAACAGAACACGACCTCTTTGCCTACTGCCGTGGTAGTTCTGAAAGCCCTCTCCAATGATCTCGACGACTTGCACCCGCTAGTCCCCCGATTATTGGAACAGTTGGAGCAATTAAAACCCCATACGGTGGTTTGGGTGGCCTGAAATTCGTGACGGGTTACGGTTTCTGCGTGGCTCGCTTTCCCCCTCCTCAAATCGTTGTGGCGTTGCGTGAAACCTTCCCCCCGCGCACAAAATGCCCCGATGCCCTAAAATACGCTTTTTAGCCTGTTTCGCCGGAAAGTGGTCTTATGTCGTTATTGCTCTCAGCCCAAGATATTGCCAAAACCTATGGCCCGCAGAACCTGTTCAAGGGCATCAGTCTGAGTCTGTACGAAGGCCAGCGGATTGGGCTGTTTGGGCCCAATGGGGCGGGGAAGTCCACGCTGCTGAAGATTCTGGCGGGGCGGGAAACCTCGGATACCGGGCGGATTGAAACCCGCCGGGGGTTGCGGGTGGGGTATCTGGCGCAAAAAGACGACTTTACCCAGCCTACGGCGTATGCCGAACTGGCCCAGGCGCTGGAGCAGGCGGATCTGCATCCGGCGGATAGCCATGTCAAAATCACCAAGCTGCTGTCCCGGACCGGGTTTACCGATCCGCATGTCAGCGTGGCCACGCTGTCGGGTGGGTGGCGTAAACGGTTGGCGATTGCGCGGGAAATCTTGCTGGAGCCGGATGTGCTACTGCTGGATGAACCGACCAACCATCTGGACCTGGCGGGGATTGAATGGCTGGAAAATTATCTACCGGCGGCACGGTTTGCGTATGTGGTGGTGACGCATGACCGGTATTTTCTGGATCAGGTGGCCAATCAGATTATCGAATTCAACCGCATCTATCCCGAAGGCTATCTGGCGGTGCCGGGGGACTATACCGACTTTATCGCGCGGCGGGCGGATGTGCTGATCGCGCAGGAAAAAGAGCAGCAGAGCCTGCAGAATAAAGTCACGCAGGAAATTGCGTGGTTGCAGCGCGGACCCAAGGCCCGGCGGACCAAGGCTAAAGCCCGCATTGACAGCGCTCATGAGCTGATTGCCACGCTGGCCGACAGCAAGGCGCGGCACGCGCAGGCACGCACGGCGGGGATTGATTTTTCCGCCACGCAGCGGCAGACGCGTAAGTTGTTGACGCTACATGGCATTGCTAAAGCGTTTGGCACGCCGCCACGGACGATTTTGCAGCATATCAATCTGATTTTGGCACCGGGCCAGAAGCTGGGGGTGCTGGGGCCCAATGGCAGCGGGAAATCCACGCTGCTGAAAATCATCACCGGGCAGTTGGCTCCCGACGCAGGGACGCGCGCGGTGGCGCCGGATTTACGCATTGTGCTGTTTGATCAGCAGCGTCAGCAACTCAATCCCGATTTGCTGCTGCGTAATGCGCTGGCCCCCGGGAGTGATATGGTCGTGTATCGCGACCAGCAGATTCACATCACCAGTTGGGCGCGACGGTTTCTGTTCCGCACGGAGCAACTGGAACGCTGCGTGGGTGATCTCTCCGGCGGGGAACAGGCTCGCGTGCTGATTGCGCAATTAATGCTGTCGCCGGCGGATATTCTGATCCTCGACGAGCCGACCAATGATCTGGATATCCCCACGCTGCAGGTGCTGGAAGATAGTTTGCAGGACTTCCCCGGGGCGCTGGTGCTGGTGACGCATGACCGGTATATGCTGGATCGGCTGGCCACGGAAATTCTCGGACTGGATGGCAACGGCCAGCATGTGATGCTGGCGGATTATCCGCAGTATGAGCGCTGGCTGGAACAGCAGGCGGAAGCCATGAAGGCGGCGGCCCCCGCGCCGGCCAAACCGGCGGCGGCTACGGCCGGGCCGGAAAAGCCGGCCAAACCCAAGAAGCTCAACTTCGTCGAGCAGCGCGAATGGGAAGGCATGGAGGCCCGCATCATGCAGGCCGAAGCGGAAGTGCAGAAATGGCATCAGGCCATGGAAGGGCCGGAAATGCTGACGAATCACACCAAGTTGCAGGAAGTATGCAAGAAAATGGAAGCCGCTCAGGGGGAAGTTTCCCGGCTGTATCAACGCTGGGAAGAACTGGAAGCCAAACAGGGGTGAGTTAATAATTGGAGAACGTGTATCTGATTCGAACGAGCATTAGATCCACCTTCGTGTAATAATTGTACTGGGAGGCTATGCTTTTGACCGGCATAGCCTCCCCTAAACACCAACTCAGTAGACTACACTTCACCAAATTCCGAGTAAAATTTGCCCGCTACGACATTAACAGCGGCAAGCAGTCTCGGTAGTATGGACTTCGTATTATCTATGGACGAACTAAACGACTCCGCCACAATACGAACAGGTCTTTCACCATCTTTATTTGGGCCAAGAATTACAATTTTGGCAACCTTGTATTCCAATGACAACTTATTTGCCAACCAAATTGCCTTTTGTACTTGTTCCTCTGTTTTAAGGCGGTCTGCATATTGAATTACAGAGAAATAGCCTTCATCATCCTCAAGGAAGTCGATAAAACATGGACTCCCTTGGTACTTGAACATAATATCTCCAGCTTCATCCACTTTGGGCACATAACCCTCTTCGCGAAGATACGCTGCGATAGCCACCGAATTCTCTGCCTTCGACATGATCATCTCCTTTTACCTCGCTAGAGAACATCGCCCGCCACCCCCGGCCCATCCCCCGAACGTACGGAGAATACGTTAGCTTGGGTATGCGTGTGTCCTCAATGCTGCTCCCATTATAGGAGCAAACGCTCGGGAGTTTACCATGCTCCGAATATGGGTGCAAGTGTACAACATCGCCCTAAATACCGCCGTCTATGCGGTCAACTTCGTGCTGCACGGCAAAATGCCGGTTTTACACAACGCGATCTTGCTGCAAAATTGGGCAAACCGCCATCCTATGTACACAAAGTGGAAGTAGGCGACCGGCGAATTGACCCGATTGAATTCATGGATTGGTGCCGTGCATGCCAAGTACCAACTCGAGAAATAATCCAAATGATTGAATGACAATCGTTTTTTATGTGTACGCGTTTTACAGCGCGAGGCCGTGTTTTTTGCGCCAGACTTCTTCGGCTTCGGGTAGGCGTATGTAAATGGGGAGTAGGGCTTCAGGGGCGGTCCACTCGCCCCGGCAGGCACGCTGCCAGCCGAGTTGATGCACCAACTCTGCCCGGCCCGGCCAGAGGGCGGAGTCAGTTTCGATGATGTTGGTGGTGCCCATGCCGGCGGCTTGTAAGGCGGGCCGGTGATAGTCTATGCCTTCGCCGAGTACGTAGACTGGAGCGGGCACGTCGGCGAGTAATTCTGCAGGGGTATACAAGGCCGGTGGCTTGCTGATGGTCAGTGTGCCGGCATCTGTACGCGTAAATACGGCACCGAATACCTGGCCGCGTTTGGCATCCAGCGCTACGGCGATGGTCCGGGCTGCTGCGGGGGCATTATGGGCGATGACTTCCAGACTCGGTACCCCCACCAGTTTGCAGCCGGTGGCCAGATGCAACGCGCGGGCGACGGCCACGGCGATGCGCAGGCCGGTGAACGAGCCGGGGCCTTGAGCAATATAGATGTGTTGCAGGCTGCCGGGGGTCCAGCCCAATTGGGCGCAGATCGCGGCGAGCGCGGGCATAAGTTCCACAGCATGACGGCGCTGGGGGTCCAACGCGTGCACCACACGCACCTGAGGCCCCTCGGCCAGCAGCAGACTGCCAGCGCGGCCGGTGGTATCCAAGGCCAATATTCGCGGAGTGGGGGTAAGGTCGGTGGTCATGGTGAATTATCCCCAGACTCGGCGTAAGTGGGCGATGCTGGCCTGGGCGGCGTGCACGGGGGCATCGGGATAGGTGTACAACTCCACGGTGCAGAAGCGGTCGTAAGCAATCGCCTGCAAGGCGGCGTGCAGTGCGGGCCAGTCCACGGTGCCCAGGCCGGGGATCAGGTGATAATGTTTGCGGCCCAGCAAATCTTCGATGTGGCAATTCCAAATCCGGCCGCGCAAGAGTTGCAGCGTAGCGGGGATGTCCTCGCCGATGACGATGGAATGACCCAAGTCGAGATTCGCGCCCAGCAGTGGAGAGCCCAGCCGCTGGATCAAGGCGTGCAGTTCTGTGGCGTATTCCACAAACAGTCCCGGCTCGCACTCGATCCCGACTTTGACGTTCACCCGGTGGGCATGATCGAGCACGCGTTTGAGATTCTCTTCCAGCATCTGCTGGCACGCGGGCGGGGGCATGGTAGGCAGGGCCTTGCCGGTGGTGATGGAAATGTTGTCGGCCCCCACCGCAGCGGCGAAGTCCAGCGTGTGGCCGATCATGGCCAGGCGGGCTTGGCGGTACTCGGGCTTGGGCGAGATGAGCGAGGGCTCGAAAAACGGCTCCGGAGGGGCATCATGAAAAAAACCAAAGGTGCAATTGGCGTTGATATTGGATATCTGGAGCTTGAGTTGGTCCAGCTTGGCCCGCACTTTCGCCGCGATGGCGGGATCGAAGTGATCGGGATACCAGTGCGGCTGATCGGCCAGGATTTCCACGCCAGTATAACCCGCATGGGCGATGGCCGTTAAGGCGGTATCGAGATCGTGGCGTGAAAACGCATTTGTGGAAAAAGCCAGTTTCATAACCCAGAGTGTACGTCTGGGGTGGGATTGTGCCAAGCCCGTGGGCGGAAAATTCTGTGGTGTGCAACCTACAAGTGATCGCCGCGTTTATACGGATGGAGCGGGACAGCGAGTCGTCGCGTGACGAATCAGCATGGCCCCGGTCAGGTTAAGGCTACCAAGGAGACGAACATGAAGCCGATTAATGCACTATTGATTCTGGCGGTAACAGGTATTTGTGTACTGGCTACCACCAGCTATGCCGCACCCAACGCGGATCGGGCGGCGCGGATTGAGGCACGGCGTGCCACGATCGAAGCCAAACGCGCCGAAGCCCAGGCCCGGCGGGAAGAATTGAGAGAGAAACGGAAGAATGACCCGGTCAGCGACAAGACTGCCCAGAATATTGACCAGCGTCAAGCCCGGCAGGAGAAGCGGATCGAACAAGGCATCAAGAAAGGCTATCTCACCGATAGCGAGGTGGCCAAGTTGCAAGCGCAGCAGGACCATATTGCCGCGCTGGAAAGCACCTACCGCAGCGACGGCAAGATTACCAAGCAGGAATATAAAGACCTGATGGGCGAATTGAATACGGCCAGCGCCTGCATCTGGGCGGAAAAACATGACACCGAAGGCAACCAGATGCCAACCTATCGCTTTGGCAAGAATATCTTCGCCAAGGATGCCATCACCGGCCCGTTGCAGAACGAAACCGCGGACCGGGCTTATGTCCGCGATCTGCTCAAGGAATTCCATCTGATGACCAAGCTGAAACATGAGTTGAGTGGCACGGATCTGACCCCGGCCGAGCGCGAATTGAAACAGGCGAAGTACAACGAACTGCTGAACAAGTATTTCGAAGTCCGCTAATACTCGATTTACCGGCGCAAATTAAAAGCCCGTCCAGAAATCTGGACGGGCTTTTTTGTTGGTTCACACTGATCCCGCCAGGGCTTTTATCCCTTCACCGCGCCTACGGCAATCGCACTGACAATATGCTTTTGCAACGCCAGGAACAGGATGATTACCGGCACGATCATAATCGCCGCCGCGGCATTGGTCAGGGACAGGAACCCGGTATTGCCCTGCTGGAACATGTACACCGCCACGGCCAAGGGTTGCAAAGCGGGGTTGGCCTGAGTGCAGAGGAAGGGGATCATGAAATCATTCCAAGCGCCCAAAAACGCGAAGAGCGCCACGGTCATCACGATGGGCCGGGCCATGGGTAGCGCGATATCAAAGAAGGTGGTAAACGGCCCCGCGCCATCCACAGTGGCGGCCTCTTCGACTTCCTTGGGCAAAGTCATGAAGAAACCCGCCATTAAGAGGGCATTGCCGATGCCTGCGCCCACCATCCACAACATCATACCCCACAAACCATCCAACAGGCCCGCGCCTTGAATCAGTCG
>JBIJDM010000256.1:0-3364 GCA_044344145.1 Phycisphaerae bacterium
GCACCAGCGGAGTATTCGCACGGCACCAACGCATGACTGCCCACCAGCTCAAGCCGAACACCAACGCATACCCGCCTGCCGTAATGAAGTCCGACCACCACCAAGCCCCGGCTTGCTGGCACTGGGTATCCAAGATGGGCCCGGATCCGGTCCATGCCTGCCAGACCGTGGCATCCAAGCGCAGGACGCCATAACCGACCCACCACACACCCGCCACCACGATCCCGGTATACCCGCCCGTATGGTTGGGCATAGGCTCCGCCGGCAGCGCCGTTGTGGGCCGGGCGTTGCGATATAACAACCACAGCAGCAGCACACCATACAACGCCGCTATGGGCAAGCCCAGTTCCGCGGCCACCCGTACGAATTGATTATGCGGGTCTTTCACTTCCTCGGGGGCCTGGGGACGTTTGACTTGCAGGTAGTGGGAGCCAAAATTTCCCAGCCCCACACCCATGAGCGGATGGGTTTTGATCACATCCGCCGCGCCGGTCCAATAATACCAGCGGAAAGTCATCGTTTTACTGGGCAGGCTGTCGTGATACCAGCCATGTCCCACCAACGCAATCGCCCCCAGAATAGTTAATCCCACTCCCGCCCAGAAGACCCTCCGCCAGTGTTGGGTGATTCCCTCGCGCCAACGCCAACCCCCGGCTACGGCCACGGCGGCTAACAAAGTCGCGAGGCCCCCACCACGACTGCCGGTATAGTAAATAGCCCAAACCGACGCCAATAACACACTGGCCGTCAACACCACGGCAAGTGGTAAACTGTTCCGTCGCGCCCCGGCCGTGGCCAGTTGGCGTAGCTGGCCCCACAGGATCATGCCTGTGACCAGAATTACCGCCGAGAGTGCCGTCGCGTAGACATTGGACATATTGAAAAAGCCGGTAAGTTCTCCGGCCAACAGCCGTCCTGCAAACAACTTGGCCTCCGGACTGTCGGGTGTCCACCCCCGGGCAGCCAAAATCGCCTGCTGGTTTTCACGATACGTCGCGATGGTATCGGGAATATCGAAGGTATATTGCATCACCCCGCGCAGGGCCAAAACCGCGCCCAGCCCCAATATCCCCGCCACCACCCAACGGCGCAGTTCCGGCCAGCGCCCCACCGCCGTGGCCACCCCCACCCCGGCCATAATGCTGCCCAGCCAATCACACGAATAAACCCACGCGACAAAAACCGCGCGGGCGTGCAGCGTCGAAATGGTCGCCAATACCCCCATACCCAGCAAGAGCACCGTCCCATACCAGCGTAACCCACCCCGCAGGGTCAGATAAAGCCCCAACCCAAAGGTCAGGGCCGCAAACCCCAGCACATGCGTTACCGTGGTTCCGGCAGGTACATATTCCCCACCCACCAGCCGTGAATAGAAGGCAAATACCCCCTCGGGCGCCCATTCGGGCATGGTCATCCGCCAGCACAGGGCCAAGACCAAGCCCACCACGGCAATCCGCACATCCACCGGCGTTGACGCGGTGGGTGGCGGCGGCTCGGAGACTGGATTAGACTTGGGCCTCATGTGCCTGATTATATATCCAAATGGGTCTCGTTTGCCCAGACGCGTAATTTACGGCACAATGGTGGCCTAAAGTGACGTTATGAAACATACACGCATCATATTCGCCTTGTGCTGCCTGACCGTCTTGGGAATCGGAACCGGTACTACACTGGCTCAGCACCGCCCCACGACGCGGCCCGCAGTGGTTAATGCGGTCAAACCGCTCAACCCCCTGCTACCGAAACAAATTGCACCCGAACAGCTTAGTGCCGATCTGGGCATGGCGGGAACCACCGCACCCCTGTGGCCGGCCGGGATTACCCCCTCGTTCACCGCCGAGGATTGGCAGACCTATCGCACTAATTATGGCCCGGCCGTGGATGCCGTCTTGCGCCAACGCAGCACGCAGGTAATCGCCCAAGCCAATCTGCTACTCGATGCGACCCAACAGCCCGAACATACCCCCGGGCTGCGCCGCTTGCTTTGTCAGCGGGCCATCGCCCTGACCTATCGCACACGCGGTGGTTACGAAGTGGCCGCCCGCGGGGTGCTGGCCTTGCAGAGCTTCAGCGACACGCAATCCATCAGCCAGATGTTGACCCTCTGGGCTGCGGCCAATGGCATCTCGCAACAGGCCGTGACCCCCAAACCCCAGCGCCCGGCCTTTGGCTTGCTGGCGGCGAAAGCGAATGTGCAATTGTGCGTGCTGCTGGTCCACGAAGGCCAGCTGGATGCGGCCAACTATTATGTGCGCGTGCTGCAACGCTATGACTATTGGGCCCGGCAGGACGAATATACCCGCGGTTGCATGAGTCAGGCGCGGGCTTTGGCAAGTCAAACCGCCACCGCGTTGACCCAAGGCGCGGAATGGTACGAGAAAATCCGCAAGGGTGACGAATCCGGCGCGGAACCGCTGTATCTGCTGGCCCGTTTTGGTTGGCCCATGCCCAATCTGGTGATGGAACTCTCCCAGCGCCACCGGCAGGATCGCGCCAACACCCTGCACGAAGCCATTGAGACCGGTCTGACCAATCCGGGCAAAGCGCTGGAAACCGCCAAACTGCTGCAAGGTGCGGCGGGGCAACTGCCCGAGGGCATGCTCCGCAGCCGGGTGTTGTTTGCGTCGGCCCATTTTTATCGCCTGTTCCTCAATGCCCCCCAGACCCAGGAATTGCGGGTCGAACGCACGCTGGCGCGTTTGGGTTTGCAGGCAGTCATTTCCGATGGTGCCCGCCCGGCCGCCGTAATTCGCCCCTTTGCCCCCCCGCCCACCACGGCCCCGGCCAGCCAACCCCACGTACCCGTGGCCCAAGGCTAAAATACCCCAGTTAATCAGGAGTCGTCATGGCCATACAACCCGTGCATACCGAAAGTGTTTATCAAGGTCGGTTCGTGGAACTGGTCGTTCATACCCTGCGGACGCGTTCAGGCAAAGAATATAAAAAAGAAGTCCTGCAGCACCCCGGCGCGGTGATTATTCTGCCCGTGGCGCCGGATGGACGCATCGTGTTTATCCGCAATCAGCGCGTGTCTGTCCATGAAGAGCTGTTGGAACTACCGGCAGGAACTCTGGAACGCGGGGAAGATCCCGCGCTATGTGCGGGCCGCGAGTTAATCGAAGAGACAGGCTATCATGCCGGTAAGATTGAAAGCCTGGGCTGGTTTTATACTTCGCCGGGGATTTTATCCGAGAAGATGTATGTGTTCGTGGCCACGGACATTGTGGCCGGGGCGCAGGAACTGGAAGATTACGAAGAGATCAAAGTGGAATTATTCACGCGTCCGGAAATCGAGCGTATGCTGTTGGATAATACCATCCGCGATGCCAAGACCATCGCCACGTTGCACAAGTATTGGTTACAG
>JBIJDM010000069.1:0-11809 GCA_044344145.1 Phycisphaerae bacterium
CCACGACGGGGGCATCATTGGCCGGGGCATAATAGACCCCCACCTTGGGCCCCTCTGCGGTCGGCAGCATGACATGCCCCCGGCCCGGTGCGGCGGCGGCGCCATGGCCGATGATGGCTCCGGGGAAGACCAAAAACTCCTGCCCCCACCAGCCCAATAAGACGATCAAGCCGTAAGCCGATACCAACAGGATGAGCAAGCGTAGCAACATACGGCGCCAGGTCTTTCCGGTTTTTTTGAGCATCATTTCCTCGGGGCATTTCCGACCGTATTTTCGGTACAAAGGAGATCATAGACGCCAGGGGACACACCACACAAGCGGTATTTGTTATCGCGTAAAAACAAGTTATCAACCGCAATTATTTTTGGCGTTTTTTTTCTTGTCTTAAGCCCGCACGTTGTTAGCCTTAGACGTAGATACATCGTCAACGCCACGATGCTCTGAAGCCGAACCGCACGAATCCGTGGCTTACATCTCGTAATCACCCAACTGAGGAGAGATGTCATGAGTCAGGATGCCCAGAACATCGTCATCCGCGACAACGCATACGGTGCGGTGCATTTTGATGGGTGCGGCAGCAGCACCATGGATCCGCTGGTGGTCAGTGGCACCCGCTGTCTCAGTACCGGGCTGGCGGCCATCTATCAATGGCTGCAGGCCCACTTCGGCAAAGTCGGGCAGGATTGGCAGGTACTGAGCCAGCGCCACTTTGCCGCGCCGATGTGTGAGCGTTTCTTCGATCAGTTTGACCTGTTGATGGCCGACGGCACCGAACGGACCATCTGCTTTGACATTACCAGTTTCTACGGCCTGCAGGATCTGGATGCGGATCTGCTCAGGTACATGGATAATTAAGTTCTTTTGTTACCTTCACCGACCGGCAGCACGGGTAAACTCGGCCAGGACCGGAAAGTGGTCGCTTGGGTAGCGACCAGCCGGATTGTGGTCGCGAATAATTTTCGCGGCCGAAACAGTCCAGTCGTCGGAAGCGAAGACAAGGTCGATGGGCCACTTACCCTGCGGTCGGCCGGTGAAGGCATGATAGGTCCCCATGACGGGTTCCAGGGTGGCCGTTGGGGCGGTGAAAATGTCCCGCAACAACGGCTGCCCCCCGGTCATGCGGGTGTAGATGACGCTGCCTTTGGTGTGGTTGAAATCGCCCATCACAAATACGCTCGCGCCGGGATATACTTTTTGCCGTTGGGCAATGCGGGCCAGCAGATCGCGTGCACTGGCCTCGGCGCGAACGGGTTCATGGCGCAGGTGCGTTACCACCACCACCAGTTTTTGCCCGCTGTTTTTATCCTGCAACACCGCCAGTTTGTAAAACGCGTTCTCCGTAATGTTTAGTTGCCACTGATCGGGCCGTAACATACCCCCCTCGGTCGTGAGTAGGTCGAAACGCAGGGTACGAAAATACAACTGGAGTAGATCTTCGCCCAGCGCGGTCATAAAGCCGGTACGCTGGGTGGTCTGGGGCGGGGCCTGCGCGGCGGTATAACCGGCGGTGCTCAGTTTGATGTCGAGGTAGTTGGCCTGCCCGGGGGTGACTTCCTGCATACCCAGGATATCCGACCCCGGCTTCAGCAGCGTCTCCACGAGCAGTTCACGGCGCAGCGGCCAGGCATTGTCCACATCCTTACTGCTGGGATAGCGGATGTTACAGGTCAGCACGCGGAGTGTAACCCCGGACGAAGTCGGCTTGGGGGCCGGTTCGGCAGGGGTACTACAGCCCTGCAACCACACCCCGAAAACCCCGGCGAGTACCACGAGCCAGGCGCCATATTTACCGCAGCGAAACATACCAACCCAATCGCATAAAAAAACACGCCGCGAGTCACTCTCGCGGCGTGTCATTATAGTCATTAATAGACCCATCGTGCGTTTACATTTGCGGTAAGGGTACACCCGCGGAGGCCGGCCGGGTGGTCGGGGCGGCGATCCGGGTCGGCGTGATGCGGGTGGCATCCGATTCCACCTTGTCCGGAGCGGTGGTCTTGAGGATGTAAATATCCACGCGGCGGTTCTGTTCCGCACCACGACGATTGGCCGCATTGGGCGCGATCGGACGGAATTCGCCATACCCGGCAACCTGAATCCGGCCTTCGGACACCTGCTTGCCCCGCAGGACATCCAGCACCGCAATCGCGCGGTTCGAGGACAGATGCCAGTTGGTGGGGTTCATGGTCATGGTCGGGCTGTTGCGGCGAATCGGCACATCGTCGGTGTTACCCACGATGCGGATTTCGTTCTTGGCGATTTCGGCCATATTCAAAATACCCGCAAACTTGCCCAAGGCTTCCTTGGCGCGGGGCTTGACTTCGGTGCTGCCCAAATCAAAGGTCAGATCGCTCTTAAAGCGGATCAAACCACGTTCGGCATCGTACTCCAACAAATCGGGATACAACGCGGCCAGCTTGGCCAAGGCATCGTTCACGCTGGGCGGCAAGGCAATGTTGTCCTTGGTGATTTCCAGCAGACGGTTGTATTTGTCCTGCAATTCGGCCAAGCGTGCGGCCAGCAGATCGCGATCCTTCTTGAGCGCTTCCACGCCGGTCATACCGGAATCCAGCAAACGCTGTTTCTCGGCCAACTGGGCTTCCAGATCGGCAATCTGCGCCTTCAGCCGGGCAATCTCGGATTCCGCCTCGGCCAATTGGGCGCGGGCCTGTTGAAACGCCGCGTTGAGGCGCTTATATTCTTCTTGTGATACGCAGCCGACGCTGGCCCATACGCTGGCGGTCAAGGCCGCCACAATGCCCATACGTGCCGCGTTCCGCAGTGTCAAACCCCTGATCATCGCCGGACTCCCATATAAAATTCGAATTAAATCTGTGCCCCGCATACCAACAAGTATACTAAGGCGTTGCAAAAACTCTCGCACAAATCGGCCCAACTGTCAAACTGACCCGGCCGGTTACTTATACACTAGCCCGCCACGTCGCCTGCGGACCGACATTTTCCATGGCCGCCACCCGCGCAATGGCCTGACGGACGCTGCGGGCAAGCCCCGCCGGGTCCAGTCCGACTTCGCGGAGCTGTTCGCCCCGGCTGGCATGCTTGATAAACCGGTCCGGCAGGCCCAAACGGCTCACCAAACGGGCATCCAAGGCATGTTCCTGGGCATATTCGACCACTGCCGTGCCAAAACCGCCCACGATGGAGTGGTCTTCCACGGTCAAAATCGGCTTGCCATCGGCAAAAATCCGTTGCAGCATCGCGCCGTCCACGGGCTTGCAGAAGCGGGCATCAATCACGCCCACGGAAATACCCTCTTCCTGCAATAGCTTCGCAGCCTGCATGGACTGCAGGGCCAGCGAACCATAGGCCACCAGCCAGGCATCCTGACCGGTACGCAACGTGCGGGAAACCCCGCCCTGCGCTCCGATGGTCCAGGGGGTATCTTCGCCCAACGGTTCAGTGGGGACATTATCGCGCGGATAACGGACCTGCGTGGGCAGATCCAGACTCACGGCCAAATCCATGCAGCGAACCAGTTCGCGTTCGTCCGAGGGGGCCAACAGCACAATGCCCGGCTGACTGCGCAGGAACGACAAATCACAGAAGCCATGATGCACCGCGCCATCATCGCCCACCAGACCGGCGCGATCGCAGCAGAAAATCACCGGCAGGCCCTGCAAGCATACTTCCTGGAAAATCTGGTCAAAGGCCCGTTGCAGGAACGTGGCATACACCGCCACCACCGGCCGCAGGCCTGCTTTGGTCATCCCGGCGGCCATCACCGTGGCATGGCTTTCGCAGATGCCGGTATCAAAATATCGTTCGGGGAAGGCGGGTTTGAGCTTGATCATGCCGGTGCCATCGGGCATCGCGGCGGTAATGCCGACCATATTGGAATGCTTGCGGCAGAGGTTCACCATCACATCCGCAAACGCCGCCGTCCAAGACCGTCCGGACCCCTTGTCAATCACCACCCGGCAACCTTCCACTGTGAAGGGCTTGGGGCTGTGGAACGTGGTGGGGTCTTCGCAGGCCCATTCGTAACCTTTGCCCTTGATGGTCTTGACATGCAGCACGGCCG
Organism: Phycisphaerae bacterium; assembly: GCA_044344145.1. Taxonomy (GTDB): domain Bacteria; phylum Planctomycetota; class Phycisphaerae; order WQYP01; family WQYP01; genus JBAXGE01. Next base: position 4,044 of record JBIJDM010000069.1, read on the forward strand.
GGACGTTCAGGTCGCGCAGCTCGTTCATCTTTTCAATCAGGGCCGGCAGGTCGTGGCCATCCACGGGGCCGAAATATTTCAGACCGAAATCTTCGAACATATGGCCGGGCGTGATGGTGTTCTTGATGCTGAGTTTGACGTGGCCGGCGAGATCGGAAATGTCTTTACCATAGGGCACACGGGCCAGCACATCCTGCAGCCGCGTGCGTAATTCCTCGTAGGTCTTGGTCACGCGCAGATGTTCAAAGTAATTCGCCAGCGCGCCCTGAGGTTCGCTGATGCTCATGGAATTGTCGTTGAGGATGATCAGCATCTGCCGATCCAGCGTGCCGGCGTTGTTGATGCCTTCCAGCGACAGACCGTTGACGATCGAGGCATCGCCCACCAGCGCCACCACGCGGGTATCGCGACCCAGTTGCTTGTCGCCCCGGGCCATGCCCACCGCAGTCGAAATCGCCGTACCCGCATGCCCCACGGCAAACAGATCGTATTCGGATTCGGTGGGGTCGGGGAAACCACACAGACCACCCTTGCGGCGCAGGGATGAAAAATCTTTATAACGCCCGGTCAACAGTTTATGGGGATAGCACTGATGGCCCACATCCCACAACATGCGGTCACGGGGAAAATCGAACACGTAATTGAGCGCAATAATCGTTTCGACCGTGCCCAGATTGGGTGCCAAATGGCCCCCGTTCACACTGACGGTCTTCATCACAGTTTCGCGGATTTCCTGCGCTACCACGGCAAGCTGTTCCAAATCCAACTTTTTCAAGTCGGCAGGACTGCTGATACCGGCTAATAATTTACCCATCTATATCACCCGTCCATGGGGCCTTTTTCGCTAATCGGTTCGGTTTCATACGCAGCCATTCCAGAGCCTGCGTCCAAGCGGGTATCTAAAAACACCCGTATATCGTAAGTGTAACTTTTATAAGCGGTAAGTCCAATAAAAACCGTGGGCAATTTCGGAAATATTTATCCCCTACCACCAGATAAAGTGGTCAATTGGTCCATCAACCACTAGAGAATGTTGTTCGCAATTACGGCAAACACATGGGGGCATTAATACGGCCCCCGGATGTGGGCTTGAATCCGCGTCTGATAAAAGTGCTGTAACGCCGCATGGGTTTTCGCGGTTAAGGGGGGCAGGCCGGAGGCTTTGACATTGGCGGGGACTTGTTCCACCTTGCTGGCGCCGGGGATGATGGTGCTGACGCCGGGGTGGTCGAGAATCCAGCGCAGGGCCATTTCGGCCATGGTGTAGCCGGTGGGGACGAGGGGGCGTAAATCCTGACTGGCCTGCGCGGCCAGCGCGAAGGGCAGCCCGGCAAAGGTTTCGCCGACGTTAAAACACTGGCCGTCGCGGTTGTAATTGCGGTGGTCATTTTGCGGGAACTGGGTGGTGGCGGTGATCTTGCCCCCCAGCAGACCGCTGGCCAGTGGCAAGCGCACAATAATGGCCACGGAACGCGCCTGGGCCAGGTGCAAGACCTGCTGGGCAGGCTTGGGCCGGAATATGTTAAAAAATAATCTGCAAACTCGCCAGCCCCGGCTGGTCGAGACAATGCAGCGCTTCGGCATCACATTCCACACTGGCGCCAAAGGCCTTGATCTTGCCTTCTTTTTGTAACTGCCGGAGGGAGGCGAACACCGTGCCATCGAAAAGGACATCCTGCGGGATGCAATGGAGCTGGGTTAAATCCAACGCCTCGACGCCCAGCCGGCGCAGCGATGCCTCGGTATGAGCCCGCAGCGTGGGGAGGGAATAATCCAGCTTGCCATCGGGGAAGAAACGGCCCAGTTTGGTGGCGATAAATAATTTGTCCCGCTGGGCGGTCTGACGCAGAAAGCGGCCAATCAGTGTTTCGCTGCGCCCGGCCCCATAGACATCGGCGGTATCCAGAAAAGTCACCCCCTGATCCACGGCGGTGGCGAGGATTTGCAGGGCCTTTTCGTCCGAGACATCACCCCAGTCGCTGCCGCCAAGTTGCCAGCAGCCCAGACCAATTTCCGACACTAAACGCTGGGTGGGACCAAACTTACGAAATTGCATGGCAAATCCTTGTGCGGGAAAACGTGGCGTAACTACCGTAACGTGGTGTAGGATATAGCATTGAGCCATGGAGTACCAGACATGCAGTTTACCAAAATGCACGGCATCGGCAATGATTATGTCTATGTGGATGCCTTTGCGAATAAGATTGCCGACCCGGCCAAGTTGGCCACGGTCATCGCCGACCGCCACTTTGGCGTGGGTGGTGATGGCTTGATATTGGTTGCCCCCCCCACCCCGGCGGCGCAGGCGCATGGCGCGGTGGTGCGGATGCGGATGTTCAATGCCGATGGGTCGGAATCGGAAATGTGTGGCAATGGCGTGCGCTGTGTGGCGAAATATGCCTGGGATCATAAACTGGCCCGGGTGAACCCGATGCTGGTTGAAACCGGCCGTGGGGTGCTGAGCATCGCACTGGATGTGCAGGGCGACCAAGTGGCCAGCGCGACGGTGAATATGGGGCCGCCGATCTTGGATTTGGCGCAGGTGCCGGTCGCGGTTGCGCAGGTGCAGGCTACCCCGGCGGTACATCAGTTTAGCTTTACCGTGCCCGGTGCGGGAACGTTTACCGGCGTATTTGTTTCAATGGGTAATCCCCATGTCACGATTTATGTGCCCGATGTGGCGGCGGTGCCGCTGGAAGTATGGGGCCCGCGCATCGAAACCTTTGCGGCCTTCCCCCGGCGGATCAATGTGCACTTTGTCCAGATTCACAGCCGCACGGAATTGACCATGCGCACCTGGGAACGCGGCAGCGGGATCACGCTGGCCTGCGGAACAGGCGCCTCGGCGGTCGCGGTGGCGGGTGTGCTGACCGGGCAGAATGACCGCAAGGTCCTGATCCATCTGCCCGGCGGTGATTTGCGCCTGGAATGGCGGGAATCTGATAATAATGTCTATATGACCGGCCCGGCCACCGAAGTATTTTCCGGCACTTGGCCCAACGCCTAATCGGCAAGGATACACCCATGCGCAGCTCATCGTGGCTTCGGCCCTTCCTCTGTGGCGGTATGGTGGTAGCGCTGTGGGGTTGCTGCGATCTGAAGAAAGATGACACCCCCCTGCCCGAGGTGGTTACCACGGCGGAACATATCAAACTATTCGCCGACCGGGCGGCGATCCTTACCCATTTGAAACTGCGCGGCAGCATGGAACTCAGTTGGCTGGATGCCGACAAGTCGCGCCAGTCACAAAGTTTCGATTTCACGCTACGCTTAAGCCAACGGCCCGCGACTACGGAATATCAGGTACATCCCGCCGATCTGTTGTTACTGGGCAAGTTCGCCGGGCAGGATGTGGCGGAAGTCGGCGTTAATCGCGAGAAGCTATGGGTCATCTCCCGGCACGACAAGCCCACCGCTTTAGTGGGCGATGCGGAGGATTTCCGGTATCAGTTGCCGGGTTCCAAGACCCCGCACGGGATCATCACCACACTGCAACCGCTGCTCCTGCCGCACCTGCTGGGCATCACCGCGCCCAGCGTGGACCGCAATCATGTCCTGCAATTGGTGCAGGATGAACCGGCGGTCTATCATCTCTTCACCGTGGGTCTGGCGCTCTTCGAAGACCCGGCGTTTTATCTGGCCCGGAGCGTGGAAATCAACCGCCGGACCAATCAGGTGGAAGCGATCCGTTTGCTGGATCACGAGGGTGCCACGGTGGCCATCGCCAAACTTTCGCAATACGCTCCGGTGACCAATAAAGCCGGGGAAAAGCAGGCGACCACCTGTGCCTATCGGATTGAAATCAGTTATCCCAAACAACAGGCCACACTGCTGTTGAAAATGGACAGCATCGAACTGACCAACGATCGTCCGGAAGCGTTCGCCACGCCGGATTTCGCCGGGCAAAGTTTGCCGGTGCAACCGTAAGGGACGCAGCGCCCAGAGCAGAGATCAGTATTTATCAATTCCGCTTCACTCGGCCAGTATCCGTGGCCTTAACCTTCACCCACCACGATAGTTTGGTTCAGATTGGGCAGGATGCAGGTAATACCGAATTGTTGCTGGATTTTCGCCGCCAATGGTTTGTGGGCGCGGTCTTCGCCGTGGATCAAGGCCACTTGGGGACGTGAGGGCGCAACCTGACCCAGCCAGTGCAGCAGATCAGTCTGGCCGGCGTGGGCGCTGAAACCGCCCAGGGTGTGCACACTGGCCTTGACCGAAATAGGTTCGCCAAATATTTTCACCTGTTTGGCCCCGTCCACCAGCATACGGCCCAGTGAACCAGGCGCCTGATAGCCCACAATCAGCACGGCCGTTTCCGGCTTCCAGAGATTCTGTTTCAAATGATGCAGAATCCGGCCGGCATTACACATACCCGCCCCGGCCATAATCAGGCATGGGCCGGTGAGTTGATTGAGGGCCTTGGACTGGTCGGCAGTGACGCTGGTCTTGACCGAGGTTAAATCTTCTTCGGTCATGCGGCGCGGATTCAACGCTTGTAATTCATCATCGAATAATTCCGGGTGCCGACGGTAGATCGCTGTGGCCTCGATGGCCATGGGCGAATCAATATATACGGGGAATTTGGGCACCCGGCCCGAGCGGAACATCAACGCCAGATGATATAAAAGTTGTTGCACCCGCCCAACGGCAAAGGCCGGGACCAGTAGCTTCCCGCGCCGAGCCACCACTTTGGCAATGATGTCGGTGAACTCGCGCACGGTATCATCCAGACTACGGTGGTCACGGTCGCCGTAGGTGGATTCCATCAATACCAGATCGGCCTTGGTAAACGGTTCGGCATCGCGCAGAATCGGCGCCCCGCGCGGGCCGAGATCACCCGAAAATACCACGGTGGTATTGCGGCCTGCCCCGCGCTGCTGGAGCGAGAAACTCGCCGAACCCAACATGTGCCCCGCTTCGGCCACGGTTAAAAACAACCCCTCGGCGACCTTCACCTCCTGATGATACGGCAGGGGCTCGAACTGATTCAGGACTTTTTCCACATCTTCAATGGTATACAACACCGGCTTGGGCTGTTGCCCCGCGCGCTGGCGCTTGCGGTTGATCCGTTCCAAATCCGAAGCCTGAATCTTGGCCGAATCGCGCAAAATTAGCGCCGCAATATCTCTGGTCCCCGGCGTGGCATACACCCGCCCACGAAACCCGGTCTGGACCAGCAACGGCAACCGCCCGCAATGATCCAAATGGGCATGGGTCAGTAAGACCGCTTTGAGGTTCTTAAAATCCACGCCTTTGGGTAATACATTCAGTTTGTCGGCCCCTGAGCCCCCTTGAAACAGACCAAAATCCACCATCACACTACTGGTCGCGGTTTGGACCAGATAACTACTGCCTGTTACTTCGCTGCCACTGGCGCCAAGAAAGGTGATACGCATTGCCGAAATCTCCACTAGGTGGGTGTTATCATAATCCGCACGGGACCGGTTTGCATGGTCAACCGCCCCAACTTTTCGTGATTTCGCGGGTCTACTTATAATTGTAGGCAGATTAGCGGTATTGGTCGGTTTCGGCTCCCTGCTTCAGGAGTGTCTCCCGATGTGTCAACGCGGTATATTCGTACTGATACTGTGCCTAACGCTGGTTTCTTTCGGGATGGCCCCGCCGGCAACCTCGGCCCCGGCCCCCATCAGCATGGCGCAAATCAAAGCCGACATGGCCGCCAAGGATTACCCGGCGGTCATCATGGCCACGGCGGCGCTGCTGGCGCGGACCAGCCTGCCCGAGGGCTTTAACCGCGGCGAAGTGCTGTTGCTCAAAGCCGAGGCGCACATTCAGCAAAAGCAAGGCCCCACCGCCGCCAGCACACTCCTGGGTATGAGCAAAGCCGATCCCAAAATGGTGGATAGCGCGTTGGCATTGGCGGCATTATTGACCAAAGCCAGTGCCCAGTGCGAGTATCGCACGAAAAACTCGGAGGGCAAGGAAACCATTTACGATTTACGCGACCTGACCGAGCGGAAAAAAGCGTTGGAAGTATATTTCGCCGCGGAGTGGCAACCGGTCCAGCATCAGGTGACGACCGCCACCAAGCAGACGGGGCTGCCCCTGTTGGCGCAGGCCGCCCGGGCCGCAGCGCGGCTGCAGTCCCTGGAACGGGGTTGTCTGGGGAATGACAACCAAACTGAAAACGCGGTAAAACAATTATGCGCTCAGGCCAATACCGCCATCGCCGGTGTACTCAGCAAACAGGATGGGGATATTAAAAACTACGATACCGAGTCCCACAAATGGCTGACACGCACCTACAAAAATGTTGACCCGGTCACCAAAAAGACCACTACGATTCAGGAAGACTATCAAACCGGCCTGACCCGTGATCAGAGCAAAGACTTAAAATCCTATCTGGCCACCTGCGAAGATATCGCCAGCTATCTGAAACAAAATAGCGAAGCCTTTGGGGGATTGGGCGAGTTCAAAGCGGTGATCGCCCAGACGGAAAAGAATCATGCCGCGGCCAAAAAGTTATTGTCCGCCACGTTTGAATCGAAGACCAAAGTGATCAAGTAATGGGGTTGGAGGAATCGCCTTGCGCCGTCGGGACGGCAGAGAGCGGCCCCACCGGACTAAAATTTCTGGGGACACGGCGCATCATTCGATACCAGCAGCACCAGATCAAGTAAGTAATGACAGACAGGCTGATACTTAGATATACGACCCAAAAGGCTAGACTCGCTTCGGCATGGGCCTTGGGGTCCTCCTTCACACCAAGTACTGAAAGTACTGTCCCCACTAAAAACATCACCCCCAACATACCATAAAACACCCCCAGCCCCTGTTCCCAGTATTTACTTTTCCGCATATAGCCGTACCACTCCCCCACGGCAATCAACAGGGCGGGACCGAAAAATGCCACTGCGGCAATGGCGGCCATCCCGACGTCACTATTACCACCCAAGGCTTCGCCGATTACCGCGGCCATCATCATCATGAAGCCGATGCTACCCGCAAAGTTCACCAGAAAAAACAGTGTTCTTAGTGACATTATGCAAGCTCCTTGGTTGCGGCCCCACGCGGGTGCGCCGGGGAGACTTCCGCCGTCATTCGATACCGGTTCATCCACAGATATCCCTGCATCATAATCCGCACTGCCCGACGGGCCTGGCGTTGTTGGACGAGACGTTGCTGATTTGTATACGCTTGCCGCGCGGCGGGAGTCAACTGATCCGCATGGGTCAGGGCATACTGGGCCAGCGTTTCCTGCACGATATGCACATCATGATGCACGCCGATCTCGGACTGCATCTGCTTGAGGAACTGCAACTCTTCAGTGATCCGGATTTGCCCCAAAGCCTCGATCAGTTCCAACCCGTAACGCAGTTTCTTTACGGCAATGCGCACCGCATGCAACGCCTCGGGGGTTTGTTTTTTCACCGCCTTGCTTATAACCTCGGCCATCTTGTCTCGTGCTTTGTGCAGTCGTTTGGTCAGATTCTCCGTCAGACGCCTTTCCAACGCTGCCGCCTCCGGACGCTGCGCCAATTCTTCCAGCACCCGGCCCAGCATCGGCACCGCGCCCGGCCGGGCCACGCTCTTCAACCGCAGGGACAAGTCATTAGCCAGACTTTCCCGCAAGGCGGACCGCGGCTGCAGCAGCGCATCACGCCATGGCCGCAGGGCCGTTGGCCACGGCCATCCCGCCAGATGTGCATCCATCACATCATGATCGCGCAACGTCCCGGCGGCCTGGCGCAGGTCGGTCAACGTCTGGGTGAAGGCTTTCAACGCCTTCGGATCAATCACGT
>JBIJDM010000257.1:0-3358 GCA_044344145.1 Phycisphaerae bacterium
GGCCCTGTGTCGGGGGTTTTTGTTTGACCTACCGCCAAATTATCCACTTTTAGCACAGATTCCCCCACCCACTCTTGCATCGCCCCCCCGCTATGCATTATGCTTATGAAACGGGCCAGATAACCACGTGGTGCCTTTCCGCCCGTTTTAAGTTTTATTTCTGCCGTCAATCACTCGTGGCCAGGCTGCGGTTGGCGTTGTTTTGGATAGCATCTCATGATTGCAATACTCGTATTACAAGGCCCGGATCGGGGCCGGCGGTTTCAATTCGATGGCGGCGACCCCATCCACCTGGGCCGTTCCAGCGAACAGGTACCCCTGACCGATCTGACCATTTCCCGGCATCATGCCACCCTCGTGCCGGTGGCGGACAAGTGGCATCTGCGTGATGAAGACTCGGCCAACGGCGTGTATGTCAACGGCGAACAGATCAAAGGCGATGTGGTCATCAAAATCGGCGACCAGATCCGTCTGGGCGCCACGTTGTTGGTCTTCGGTGCCTCCTCGGGCAGTGTGCGGGTGACCGCCAGCCAAACCAACCCCGCCGACAGCGATATTATCCGCAGCATCCCCAGCAACGAAGACTCGCTGATTCTCGATTCGCCCGAGCCCACCGCCGCGGCGGTGCGTCATCTCAAAGCCATGCTCCAGCTCTCCAACGCCATCGGCAGTATCTACGAACCCGAAGCCCTGCTGCAGCGGGTGCTGGACCTGCTGTTTGACCAGATTCAGATTGACCGGGGCTTTATCGCCCTGCGCGATACCGCCGGCCAGGTTACCCCGCAGGCCGTGCGCTATCGCGACCCGAAAAAGAACGCCAAAATTGTCGTCAGCCACACCATCATTGACCATGTCATCACAAAGCAGGAAGGCGTGCTGTCCAGCGATGCCATGTCCGACCGGCGTTTCTCCAAGGGCAAGTCGGTCCACAATATGGCCATCCGCAGCGTGATCTGCGTACCCCTGCGCGGCCGCCACGGCGTGCTGGGCGTGATCCATCTCGATTCGTCGGTGGCCAACCACACGTTCTCCGAGGACCAATTGCGCCTGGTCACCGCCATCGGCGTGCAGACCGGCATGGCGCTGGAACATGCCCAGCTCTATCGCGATTCCCTGAAACAGGAACGCCTCGCGGCCGTCGGCCAGACCGTCGCGGCGCTGTCGCATTCGATCCGCAACATGCTCCAGGGCATGCGCGGCGGGGCCGATGTGCTGCATGATGGCATCCGCACCAGCAACCTTGAACAGATCCGCATGGGCTGGGGTATTTTGGAACGCAACCTCGACAAGGTCCAGGTGCTGACCGTGAACATGCTCGCCTACAGCAAGCCGCGCCAGCCGTTGCTGCAATTGGCGAATCTTAACACCATCCTGGAAGACATCATCAGTCTGACCCAGAACACCGCCCGGGATCGGAAAATTGAATTACTCACTGAGTTCGATGAAGACATGCCCCCCGCTCCGCTGGACCCCGATGGCATCCATCACGCGGTGCTAAATCTGGTCACCAACGGCATGGATGCGGTGCAGAGTGGCCGCGGGGTGGTCACGGTAACCAGCAAATACGATCCCGACGCCCAGGAATTGGTCGTCGAAGTGCAGGATAACGGCGTGGGTATCGGCAAGTCCGATCTGGCCCATCTGTTCCAGCCCTTCTACTCCACCAAAGGCCAAAAGGGCACGGGCCTGGGCTTGTCGGTCACCAAGAAAATCGTGGAAGAACACGGCGGCCGTATCGTCGTGGATTCCAAACTCAACCAGGGCACCACCTTCCGCCTGCACCTGCCCATCCGCCGCACCACCACCCAGGACCCCGGCCAAACCCAAGGCGGTCCACTGCCGTTGGATGATAGTGGGATTGAGTAGTTTTCTACGCGAAACTATCCCATAACCGCTTCGTTTGGTTCAGCCGGGATTTCCGGGGTATTGGTATGCTCTTCGCCCCATGGGGGCAAAGCCCTTTTCATTCCCCAGAACTACCGGATGCACCAAATATTTCTTGTTTCGGTGGCCGGGTGACGTTATGATTTTCCTTGTGCTATTGATCCGATTAAACTCATTACGGCTACGGGTAGACATAAAGATCGTGGCCCTCAATTACCGCCTTCATAAACGTGCGAATATGGGCTTGCGAAAGGACTAGAATATGAAAAATACCAGCAGTAAGTATTGTGAAATGATAATTTGCCTGTCCGTGTTTGTATTTGTGTTTGGTGGAGTCTGTGGATGCGAGGACACGAGCTCCCGGCGCGGAACAAGTGATGCGCTTGCAGATGTAAAAACTGCGTCAGGGAGTAATTCTATTGCTAACCATGGTGTATCTACAACGCAACCAATTGGTCACGACCTACCGACAACTCGACCAGACGTGTATGATTTAGGTGATATTAAATCGCCCATGCCTAACGCGGCGGTTAATATTGTTCCGCCCGCAGCATTTCTTGAATGGGTCAATCGTATGGTTGATCAGAATCCAATGGAATGCGTCAAAATTCAATGTCGTGCGATGGGGCTAGACCCTTACGGGGGGTCGAAGGGCATGGATAATAGTATCACCGGATCACCTGGGGGAGAATACCTTCTGCGCGATGGTATTTACAAGAAATGGAGGATTAAAATGGTGACTCATAGTATTGAAGTCACCGAAACCACAAGAGAGACTTATGCGACGATTGAAGTGGAAGCAACCAGAGGCAAGGTTACGGAAGTACGGTCGGTGAGTTTTCGCCTGAAGCTCCAATGTAAAAAAGATGCGGAATTTGCGCCTGGCAAGGTAAATGGAATGTATCGCGAAATTGAACACGCTACGATCACATGGTTGACGAAATAGATTTGATGTTTGTGGTACTATGGCCGCAACTGAATGGCTCCTAGCATAGCCAGACCAACTCGTACCAGACCGCAGGGCGTTGCCCTGGGCTATACAAATATTGCCCCGTTGGGGCAGAATACCCAAAACTCCCTGGAAATGCCGACTGAGTCAAACAAACGCGGCCAAGCTCTGATACAGGGCTTGGCCGCGTGTTTTCATTATCCATATACAGCGGGTCACACCCGCCTAAGTTCAACTTTACACCAAACCCGCCGACTTGCGCACAATCCATTCTGCGGTCAGCAGCGCCACCAACAGAATCAGCGCCAAGGGTTTATTCCACAGTTCTTCCGCCACCCGCAGCGGGGCCATCACGGCGCGGTCGGGGACCAGTTCGCCGAGTTTCTCGGCCTGCGGCAGGGGGATGACCTGGCCTTTGCTGCCCACGGCCAGTACCTGCATGGCTTCCATGTCCGCGGTGGGATTGGAAAATTCCCGGTCCGGCAGCCGCACTTCAAATTCCACCGCCGGCACTTCCACCGGCAG
>JBIJDM010000258.1:0-3357 GCA_044344145.1 Phycisphaerae bacterium
CCTGGATGTGAAGGAAATTTACCCCATCGGCGGCGCGCAGGCGATTGCGGCGATGGCACTGGGGACCGCGAGTATTAAACCGGTGGACAAGATTGTCGGTCCCGGCAATTCGTATGTGCAGTTGGCCAAGAAGGAATTATTTGGCATCGTGGATATTGATGCCTTTGCCGGCCCGTCGGAAGTAATCGTACTGGCAGATGATTCGGCTGATGCCGGAGTGATCGCGGCGGAGTTGCTGGCGCAGGCGGAACACGCCCCCGGTAGTTGCCTGCTGATTACCCCTAACCTGCAACTGGCCAAGCGGGTGGCCCATGAGGTCGAAAGCCTGCTGGGCACGATGTCACGCGGGGCGCTGACCCGTAAGGCGCTGGAGTTCGCGTCGGCCATTATTGTTACCGCCGATATGGCGGAGGCGATTGCACTGACCAACGGCTTTGCCCCCGAGCATTTGCAGATTTCCTGTGCGGATGCGGATGCGGTGGCGGAACAGACCGTGAATGCGGGCGCGATTTTTATCGGCCCATGGACTCCGGTGGCCGCCGGGGATTATCTGGCCGGGCCGTCGCATGTGCTGCCCACCAGCGGGACAGGCCGGTTCTTCTCGGGCTTGTCGGCGGATAGTTTCCGCAAGCGTTCCAGCATCGTAAAACTGGATGCGGGTAGTCTGGACAAGGTCGCGCAGAACATCATAGACTTTGCCAACGTCGAGGGTTTTGACGGCCACGCCCATTCGGTGGCGGTACGGAATAGTCATTAAGGATACCTGTGTCTGACGTTTCACCAACTTCGCGTCCCCCGCTGGGCTTGATAGCCGGCGAGGGGAGTCTGCCGGTGCATACCGCGCAGGGCATGCGTGCGGCGGGATATCGGGTTATCTGCGCGGGCCTGTCGGGCCAATGTGATGAGGTGGCGCTGGCCCCCCACTGCGATAGTTACCGCGAGGTGGGCTTGATCCGATTGAACCAGTGGATTCGCGTGCTCAAACGGCAGGGCTGCACGCAGGCGGTCATGGTGGGCCGGGTGGCCAAAGAACGGCTTTACCAGCGGTTTCACTTGCTGCGTTACCTGCCGGACTGGCGGGTGGCGCGGGTTTATTTCTGGCGCTTGCGCCATGACCAGCGTAATGATCACATCCTGCGCGCGGTGGCCGAGGAATTGGCCAGTGGCGGTATCGAACTCATTGACGGGAGACCTTTTGTGAGTACCCAAATGGCCCATGTAGGCGTGATGACGCGGCGCGAACCGAGTGCCGGTGAACAGGCGGATATTGAGTTTGCCTGGCCACTGCTCCGGCAACTCAACACGCTGCTGATCGGGCAGGCCGTGGCGTGTAAGGACCGCGAGATCGTGGCGGTGGAAGCTGTGGAAGGCACCGACCGTCTGATTCAACGCGCGGGGGAATTATGCAAGCGCGGCGGGTGGGTCTTGTGCAAGGCGGCCAATCCCAATCAAGATATGCGCTTTGATGTGCCCACCGTGGGACCGCGCACGCTCGAAAACCTTCATAAAGCCGGGGGAACAGTGCTGGTGCTGGAAGCCGAACGCACGATTATGCTGGATAAAGAAATCATGCTGGACCTGGCACGCCGATTGGGGATTAGTGTGGTGGGGAAAACGTGACTGGTCCTGGGCAACTATAACGCGCACTGCAAACCAACGTTATGGCGATTTCGCTTTTTCAATTAAGTCTAAGTATTGTTCCCTCAGACCCTCTGGGCAGTCCGCAGGCGTGTAATATTTACGAAAATCGTTGTTGTCTACATTTACCACAAACAATGCATTATCGTGATCTGAGCTTAGACCATAACCATCGCCTAAAACCAAAAAATACCGCCCCCAATATCTCCACCCCTTCACATTCATTAGTCCCTCCTCATTATCGTGGTTGTGAAATCCATACATTCTGCCAATCCTAACGACCTGATAATAACCATCGCCTACGACCAAATGTGTGTCGCGACCTGTATCATATCTCGTTAACTTAAAAAATCCCGGCGGCAACAGCATGAAGCAGACAATCATGAGCCCAATAAAAGCCATGGCCACGACTGACGCAATGATCCCCACTTTTTTCCTCAATGACATATCCGACTCCGCGCTTAGGGTTGCGATACAGAGACTTCGGGCCACGTGGAATGCACCAGTGTAACCACGGCTTCTGCCAATTTTTGAGCGGCTAGTTGTGATTTTTTCCCCATACGCAACAGGGGCGGGATATTCCACGGTTGTATCACCACGTATAAGAGCACGGCCAACGGGCTGAGATTGCCGTTGGGTTTCAGCAAGCGCACACCGACAGCGGGGATGCTATCGCTGGCGGTGTCGGATACCGCCCGCACCGCCATACAGGGCAGGTCAAAACGCCGGGCGAGTTCCAGGACGCGGGCGTTTTCCATGTCCACCAAGTCGGCACCAGTTTGGGTGCGTAACGTCTGCTTGGCCGAGGGACTAGTCACTACTTGATCTACCCGGTGCACCCGCACTATCGGCCAGGGGCCGATGGGCAACGGCACGGAGGCGGAGTCAATACATACCGTGCCTAGTGCAATATTAGGGTCCAGCCCCCCCGCCAGCCCGGCCATCACCACACCGTCAAAATGCTCATGATGCTGTTGTAAAAATACTGCCAGACTGGTTGCGCCTACGCCTACCTGTAAGAGACAGCTATCAGCCTCGGGCAGTAGGGTTTCATCACCGCGTAAGGGCGCAATTCGCAATGCCCTCGCCAACTGCTGGGTTTCCAAACTCACCGCTGTACAAATCAGCAGCCGACGCCGCGAGACAGTGGTCATGACTGCGACCCATCCTGTGCGGACTTGCGGATTTGATCGGCGGCGCGCTTCTTGGCGTGCATCAGCCGATCCCCATAGCTGGACGTACTGGCCGGGGTTTCCGGAGCCGCGGGAGTGGCAGGTGGTGCCACGGTCGGACTGGAGGTGATTACGGGCGCTACGCTGGCCGGGGAGGGCATGGGCTGGACCGGGCTTCCACACTGCCGCGTCCGGCCCTGATCTGTTGCAGTACGGCCACAGCCTGACCGGCCACGGTGGTAGTGACGACACGGCGCGGGCTCTGGAACCAATCTTTCGGATTCAACCGCCGCCAGGCCACATCCAGAAGCAAGCCGGAAGCCGAGATAATCAGCAACCATTGGAACATGTCTTTGAAGGTTTGTACCTGAATATCGCGGGGGCGGAACAGCGTATCCAACTGGGTGATGTAATCCCCGCCAGTCACCTGGGCGATTTGCCGCAGCAAGCCCGCATTGGGTTGCAGATCGCGGAACTCTGCGGGATAACTCAACACCGCCGCAGCGGTATCCAACACGCCCCCTTGGGCGCCATCCACTACATTGAC
>JBIJDM010000025.1:0-19485 GCA_044344145.1 Phycisphaerae bacterium
AATTTTATCGCAGATTTTGGCCACCAATTCGCTGGAGAAAGGCAAAATACGCCCGGTGTCCAGATCCAGCAGATAATCATTGACATCACCCCCGGCCGTGAAATCATAATGCGCCTGCTTGCCGGTGCCGAAATGGACCTGCTTGAGCATTCCGGCTTCCAGTAAATTCCGGATGGTGCGGTAAATGGTGGCCCGGCTGATCCGTTGTTCGCGTTCCCGCAGCAGCAACAGCAGTTCCTCGGCCTCAAAAGGCCGGCCGAAGGCCTGAATGGCCTGAAGTAATACCCGCCGTTCCATCGTGAACTTCAGTCCACGCTGCTTGAGATAACTGCGAAAAATGACTTCCGGGGCATCCATACGCGCTATTTTAGCGGGAAAGGAGATAAATATCAGCCTTCTGACCAAGCCCGATAATTGGATATGGTAAGCGCCTGAATTGATGCGCTTACTACCCAACCTGAACCCACTGACTGAATACGGCACTCAGGGTAATTCCAGGATGATTAAATGGCCGTCCGTCTTACCGCCAAATTTTTCTTGTACGGCACCTTTGGTGACCGGTGAGGGGGTGGGGCCATTGGTGTTTTGACTCGCATCATCACCTTTGCTGCGACTAATCACTAAACCACCCTTGGAATACTTGCCCAAACGCACCTCGGCGCATCCCGGCAGATAACTTGAGAACAGCAGTCGGTTAACCTCCGGGTTGAAAATCAACGCAAATTCACCCCCATATTTTGGGCCGTCCTCGGGATATTTGTAAAAGGCATTTGGGGTTTGGATCAAACCGGTCGCGGCTCCCCCCTGACATAACAGCGCATCACCCGGCAGGGCGACGATGTGCTCAAACCCAATCGCGTTGGGGGCATTGCGGAATTTCGCGTCATGAAAGTTGCCCGGTATAAAACATGCAAACCAACTATGCATTAACAACTCGGGCTTGTCGAGATTGGCCAACATGACATGGCCCAGCGAATTGGCGCTTTTCATCCCCCAGGTGGCCATTTTCATCCCGCCCCCCGGCCCCTCGACATGCCAATCACTGATTTGGCGGGGCAGCACACTGTTGCCCCCATCCGACCATCCGAGTAAAGCGGCAGTACCATCACTACGGAAATCCAGCGCCAGGATACTAGAGTCGGATTCCATATGGCCGGTGGCCGATGAAATCTCTTTGGGATCCGGTTCCCAATAACGGGCTTTGCGTTGACCTTCGCTGTCAATTCGATAAAGATAGGGTTGCCGGTATGGTTCGCGGCCGGTCTTGGTGTTGCGGTCGCCACCAAAATAAGATTCGCCGGTTTTGGGATTGAAACCCACCCACTTGGCCGGACCCTCGGCGCCATTTAAGTCGCTGATTTTTTTGACGCTACCACCATCGGCTGTGATCCGGTACAAACCACCCGCCGGCAGATAGATCACGCCTTTCTTGTCAATCCAAAGTTTATCTGTGGTGGCATTCAGCCCCGCCAAGACTTGAATCCACTCGATTTTCCCATCATCGAGCTTTAGTTTCATCACATAGACATCGCCCGGGCAGGAGACCCCAGCATAATCATACTTCCCACTGCCCACGGGTGTGGTTTTGAACGACTTGGCAGTATTGCTCAGGATACCCAAGGCGGCCGTGGCCCGTCCGGTAACCAGTAACGACTTGCCATCTTCGGTCAGCGCCGTGGCCATCACGGTTCCCACACCCCAGTCAAAACGGTATGCCTTTTGGATTTTCTTGACGTCTTTATCGTAAAAAAGTAGAAAACCCGCACAGTCCGGAGAAGCGGAATTCGGTTGATTGACGGCCTGATTTTTAGCCCGCTTGCCCCATTCGGTGGGACTGAGTCCCCGGTGCGCACCTTTGCCCAATACCGTCACATTGGTGTTCAGCGGAAAAGCGGGGCCCCAACTATTGCCGGCAACGATGTACCCCCCATCATTGGGCAGGCCCACGGCCGCTGTGAATTCTTCGTAGCCATCCCCACCAAAAAATGTGGCGGCTTTGACCTGAGCATGAGGTCCTTTGGCGGCCTGTTCAGTGTAACCCGCATACCGACCCGATGCATTTTCTGCCCACAGACATACGGGTAATCCCAAACCCATGGCCAAGACCGCGGTGGTATGGACAAATGGGCGTAGCACAAACTTCATATATAACTCCCAAAATAGGCACCACCCAGGCGATAATAACGATACTTGGAACATCGTATTGCCGTAATATGGCAAAAAGTCGCATAATAAGTCACCTGACCATGGCAGGCGGGATGGTCCAGATTACCATAATAATCGGGAACTTTTTCCCGCCGTTGGCGTCTAAGCGCCCGTATAGGCCCCAATTGTGTCTGTTAATGCGGAGGCTGCGATGATTAGGAAACTTCTACTCGTTCTGGTGGCGGTGCTGTTCTGGGTGGCTCCGACGTTGGCCGATGGGTTCATCATCATACCCCATCCCCCGCGGCCCATCCCCGGGCATTTCAACTTTGCCCCCTTGGAAGTGTCCTACCACCATGTGACATGTGCCATTGACGATCAGCACGCGGTTACTACCGTGGATCAGGAGTTTTATAACCCCAACAATTCGCGTTTGGAAGGGGAGTACATCTTTCCCTTGCCCAAAGGCAGCCGGATAGACAAGTTCACCATGGATATTGATGGCAAGCCCGTGGAAGCCGAATTGCTGGATGCGGAAAAAGCCCGGAAAATCTACGAAGATATTGTCCGTAAAATGAAAGACCCCGCTTTGCTGGAATATTCCCAGCGTGATGTCTTTCGGGTTCGGATTTTTCCCATCGAACCCATGGGCCGCAAGCGGATTCAACTGAAATACAGCGAACTGCTGATGCAAGATGGGCAGATGCTGCATTATCACTACACACTGAGTACCGAAAAATTCTCCAGCAAACCCCTGAACAGTGCTTCGGTTAAGGTCACCGTAAATAGCCCGCTGCCGATTACCAGCATCTATTCGCCTTCGCATACCGTAGATATTAATCGCAAAGGCGATAAGTCCGCGACCGTTGGTTGGGAAGCCAAGGACACCCGGCCGGACACAGATTTCCATCTCTATATTGGGCGCAAAGCTGATACGCTGGGGATGAATCTGCTGACCTTCAAACCGGAGGCCGATAAAGACGGCTATTTCCTGTTGTTGGCTTCGCCGGTGCTGAAAACCCAACCCAAAGCCATGCCCAAAGATGTAATCTTTGTCATGGATACCAGTGGCTCGATGATGGGTGACAAACTGGATCAGGCGAAACGGGCCTTGAAGTATTGTGTCGGCAGTCTGAATCCCGAAGACCGTTTTGAATTGATCCGGTTTTCGACCGAAGCCGAAGCCGTTCTCGGCCAGTTGACCAACGCGGATAAAGCCAACCGTGATAAAGCGCTGGCCTTCATTGATGGTATGAAGGCCGCCGGCGGTACTGCCATTGAGGAAGCCGTGGGCAAGGCATTGGAAATGGTGCCGCGCGACGGCAAGCGCCTGACCATGATTGTCTTTATCACCGACGGTTTGCCTACCATTGGCGAACGCGATCCCGATCGCTTGTTAGCCAAGTTCAAGGCTGCCACCGGAGCCACCCGTATTTTCACCTTTGGTATCGGCAGCGATGTCAACACCAAATTGCTGGATCAGGTTGCGGAAACCTCCCATGGATATAGCCAATATGTCCTGCCCAAGGAAGATATCGAAGTGGCCATCAGCAGCTTTATGGCCAAGGTGCAGGACCCGATCCTGACCAAGTTGAAACTGGACTTCACCGGAATTACTACTTCCCATCAATATCCGCGTGAGCTGCCCGACTTGTTTAAGGGGGATCAGTTGCTGGTAATGGGCACCTATCGTCAGTCAGGCAACAGTGCCGCGGTTTTAACCTGTCAGGGCGCGGCCACAGAAGAAAAATTTGCCCAGGACTTTGTCTTCCCTGCCCAAACCGATTCCAGCAACGAATGGATTGCCAAACTCTGGGCCGCCCGGCGGGTCAGTTGGTTGTTGGAACAGATTCGGATCAATGGCGAAAGCAAAGAACTCAAAGAGGAAATCACTGACTTGGCCCGGCGGTGGGGGATCGTAACCCCATATACCGCGCTGCTGATTATCGAAGATGAACGTGGCCGTAATGTCCCTGTGGCGCAGCGCAGTCTGCGCGAAATGGAAGGCGATGGTTGGGCCATGCAACGTACCGAAGTCGCGTTTGATGCGGCCCGCAAAGGCACCCAGTCTGGTGGCAACTCGGTGAGTATGTCGGTGAATAATGATGGGTTGCGCCGGGCGGATAATTTGGCCCAGTTGCAGGATGTTGCCGGTCAGAAGAGTGAACGCCTGCAAGCCCCTGCCGCGCCGGGGCAGGCCAGTGCGCCGGCCATGACTAAAGCCATAGCTAATGGCGCCAGCAACAATCAGGACCAAGGTTACCGCGTCGTGCAGAATTACGCCCAGCAGAATCGCACCATCAAGGGGTTGACGTTCTATCAGAATGGCAACCAATGGGTGGATCAACGCACCCAAAAGATGCCCACCAACGCGACCCGGCAGAAGATAGCATTCAATTCTGAGGCGTATTTTGAACTTTTGCGTAAAAACCCCGAAGTCGGCCAGTGGTTGGCCTTGGGCACCGAAGTGAGTTTCCAGCTTGGCGACAGCATCATTGATATTGTGCCGGAACCATAAGTCAGGTCGCATCATTAAGTTAACCTTGGGCGTGGCATTCTGCCACGCCCTTTTTTGTTGGTGAAGGCCTTTGCGAAGTTACCGCAAATAAGTGATAATAAAAGGTTTGGCCGTATGTACTTACGTACGGCTTGTATGTCCCTTATTGGAACCTGTAGGAGTAGTCGAGACATGATCGTTATCCTGAAAGCTGAAGCCACGGAAGCCCTGATTAAAGATATTTGCAGCCAAATCGAAGCGCTGGGATTGCAAACCCATTTGTCCCGCGGTCAGTTCCGTACCGTCATTGGCGTGGTCGGCGAAGAAGGTCAGGTGGATCAGGAACATCTGCGTTCAATCGTGGGTGTGGAACAGGTGCTGCCCATCATGAAGCCCTACAAGCTGGCCAGCCGGGAATTTCATAAAGAAGATACGATTGTGTCCATCCCGCGCCCGCGCGGTGGTGTGGTCAAAGTGGGTGGTGGCCATGCCGCGATGCTGGCCGGGCCTTGTGCGTGCGAAGATGAAGCCATGGTGCATCAGCTCGCCCGCGAGGTTAAGGCCGCCGGGGCCTCGGTCCTGCGGGGTGGGGCCTACAAGCCCCGCACCAGTCCTTACTCATTCCAGGGTCATGGCGAAAACGCGCTCAAGTGGTTGCGCGATGCCGGCCAGGCCAACGATATGCCCATCATCACCGAAGTGATGGATACCCGGCATGTTGAAATCATCGAACGCTACACCGATGTCTTCCAAATCGGCGCCCGCAATATGCAAAACTTCAACCTGCTGTCCGAAGTGGGCAAGACCCGCAAACCGGTGCTGCTCAAGCGTGGTCTCTCTGCCTCGATTCAGGAATGGCTGATGTCGGCGGAATATGTGCTCTCGCAGGGCAATAAAGATGTGATCCTGTGCGAACGCGGGATCAAGACCTTTGAAACCGCCGTGCGTTATACGCTCGATGTGGCCGCGGTACCCGTGGCCAAGGCGCATAGCCATCTGCCGGTCATTGTGGACCCCAGTCATGCCAGCGGTACCCGTGAGTATGTCCCCGCGCTGGCGCGGGCGGGTATGGCCGCCGGAGCGGATGGCATCATGGTGGAAGTGCACGATTGTCCCAGCAAGGCCATGTGCGATGGGGCCCAGGCCCTATTGCCGGATGCTTTTGTGGCGATGATGAAAGAGCTCCACCAGATTGCGGCCATCCTCAATCGGAAGTTCAACTAATCTCCGAGGCTCAAGTTACAGCCTATGAGTACGGCACCCACCGAATTAAATCGGCCTGATTTGCGCCAGCAGATAGATGCCTGCGTGCATTGTGGTTTTTGTTTGCCGGCGTGTCCCACGTATCTGGAAACCGGCGACGAAGCCGATTCGCCCCGGGGGCGTTTGCATTTGATGCGGGCCATGATGGATGGGCGATTAACGCCCGGGCCTACGGCGCTGGCGCATCTGGAGCGTTGTTTGGTGTGCCGGGCCTGTGAAGTGGCTTGTCCGTCCGGGGTGGAATACCACAATATTCTGGAATTGGTGCGACCTGTGGTTAGTCAGGCCGTACTACAGCGTCCGCAGGAAAACCGGATTCTGCAATTTCTGGTCAGTCACGTGCTGCCCTATGCTGGCCGGGTGCGTTTGAGTATTCTGCCTTTGCAGTTGGCCCGGATCATGGGCTTGTCAGGTCTGGTCCAGAGGATTGCACAACGACTGCCCGCGCCCTTGCCAGCGATGACCAGCGTGCTCCCACCGGTACCATTACTGCCGGTAAAAATCCCACAGCATAATCCCGCCATTGGCCCGCGTCGGGGTAGTGTGGTGTTGCTGACGGGCTGTGTCGGCTCGGTGGTTTCGCAGGGGCTCAATGCCGCCTGCGTGCGGGTTTTAACCGCCAATGGCTTTGATGTGAATTTGCTGCCCGATGAGGGTTGCTGTGGTGCGATGGCTGCGCATGTGAACATGCCGGATGATGCCGGGGAATTTGCCCGCAATCTGGTGGAACGGCTGGAACGTCGGAGCGAAGATTATTTTGTATCCGCGATTGCCGGTTGCGGCGCCCAATTGAAATCTTTGGACCATGTGCTGGCAGCCAGTCCGCAATGGCATAAGCGGGCACACGCAGTCGTGACTCGGATGCGTGATATCACGGAATTACTCGCTGCGGTGGGCTTAACCCGCACCCCCGGGGCTTTGCCCTATCGTGTGACCTATCACGATCCCTGCCATTTGCTTAATGCCCAGAAGTTGCGGCAACCCCCGCGACAATTACTGGCAGCTATCCCCGGTCTGAAGATCGTGGACCTGCCCGAAACCGACGTCTGCTGCGGTGCGGCAGGGGCCTACAATCTCGCCCAACCAGCTATGGCCGAGACCTTGGGGCAACGCAAAGTCGCGAATATCAAGACCACGAACGCGACCGTGCTGGCCACCGCCAACGTTGGTTGTGCCCTGCAAATTGAACGTCATCTGGCCAAAGCTGGCATAACCGTGCGGGTGTGCCATGTCATTGAATTGCTGGATGAGTCTTATCAGCCCGTCGTGATCCTGCCCGGACTAAAGTAAGTTCGCTTATTGTGGTACGAAGACCCGCGGCTGCACGCTATTGGCAATCAGTTGCCGGCCTGCAGCCAATGATGCCACATGGCCACTCGCAATCGCCTGACCCATAACATTACCCAACGCGGTGGCTTCCACTGGACCAGCCAGGACCTTTAAGCCTGTCGCATTGGCCGCCAGTTGATTCAGCAGCAGGTTTTTACTGCCGCCACCGACAATATGCAGTTGCCCAAAATTACGCCCGGTGACGTTCTTTAAAATCTGAATCACTTCGGCATAACTATGGGCCAGTGATTCGAAAATCACCCGCGCGAATTCCCCCTGATTGGTTGGTACCCGTTGGCCGGTACGCTGGCAATATGCGGCGATCTTGTCACACATCTGGCCCGGTTGGCCAAAACTTGGTTCGTTGAACAGATCCAATTTGGCGGTATTGGCCGGGGCCTCGGCCGTGAGTTTATCCAACGTGGCATAATCCACATCCCGGCCTTCCTGCGCCCATTGCCGTTTGCATTCCTGAATCAGCCACATGCCGGTAATATTCTTCAGCAGGCGGATTTTTCCACCTACCCCGCCTTCGTTGGTGATATTGGCGTCTTGTACGGCCTGCGTCAACACGGGCTCATCCGCTTCCGCACCCAGTAGGCTCCAGGTCCCGCTGGACAGATAGAGCCAGTCGGTACCGACTGCGGGGACGCCAGCCACGGCACTGGCGGTGTCATGTCCGCCCACCTGCCAGACCGGGATGCCAGCCTTGCCAATGATCTGGCCAATTTCTGCGCTGACTGGCCCGAGTAGGCTTTGTGGTGTGGCCGGGGCCACGGGTGTGCTGAACAAGTGCCGGGGGGCGCCGATCGCATCCAAGATTTCCCCGGACCAATTCCGCGCCTTGGCATCCAGCAGTTGCGAGGTGGAACTGATGCTGTATTCATTGCTCATGCGTCCGGTCAGCAGATAACCGATCAAGTCCGGCATAAACAGCAATCGCTTGGCAACACCGAGAATTGGGTCCTGCCGTAAACTCATACTGGCCAATTGAAACAGGGTGTTCAGACTCATGGTTTGCAGGCCGGTGATGGCAAAGACCCGTTCTTTGGCGATCCGGGCAAAAACCTGCTCCGGCAGCGCATCGGTCCGGCTGTCGCGATAACAGACCGGATTGGCTAATAATTGTCCCCGGCCATCCAATAGCCCAAAGTCCACCCCCCAAGTATCCACCGCAATGCCGGATATATCCGGCTGCTGGCTGATGCCTTTGGTCAGGCCGACTAAAATATTGTTCCATAATTGCGGTAAATCCCAGACCAGCGTGCCGGCGATTTTCACCGGTTCATTGGCAAAGCGATGCATTTCCTGCAAGGTGATTTGGTTTTCGGCAATGGTGCCCAACATGACGCGTCCCGAGCCCGCGCCCAGATCAATAGCCAAATAATGCTGTGCCATAAATGAAACTCCTGTCTGCTAAGGTGCGTGTTAAATATACGCTGGCGGTGTTTTCGTCAAATCAACCTTGGAGAAAGTATTTAATTACGCCCCGCGCATTTGACGACAAGGCGGGGTTTCCTTAGCATGACGAAATGCGGAAAAGTTGCCTGTCGGGCAATCCTACGCCAAATGCGAATAATTGATGACAACGAATTGGTAGAAAACAAGTTATGACTCAAAACGTGGCTGGCACGAATCCCCCGGAACGAGCGAATGCTGGAGCGGCACAGGTACGTCTCCCCAATAACGCCCCGATCGCAATTATTTCCGATATCCATGGCAACCTCGAGGCGCTCACGGCAGTACTCGCCGAGATTGACCGGCGGGGCATCAAGCACATTGTCTGTCTCGGGGATGTCATCGGTTACGGCCCCAATCCCTTGGAGTGTATGGATCTGGTGATTGAACGCACCATATTCTCGCTGATGGGCAACCATGATTTCGCCATCTTTTTTGAACCATTCAACTTCAACTCCGCCGCAGAATCGGCCGCCTACTGGACCCGGATGCAGTTTGAACGGGATCCCAGCGCGGAACGGCGCAACCGTCGGTGGCGTTATCTGGGCATGATGATTACCCGCTATTCCGGCGAGCGGTTCTATGCCTATCATGGCTCGCCCCGGCGCCCGATCAACGAGTATGTATTCCCCGATGATGCCGCCAATCATGCCCGAATGAATCAGATTTTTGAACGCTTCCCCAAGCTCTGTTTTGTCGGGCATACCCACGTCCCCGGAGTGTTTTTACCCACGCCGGAATTTCTCTCGCCCGATGATCTGCACAATGTTTTCGAAATCGGCGCCGAAACCAAGGCTATGATTAACATCGGCTCAGTGGGGCAACCCCGGGATCGCAATCCCAAGAGCAGTTTTGTGATTCTTTACCCGGATCGGGTGGAGTTCCTGCGGGTGCCTTATGACGTGATGACCACGGTTGAGAAGATCAAGAAGATCGGCGATCTGGATAATTTTCTCGGTTCGCGTCTGCTGGAAGGACGCTGAGTCGGGCTCCCGGTACTAACGAATGGAATGAATCAGTATGGACATGAAGAAGTTTTTCTCCAATTTTGTAATTGTGATGATGATTGGTTTGGGGGCCATGTATGTGTATAACACTTACATCAAAACCCCGGCGCCTGTCGGGCCGGCTGCGCCGGTGGCAGCGGCATTTACCAGCCAGTTTTCGGTCACCACCACCCAGCCGGGCAAGCCGATGGATGATCCGCAACTGATCACGCTGGGTTCGGTGGACCCCACGCAGCCTGCGAAACTGGCCGTTACCATCAATACCGCGCTGGCCAGTGTGCAAAAAGTGCAATTGAATCCCCGTGATTATGCCGCCACGGTGGGGGGGAAAGAACCTCTTACGCTGCTGCAGGCCGATCCCGTCACCCTGCCCCCTTTCGCCACACTGGCGGCCCGGGTCAATGGCAACGTTTACAGCTTGGGCTATGTCAATGATAAGCCCGTGGTCTGGAAAGTCGTTGGTGTGTCCACGGCCACGGAAGTGCAACTCAGCCTGATTTTATATGCCGATGTGGCCGCGTTGGAACCCTTGGTTGATATCCGCAAAATCTTTACCTTGCGGCCGGACCAATACGAAATGTCGGTTCGCCATGAGATCATCAATCTGACGTCCAAAACCATCACGGCGGAAATTGACCAGATGGGCCCCACAGATATGTGGAATCTTCCACCCGATGATCCGCGGGCGGATTCACGGCATTTTCACGCGGGCGCTTATAAGTCAGTCAATAAAGAAATCAGGGGGGATTTTTTCCACGAACTGCATGCGACCTTTGCCAAGCCTGGCGCTCTGGCCAAAACGATAGGAGAATTCCAGGGTGCAGACCGGCTGGTTTGGGTGGCAGCGGGAAATCGTTTCTTTACTACCATTGTGCGGCCCTTGCCCTCCACGGCCACCCCGGCGGTAGACTTGCTGGAAAACAACACCCCTATAGCCCAGATTGACCACCTGCGTTCGGCAGTGATTGAACCGTTGTACCAAGACCCCGCATTGACCAAAAGTGTGGTGGGGATGCACCTGAACGGCCAAAAGGTTGAGGTGGTGGCCGGGGCGAAGGCGAACCTGCCTTTGGAAGTGTTTTTTGGCCCGAAAAAGCGTGATTTGCTTGCCGGGACCGTAGTCCCCATTACGGCGCCGTTAGCGGATCGGCAGACGCAGCCGGCAATTTTTAACACCTATCGCTACATTGATGTCATTATGTTCAGCCAAGGAGGACCGTGCGGTTTCTGCACCTTCTCGTGGCTGGCCCTGTTCATTCTGAAAATGCTCGACTGGATTCATGTTATCTCGTTCGGCAATTACGGCGTGGCGATCATCATTCTGGTTCTGGTCGTCCGGTTACTGCTGCATCCGCTGACCCGCTATAGTCAGATCCAAATGGCGGTCATGTCCAAGAAGATGGCCGGGGTGGCCCCGGAGTTGGAACGCGCCAAAAAGCGTTATGCCAAGGATAACAAAGCCTATCAGGAAGAGATGATGCGGATTTACCGCGAGCACAAGATCAATCCCGCTGGCGGAGTCTTGGGCTGTGCGCCCATGCTGCTGCAAACCCCCATCTGGATTGCCCTGTATGCGGGTCTGGCGGTGGATATTGATTTGCGCCATGCGGGCTTCATCCCCGGCTGGATCAATGATCTGTCCAATCCCGATACCATCATGCACTGGAATCCCGTCTCGATTCCGCTGATGGGCGCGGTGGGGGGGCTGAATCTGCTGCCGCTCCTGCTGGGCGTGGCGTTCTTCTTCCAGATGCGGTTCCAGATGGCGACCCAGCCCAAATCTGCGGATGACCAACAGCAGCAGATGCAAAAAATCAGCCAGTGGATGATCATGATTTTCCCCGTGTTCCTTTACAACGCCCCCTCGGGCTTGAATCTGTACATCTTTGCCAGTACCGCCGGTGGTTTGATTGACACCTGGATTGTGCGCAAGAGCTTGCGGAAGCGTGGCCTGCTGCCCAACCAACCCGCGCTTACACCGGTGTCCAGCAGCAAAGTCGGATAACGGAGTCTCCACCCGTGCACCCAGCCGACACGATTGTGGCGGTCAGTTCCGCCCCCGGCGTGGCGGTGCGGGGCATCCTGCGTATCACCGGCCCTCAGGCGCTGGCATATATCAATCCACTCCTGCGTCAGCCCCTGTCCGGGCAAGCAGGTACGTTTACGGCGCAACTGCGCGACGTGCCCCTCGCGATCACGGTATTGGTATTCACCGCACCGCACAGCTTTACCGGTGAGGATACCATCGAGTTGCATGTGCCCGGTTCGCCCGTGCTCCTGACTCAATTACAAGAAGTGGTGCAGCGCGCCGGAGCCCGCGCCGCGGGGCCGGGCGAGTTTTCGCTGCGGGCTTTTCTGCATGGGAAGCTCGATTTAACCATGGCCGAGGGAATCGCCGCCACGATTGCCGCCAGTGGCAATCGTGAACTGCAGGCGGCCACGGTGTTGCGCAACGGTCATTTCTATCAATGGCTCCAACAGTGCACCCGGCAACTCACTCATCTGCTCGCGTTATTGGAAGTCGGTCTGGATTTCGCGGATG
Source organism: Phycisphaerae bacterium (assembly GCA_044344145.1). Classification (GTDB taxonomy): domain Bacteria; phylum Planctomycetota; class Phycisphaerae; order WQYP01; family WQYP01; genus JBAXGE01. The sequence goes on from JBIJDM010000025.1 coordinate 12,242, forward strand.
AACCCGACATGGTCTTTATTGCCCCCGAGAAATTACTTCTCCAGGTGAGGGAACTAAATGACGAAATCATCGGCGTTCAGCGTCGGGCGCTGGATTGGCAACGTTTATCGCGCCTGCCTGCGGTGGTCCTGTTGGGCCGGGCCAATGTCGGCAAGAGTCTGCTGTTAAATCGCCTGAGCGCTTCCGCGCGGGCGCTGGTGTCACCTGTGGCGGGTACCACCCGTGATGTATTGGAGGCAATTGTGCCCACCCCCAATGGGCCGATTCGCCTGCTGGATGTGGCCGGACTGGAACAACAGACTCAACAGGAACTCCGTTCCGCAATGCAAAGCGCACGCAATCAGGCGCTGGCCCAAGCCGATGTGATTATGGTCCTGCTGGATGCGGCAGATACCCCGGAAAGTGTGGCCGAACTCAGGCAGGAAATCACCGGCTACCAACACATCCCCACGCTATGGGTAAAAAATAAAATTGACCTGCCGGAAGCGGGGACCGATGGCGTTGCCACCCCGTGGGCAATTTCCGCGCATACAGGTGCGGGTATTCCGAGTTTGATCCATCATCTGGGGACCTGTGCGTATCACCGCGAAGCTCTGGCGGGTCAAGTCTTTGTGCTCAATGCCCGGCATCGTGAGCTGCTGGCTGCGACGTGCGACAGTCTCCAGCGACTCCTGGCCATGCCCGCGGCGCAGCTTACGTCCCATCCCGAACTGGCCGCCGCCGAACTGCGGCTGGCGTTGGATTGGCTCGGGCAAATTACCGGCCACACCTCCCCGGATTCGGTTTTGGGGCATATTTTCGGTCAGTTCTGTATCGGCAAATAGCCCCGGGGTTTGTTATTCCCCGGGGTATCTATTACGATGCGTCTAGGTCATTGCGGTTTTTATCAGGACGCTATAATGCCAGAAAATTGGCTCCCAAAACTGTGGACGCGCATCCGGCTGTGGGGCTGGATGGGTTTGTTTCTGACCCCGATCTTATTTTATCTCTGGCTGCACAACCCCCAGTTGACCGACCACAAAATCCACCTCACATATATGGCTTGGGGTAATCCCGAGCAGCAGCGCACGGACGAGAAGATGCTCGAACTGTTTCAGACCCAAAATCCCGACATCGCTGTGCAGTACCTGATGATTCCCGGGGCACCATACCCGCAGAAAATGCAGGTCATGCTGGCTTCGAATACCGAGCCGGATGTCTTTCGGGTGGACTTGTACCAATTGCCACGCCTGATCCCGATGGGGTATTTCCGTCCGTTGGACGATTTTATGACCGCAGATGAAAAAGCGGGTTTATTTCGTCGGGCAGACTACGTGCCTCAAGCCTTGAACGAAGTCAGCTATCAGGGGCAAACCTATGGGTTGAATACCCTCTTTGGCGGGAAATTATTGTACTACAACAAGGACCTGTTCCGGGCTGCTGGGCTGACCGATCCATTTGAGTTATACCAACAAGGTCGCTGGGATATTGCGGCTTTTCTGCACGCGGCCCAAACCCTGACCCGTAGGGATCGTAACGGTCGGTTGGAATCACTCGGGATGCGTTTGGATAATCTGGACGTCTGGTGGCTCATCTGGCTGTATGGTGGTGAAATCATTGATAATACGCACCAGGTCTATGTGGACCAGCCGGAAGCTATTGCCGGATTGACATTCTTTAGTGATTTGATGCATAAATATCGGGTTGTGCCTAAGGTCGGTGAAACGATTCCCGGCCAGTTGAGTTTTGAGAGCGGTATGTTGGGTATGACCAGCGGCTTTGCTGGCGAGTCCCCGCGCTATCGCAAGCAGATTGGTGGGCAGTTTAATTGGGATGTGGTGCCAATTCCCACCGGACCCGCCGGTCGTCACGCACTGGTCAAAGGTAACGGTCTGATGCTATCGGCCCGCAGTCGGCATCCCGAGGCGGGTTGGCGGTTAATTCGCTTTATGTGTGGTCCGCAGGCAGAAGAGGCCTATTGCGGTGATCAATTGCGCCGGGCAATCCCCACCCTGTTGCCGGTGGCGGCCAGCCCGGCGTATCTACAGGCCACCCAGTCGCCTTATAATGTCGCCGCCTTTACCAACCTGTATCAGGACGGGCGCCAACTCCCCGTTACAGCCCGGTGGGCCGATTGGCAACCAATTCTGGGACGCTGGGTAGAGCGGCTTACCCTGCAGAAAGTCACCCCAGAAGAAGCGGCCAAGGGGATGGCGCAGGAATTACGCGCTTTGTTCGCATCGAGCCAGTGATTGGCTTCAGGTTGCCAGTACGCCGGGTTTCTGCCACAATAATCGCCCAAAGGAGTTCTACGATGTTGTTACAAGCTGAAGATGTGATTGTATGGCAGGGCGATTCCATCACTGATGCCACCCGGCGGCGCGAAGAAAAAGAAGCCAATCCGAATTGGTCCGGTTTGGGTTGCGGTTATGCCTTGCAGGCATCCGCAGTGCTGCTGGCCAAGTACCCCCAATTTAATCTGAAGTGTTACAACCGTGGTATCTCCGGTAATCGTGTGCCCGATATGTACGCGCGCTGGACGGAAGACTGCCTGAATCTGAAACCCACGCTGGTCAGCATCCTGATCGGGGTGAATGACACCTGGCATGGCTTTACCTCCAATCAGGGCGTGAGTGTGCCCAAGTTTGAACGCGTGTATCGGCAATTACTGCAGGAAACCAAAGAACACAACCCCGCCATTAAACTGGTTCTGTGCGAACCGTTTGTCTTGCGTTGTGGCGTGGTCCAAGACCCATGGGTGCCCGAGATTGAAGCCCGGCAGGCGGTTGTAGCCAAACTGGCGAAGGAATTTGACACGGTATTGGTGAAGTTTCAATCCGTATTCGATGCCGCCCTGAAAGAAGCTCCGGCCGCCTATTGGGCCTACGATGGCGTCCATCCCACCATGGCCGGCCATCAACGCATCGCGCAGGCGTGGCTGCAGGCAATCGGGGCCTGATACGTTCGGGTGGCTTACATCCGGTAACCGTTTTTACGCCCCGAATCCAACCCTAGGATCGGCCGCAATTTATCCAGCACATAGATGATCGGGGCCGCCAGAATGGCGGTGTATCCCGCGTTGGCGCACCCTTGCCATACCAGACTGCCGAAGCCCAGCCGCGCCGTATGGGGTATGCTCCAGCATTTGAAAATGCTGCTGAGTAGAGCCAGCAGGATACCGGCGAACAACGCCACCAGCGCTTGACTGAGAAAGAAATCCCGAAAAATTGACATCCGGATACGCAGTACCAACCAGCCCAGCAGGGCGATGGGAATGGCCTGGGTGCCGATGATATCGGTGCTGATCAGGTCGTAGGTGATGCCGGTAATGATTGCCGCCAGCGCGGCTTCGTCCTCGGGGGCGTATAGGGCATAGAACAGCACCAGGATCAGCAGGTACTCAATCCGCGGATAGGTGCCGGGACTAATTTTACCCAACTGCGCCACTTGCAACGCCGTCGCCACATATAAGAGGATGACATACGCAAACCAGCGCATACCGTTGACCTTCCCTGTGGGATAGGTTTAGAGACTCACATCATTCACGGCGATCCCGGTGATTTCCGGCATGGTCTGCTGCGGATAAGCCCGAATCAGTGCCGCCTGAACCAAGCCCAGGAACAGACCATCGGGACTTAGCGGTCGACTGGTCAGGCAGGGGTGCGATTGGGTGCCGACAAAATACGGGTGCTGTTCCGGGGGTAATTCCAGCATCTGCATAATGGGCTGGTTGGGGGCATGGCCGGAGAAAATCAGCCCGTGTTTTTCCAACTGGGCAATATACTTCGGGTCCACTTCATAGCGATGCCGGAACCGCAGGCGTTTGTTGTCCTGCTGGTCATACAGCTTCCACACCATGGATTCGGGCTTGATTACCACATCTTTACCACCCAGCCGCATGTTCCCGCCCAAGCCTTCAATCTTCTTTTGCTCCGGCAGGATGTCAATGACCGGGTGCGGGCACTTGGGATCAAACTCGGTGCTATGCGCCCCGGCCAGCTTGCAGACATTCCGGGCATATTCGATCACGGCAATTTGGAAACCCAGACAGATACCCAGATAGGGGAGTTTGTTTTCGCGGGCATACTTAACACATTCCAGCTTGCCTTCCACCCCGCGCGAACCGAAACCGCCCGGGACGATGATCCCGTGGCAGCCGCGCAGTTTTTCTGCGACATTCCGGCTGTCCACTTCGGTGGTATCGATCCACACCACATTGATGTCACAATGGCAATGCGAGGAGCAGTGCTCCAGCGCTTTGTCGATCGAGGCATACGCATCGCGGACCGAGGTGTATTTGCCGGTCACGCCGATGGTGATTTTGCGTTCCTTGGGGGCCAGCAGATTTTCCACAAATTGCAGCCAATCCCGCCGGGCGGAATCTTCGGTGCGCTGATTGACCCGTTCATGCAATTGCAGCAGGGTCAGGACTTCGCGATCCATCCCGGCTTCGCGCAGCATTTCCGGGATAAGATAGATGGATGGCACATCGTGCATGGAGAAAACACGCCGTAGCGGAACGTTCGAGAATAGCGAGATCTTCTGCCGGACTTTTTCCGTCACCGGCGACGGGCAGCGACAGGCGATAATGTGCGGTTGCAGCCCGGCCTCCATCACTTGGCGCAAGCCCAATTGGGCGGCCTTGGATTTCTGTTCGCCCAGACTCTGCGGTTCCATCACGTAGCTAAGCGCCACCACACACACGCTGTGTTCACCTTCTTCGTAGGCCAGTTCGCGCAGCGCTTCGATGAAATAACCGTTTTCGTAATCGCCCACGGTCCCCCCGACTTCCACAAAGACCACGTCGGCTTTGGATTCGATCGCGAGATTGCGCAGCACACGTTTCACTTCCCCCGTGACATGGGGAATCCACTGCACATCACGGCCCAGATATTCACCGTGCCGTTCCCGTTCCAGTACCCGGGTGAAGATTTGTCCGCTGGTGGTGAAGTTGTAGCGGTTCAGATTTTCATTGAGCATGCGTTCGTACGTGCCCAGATCCATATCGGTTTCCATGCCGTCATCGAGCACGAAAACTTCCCCGTGACGGAACGGATTCAGCGTGCCGGAATCAATATTCAGGTAGCCTTCCATCTTGATCGGGGCGACCTTGAGGCCTTTGTCTTTCAGAATTTTGGCCAGACTGGAAGCGAAGATGCCTTTGCCCAGTCCGGACATGACCGTGCCCAGCACCACCACATACTTGGTGCGGCCTTTCACATACCCTTTGGGGTAGGGGGTGTAAAACTCCGTGTCGTCCGAGGTGTGACCCACAGAGGCTAACAACTCGGTTGAATCGGTATTCTCGCGTTCCATGGCAACTCCGTTCTATAAAAACTTAAATAAGAGCTGATCGGCTGCGTTCAATAAAGGCCGCGTAATCGGCCGGGGTATCAATCCCGGCCGGGGCTTCGGCAATATCCTGCACGAAAATTTTCACGCCCAAAAACAACGCCCGTAGTTGTTCCAGTTTTTCCAGTTGTTCAATGACTGGCAGGGGGGTGGCACACAACGTCAGCAGAAAACTGCGTTGATAGGCATAGATGCCCAGATGCTTGCGGTAAATGCCCGCCAATTCCAGCATAGTGGCCGAGGCGCTTTGGCCATCACGATCAAAGGGAATGACCGAGCGCGAGAAGTAGATGGCCATCCCGCGCTGATCCACCACAACTTTGACCTTGTTGGGGTCTTTGATTTCGTTCCAATTGGCGAAGGGCGCCGATACGGTGGCCATGGGCACATCCACCTGCCGGGTTATCCGTACCAGGTCGTCGATGATTTCGGGCTTGATTTCCGGCTCGTCACCCTGGACATTGACCACGGTATGGAACCGCTGGAATTCCGGCATCCGCATCACTTCGGCGATACGATCGGTACCGGACTGGTGGTCCGGGCGGGTCATGACGGCCTGACCGCCAAAACTGCGTACCGCTTCCACTATGCGTTCATCATCAGTGGCGACCACGACGGCTTCCACGCGTTTGGCCCGGCTGGCCTGTTCGTAAACATGCTGGATCAGATATTTTCCCGTGGCACGAAGGAGTGGCTTTCCGGGCAGGCGTGAAGATGCAAAACGTGCGGGAATAACGACGACAGCCGGCATACTTCACCTCATATTGCTGGGGAGATACTACCGTCTTACGCCAGACCGCAGTTCTATCACAGTTGGGCACTCATCTTAAACCGAGAAGGCGTCACTGGCAATCAATAACCACGGTAAGTTTCAGAATCATTTTCCCGCTGCAGCGCGGGTGCCGAGGATTTTTCCGGCGGCCTGATGCAATAGTTGCAGCGTCTTGTCCCCGCGGTAGTATTTCATCGGTCCGGACACGGCGATACCATATTCCTGTCCGTCAAAGCGTAAACGCAGGGCCAAACCGAAATTTATCCCGTCATTACGCTTCATGAAGTAATGCTCGACCCGGGCTGGTTGCTGCAGCAACAGACCAATAACCGAGTCTTGGGCTGGGTAGATGTTGCCAAAACTGCTTTGAAATTCTTCCGGTGCCCGACGGAACAGATATACAACCTGCTGATTCCAAACGAAACCCAGGGCGGCCAGACAGCCCACCTGGCTGGCTAATTGTGCCATAATGGGATCGGCCTTACCCAGTGGACTATTGCGTAAACCTAAAGCCCCGAGGGCCAAAACGCCCGTATGGACCCGCCAGCGTCCATGGCCAATCCGGGTAACATATCCTAACGTGTTTAATGTCAATAGGTTACGACTAATAATCGAAGGGGCTAACCCCACCACCTTGGCGATTTCGCCCGTCGTTAGCGATGCTTCACTTCGGGCCAGTATTTCCAGCAATTCAAAGCCGATTCGGATCGAACGGTTGCGTTGGGCAGAGGTAGATTTCGGTTTTACACTCATGAATCACCCTCAAGTCTTCAGGGAATCCATCAGTACCAGCGCGATTGGGCCAAAAATGATGACCGGCAACCAGGCCCCAATGAGCGCGGGAACGACCGTTCCCGCCGCCTGGAAAAATACAAAAGTACCCGCAAAGCACAAGGCTGAGACGATGGTGCACCGGATCATATTGACCACCAATTGGCGTGGATCGCGGGTCAGCAGGAAGGGGATACTCACCAGCAGCATGATCAAATTCATGATCGGCTGGGTGACCCGGGTGTGCAAAATCTTCTCAAACTTGGGTTTGGTGGCGATGGGGGAGTTAACGATCAATTCCTGAATCTCACCCGTGCCCAACAAATCCGCTGCTTTGCGACTAACGGCCAACTCCAACTGTCGGGGCGAT
>JBIJDM010000031.1:0-18082 GCA_044344145.1 Phycisphaerae bacterium
CGTATTGTAGTTAAGCTGCTCCACCCGGCCCGCCACTTTGAGGGCGGGATCGGAATTCAGGCTGTCATCAATAATCGTGGCTTTGGGCATAAACCAGGCCCCACGATCGGTAGTACCCGGTACGGGGACCCATTGGGCAGTTTCTGCAATGATCCGCCCGCGGGCCGACCCTTTTTCGTCGCGTTGAATAATACGCACGTTTTGCAGGATATTTTTCTTGGGATCAAAGGAACTTGCCGACAGCAGGGAATTATCCTTATCCCGCAGGAACTGTACCGGCGGGCGTTCATCCAAAACCTTGTTCACCTGCTCATGCTTGCGCATCAGCTTGTCACGGAACTGGGGCACCACCCATTCCTGATTGACGATGGCAATGGTGGCAAAGAGCAGCGAACAGATAATCACCGGCGCGGCCACGCGGTATAAACTCACCCCGCTGGCCAGCATGGCAATCAACTCGTTATGGCGGGTCATACGCACCATCGTGAACCCGGCCGCCATAATCGGAATGGTGACGGCCATCTGCTGGAAGATCAGCAGAATCTGGTACATATAGAAATCCGCAATGTCGGTTACGATAGCAACGGTCAAATCCCAACCTTGGACTTGGCGATCACTGGTGGCGGTAAATTCGTAAAAATTGACAATCAAATCCAGCATCACGTACATGCCCACAATCACGATAAACGCGAGCACGTAGTTCATCAGAAAACTGCGGATGATATAACGGTCAAGCAGACGCATACGTAGCTTATTTCCTGACTAGCCAAGAATAGAAACCATACGCCAGCGCCGCCATAAAGCCTACGCTGGCCCACATCATCACATAGCCACCGAGGCTACCCGCACCGGCTTTTTCGATCATCTGTCGCCCCGCCACCGTGGTGAGAATCAGCATCATGGCGGGGACAAAGCCCACCACAAACACCCCCAGCGGATTACGGCCCCGCATGATAATCCCCAGCGCCGCACCCACTATTACCAAGGGCAGACAACTGAGCGCAAACGCTGTGCGGGAGTGCAGTTCTGCGTCAATATACCGCAACAAACGCGCGGATTCGCTGGCGATTCGTTGTATCGCCGGCTGCATGGTGGCACCGAACAGTTTTTGATTATCCAGCATCGAGGTGTCAAAATTCGGTGCATTATCAATCAACTTTTTATCAATGACCAATGGGCGGATCACCACCGGGTCGTCGGTCGGGGCCGGGGCAATCTTGCGGATCAAATCCGTCCGCATCACTTGACCGCTCAGGACCAGCGTGCCGTATACGTCCTGTTGGCTCAGACTTTCCAGCCGTAACAAGGCCTGCTTGGCCGTAAGCATGTACATGGCCCGGCCATTGCGAACCACTTCAACCTGAACCGGCTGACCCGCCGTACCGCTCAAACGCAGGTGATCTTCCGCATCCATAGCGCTATTGGCTATAGAGATGTTCATGGTTTCTCCGTCCGGAGTCGTCATTTTGAACTTATCCTGACCCTTGATTTGACGGGCCAAGCCTGCCGTGATCTGGCCCAACCGCCAGTTCTGCTTGATCACATTGACGTTCGCCGCCACCGGCCGGTGTTGCAGCGGATGGGCCCGGTAATACAGTAAGTCACTCAGATCCATATACTTGGGCTTTTGGTTGGCCTGCAAGGGCAGCAGGAAAGGTTCGCCACTGGGAGGCAGGTATTGGGCGGAGCCGGCAATTTTTCGGAAATTGACCGGATCGAACACCGCACCATCTTCCATCTGCATCCAAGCCTGCAAATCTCCACCCTGACGGTCCACGGGTTCGAGGAACAAGCGGGCTACCCGGGCAATAAACAAGGCCGTGGGCTTGCGTTCGGCATTGAGTTGCATCGCGGCCATGCCCTGCAACTCCACGATCGTCCGTTCCCGGCCATCGGCCAGCGTCTCACGCTTCAGTACGGCGTCATCTGCATAAGTGACAATATTCTGGAATTCATACGGTTCCTGCCGGGCAATATTGTTGACCATGATCTGGCCAATATCCGAACGGATGCCCTGTTCGGTGCGCTGGATGAAAATCGGGACCACATACTGGGCGAAGCTCATGTTCACCACGGTGACGAGCAATCCCAGCCATACCGCGGGCAGGCACATGGTAAAAAAGCTGATGCCCCCGGCCCGGCAGGCGGTAATTTCGTTGTCAGTGGATAGGCGCCAATACACCACCACGGCCGCGAACAAAGCGGCAATAGGAATTGAATAGGCCAGCATCGCGGGGATCAAATTCCCCATAATGGTCAGCAGGCGGAACAGGTTCAACCCCTCATTGGTCAAGGGTTTGAAGGTGCCCCCGAACGCCAACAGAGTCGTCAGGGCCGCTGTGGTCAGCAGGAAAACCCGCAGTAATTCACGGAAGATGTACCAGTGCAGGGTTTTTCGGATCATATCGGTTGCATTTTCACTCTTATGCGGACATTAGGTGCAGCGCCATACGGTCGGAAACGCACGTCCCTTAACTATGCGCTTATTTCACCGTAAAGCATCGCAATGGTCAACCTGTTGCCCCGGTATTGACCGGGAAAAATATTCCTCCGTCAATTTACGCAAGTTATTATGTGGGCATGACTTGCTAAAAAGTGTCAAATGTGCGTAAATAGTGGAGGTGGGCTTTAGCCTGCCCGAGATATTTTAATCCTGGCGCGGAAGGACTGGTTTGTCGCAGATGCGACCCGCGCGACAACGGAATACAAAATTCATGAGGTTGTGCCATCAAAGAGAATACATCTACTGGGTTGCCGGGCGCTACGCCCGACAACAAGTCAAAGTCTGCGCGCGCTGACCAAAGCGCCGCGTCTTCACCGTCCACGGAAAACACCCCGACTCCATCAGGTGATGAGTCTGCTGCCCCTGCCAAAAGGCCGAGGGGGCGTACTCGTGGCCGGCGCGGGGGGCGTAACCAGCCACGTGGCCGGGGCGGGCGCGGACCCAAACGCACTCCGGACGAAACGAATGCCTTGACCGGAGCCCCGGAAGCAACTACAGCGTCAGAGCCAGTGACGGAGACTAATGCTCCTGCCGCAGCTTTGCCGGTGCAGGCCTCGTTCCTTGCTGATTTGGCGCCGGCAACGGCTGCACCCGTACCCGAACTACAGGCGGAAGCCGCACCCGCAGCGCCGACTGCATGGTCCCCCCCGCATCAGGTTGACGCCAATGCGCCACGATCGGCCAATCCCGGCCAGCGTCCACCCACGTCACGGCAATCTTTTAGCCGTCAATCCGCCAGTCGGCATAGTTTCCGGCCGGGGACCAAACGCGTCGGTCAGGGATTCTCGGTCCCCGATAGCCTGATTCCGTCAGAAGAAACCAGCAATGCTGGGCGTACTGCACCGGCACCGGTGGTTAAAGAAGAAAAGGCCCCGGTCGTCAAAGCACCGGTGCAAAATCCTCCCCAGTCCCGACCCCCGCGCCGCCAGGAACCCTCCGAACCGCGCCGCCGTCAACAACCGCCGCAACAACGTGAACCCGCCGCTCCTGTGACGGCCAATCCGCTGCCCCCGAAGGCCGCACCAGTCACTCCCGGTGAACCCGAAACAACTACCCCGCAACCGCCGCGCGAGCGTCGGCAGACCGGGCGGGAAATGCTGATCAACGCCACTTCCAGCGCGGATGAATTGCGCATCGCCGTGGTTCGGCGGGGTCTGCTCGAAGAGCTCTACACCGAACGGGCCAGCAGTGATCTGCACATCGGTAATATTTACCGTGGCCGGGTAACGAATATCGAACCCAGCATTCAAGCCGCCTTCATTGATTTTGGGATCAGCAAGAACGGTTTCCTGCATATCAGTGATTTGCACCCGCAATATTTCCCCGTCCAAATGCAACCCAAGGCCGCCCGTCGGGGCCGGGATGGTCGTCCGGACAATCGTTCGGGTGGTGGACGTCGGGGTGGGAATAACCGTCCTCCAGAAACCCCCATCGCCGTAGCACCGAGTACCGTGACGAGTCCGGAAATAGCCAATACCCCTCCGGTTGAACCATCTCCCGTGAACGGTGGCGATGTCCCACCACCAATTCCGCAGGAAATTCCGGCCGAAGCTCCGCCGATTATCAGCCATCTCCCCGCAACCGAGACCGACCGACCGGATGCGGAAGGGCCGATTGAAACCACGATTCGCCGCGATCAGCCATTAGGCAGTTCCGGTGAAGATGATGACACTATTGACGCGGTCACCCCGCCGGTGGTGGCGGATGAATTAGTTCTCGCTAACAACGATTCCGAGCCTGTCCTCGCGGAAGCTTCCGCGCCTGCGACCGAAGTCGCCGCTGATGCCCCGTCTGTTGCGAACACTGACGCGGACGATGACGAAGATGAGGACGAAATCGAAGAATGGGATGTGGAAGAAGATGGCCGGGTTCAGGCTATGGAAAAAGTCGGCCGCAAAATTCCCCGCCGCAGCCGGCCACTCATGCAGCAATGTCTGCGTCGGGGTCAGGAAGTAATTGTTCAGGTCACCAAAGAAGGTATCGGCACCAAAGGCCCCTCGCTGACGACCTATCTCAGCATCCCCGGTCGGTATTTGGTCATGATGCCCGGCATGCAGCAATTGGGTGTCTCGCGCAAGGTTGAAGACGACCAATCCCGGCGCGAAGCCAAACGCCTGCTGGAATCGCTCAAGCCCCCCGAAAATCTCGGTTTTATTATTCGCACGGCCGGGGCGGAGCAGGATCGCGACGATATCCGCCGCGACTTGGATTATCTGGTGAAAATCTGGAAATCTATCACCCAGAAGCTCAAGACCCAGCCCGTACCCTCGGAACTTTTCGAGGAAAGCGATCTGGTCATCCGTACCATTCGCGATGTGTTCGATCCCAATGAAGTGGATCGCATTGTCGTGGACAATCCCGAAATTGCCCAGCGCATCCGTGATTTCTTTGCTGTGGTCTCGCCGGATTGTGTTTCGTTGGTGCATGACTACACCGATGACCTGCCAATGTTCCACCGCTACAACATTGAACGGGAAATCGAAAAGATTCACAGCCGCCGGGTCGAAATGGCCAACGGCGGTTCGCTGGTGATTGATTCGGCGGAAGCGCTCGTCGCCATTGATGTGAACTCCGGACGCTACCGGGGTTCGCAGGATGCCGAGCTCATGGCCTACAACATGAACCGCGAGGCGGTGAAGGAAATCTGCCGTCAACTCAAGTTGCGCGATTTGGGCGGGGTGATCGTCATTGACTTCATTGACATGCGCGATGAACGCCACCGCAACAGTATCGAACAATTGCTCCGGCAGGAACTCAGCAGCGAACGGGCCAAGACCAAAGTGCTCAAGATGAGCCAGTTCTGCATGATCGAAATGACCCGGCAGCGCGTGCGGCCGAGTCTGAAACGCAGCATCTTCTCTGACTGTCCGCATTGCCGGGGCACCGGTCTGATCAAGACGCCCGAAAGTGTGACGCTGGATGTGATGCGGCGGCTGACGGCGGGCTGTACCCGGGCGGATATTCAACGCATGGATGTGCGTGTGTTCCCCACGGTGGCCACGCATCTGCTCAACGTCCAACGGCGGAGTATCATCGCGCTGGAAGACCGCTTCAGCAAGCAAATCCATGTGCATGGTGATATCAAGCTGGCCGGTGACGAAGTGGTGATTGAACCTTTTGACGCCCGGGGCAGCATGATCAATATTCATGTCTAATACCCCGCCAACCTCCGATGTGGTGACCGAATTGATGGCCCCGGCCGGCGATTGGGCGGCCCTGCAGGCAGCCGTGGCCAATGGGGCCGATGCGGTCTATTTCGGCCTGGACAACTTCAATGCCCGGCATCGCGCGGAGAATTTCACCACCACCGAACTGCCCGAGGTCATGCGTTATATTCATGACCATAATGTGCGTGGCTATGTCACGTTCAATACCCTGATCTTTTCCGAAGAACTCCCGTCCGCAGCCACCTATGCCCGGGCCTTGGTTGACGCGGGTGTGGATGCTGTGATCGTACAGGATTGGGGTCTGGTACGCCTGCTGCGTACTATGGCGCCGCAATTGGCTATTCATGGTTCCACACAGATGACGTTGACCGAACCGCGCGGCCTGAATCTGGCGCAGCGCTGGGGCGTCTGTCGGGCGGTACTGGCCCGCGAGCTGGCAATCACAGATATCCGTAAAATCCGCGAAGCCTCCACGCTTCCGGTGGAAGTATTTATCCACGGCGCTTTATGTGTGGCCTATTCCGGCCAGTGCCTGACCAGTGAATCCATCGGTGGGCGCTCGGCCAACCGCGGCCAATGTGCCCAAGCCTGCCGTTTGCCCTATGACTTGATTGTGGACGGTCAGATGCGTGATTTGGGGGATGTGGCCTATCTGGTCAGTCCGCAGGATTTGGCCGGTTATGATCAGGTTGCTGATTTGGTCAAGCTGGGGGTGCAAAGCCTTAAAATCGAAGGTCGGCTCAAATCTTCCCATTATGTTGCGGCCACCACCCGCACTTACCGCAGCGCCCTTGATGCCGCTCAACAGCACATACCGTTCCAGATTCCGCAGGCCGCACTGGAAGAATTAACACTGTCCTTTTCCCGCGGTTTCGCCCCAGGATTTCTGACGGGGGTGAATCACCAACAACTGGTCCAAGGCCGCTTCCCCAAAGCCCGCGGCCAACGTTTGGGCGTAGTGGTGAACAAAACGGAAGAAGGTTTACAGATCCGACTTGATGACCCGCATTTGCTGGGGAGTATCAAGCCCGGCGATGGTATTGTGCTTGATGAAGGTCATCCCGATCAGGATGAGCAGGGCGGACGTGTATTTGAAGTATTCCCGCAGCGTGCTGGTATGGTCGAACTACGGCTGGGCCGTAATGATCTGCAATTGGCTGCGGTTGCCATCGGTGCGATTGTCTGGAAAACCGATGATCCGGCCTTGAAACGTCGTCTGGAACAAACCTATGCCCGTGATACCATCGTGCGGCCCATCCCGGTAACAGCCACAGTGCAGGCTCATGTCGGCCAACCCCTGCAAGTAACCCTGCATCTGCGCGAACTATCAGCGACCGCCACGGCCCCAGCACCGCTGGTGCAGGCTAACAAACATCCCGTCACGCTCGAGAGTGTTCGCGAGCAATTGGCTCGTTTGGGTGATACGCCCTTTACTTTGGCTGATGTGTCGTTACAGACGACGGGCGGCCCCATGGTGCCCAAAAGCCTGCTTAATGACCTGCGGCGGCAGGCTGCGGCCGGTTTGCATGAAGCATACCTGAAAACCAAGCTTATCCCCGTCGTTTGCCCCGATGCCCTGTCGGTTCTGCGGGCCCGTATCTCGGCCAGTGACCAATACGCGCCCCTGCGGGAATTACCCGCACAGACCCAGTTGCACGTCATGGTTCGCACCCCGGCCCAACTTCAGGGCGTCATTGACTGGAACCTTACGCATCATGGCGTGGCCAGCGTGACTTGCGACTTTGAGGATGTGCGCAATTATAAAGCTGCCGTGACGCTGGCCCGTACCGCCGGGCTGCCGATTGGCTTGGCCACATTGCGCATCATCAAACCCGGCGAAGATGGCCTGCTCCGCGTGATCGGCCAGGCCGCACCCGATTTCGTCATGGTCCGTAATTTGGCGGGGCTCGACCTGTTCCAACAGGAATTCCCCAACCTGCCGCTGCAGGGCGATTACAGCTTGAACGTATCCAACGAGCTGACCGCGTATGAATTTTATCAGGCAGGTCTGCAACGCCTGGTGCCAAGCCATGATCTAAACCTGCGGCAGTTACAGGCGCTGCTGAAAAATATCTGGCCCGGCGCGTTTGAATTGGTGATCCACCAGCACATGCCTATGTTCCACATGGAACACTGCGTCTTCGCCCATACCATGTCGGAAGGCAAGGATTACCGCGATTGTGGCCGGCCCTGCGATACCCACAAAGTCGAACTGCGTGACCGTACCGGCCAGGCGCATCCCTTGCTGCCCGATACCGGCTGCCGCAATACGCTCTTTAATGCCCAAGCCCAGTCCGCGATTGAATTTCTACCGCGTTTGCAGTCCTGGGGCCTACGGCATTTCCGGATCGAACTATTACGCGAATCCGGCCCCCAGATCGGACGTCTGCTTGACGAATACCATGCCGCGTTACTGGGCCAACGCCCGACCGGCCAAGTGGTGCATAACCTGCAAGTGGTTTCGGGTTTTGGGGTGACTTTGGGCACGCTGGAACACGAATAAGACGACTTACTGGTAAGCACCCGGATCGCGCAATCCCGCCGCCGTGAATCCCGCCAAACGCAATGTACAACTATCGCAATGCCCACAAGCCCGGCCATCGGGCGCGGGATCATAGCAACTGTGTGTTAGGCTGAAATCCACACCCAGCCGGGTCCCGGTCTGAATAATCTCGGCTTTGGTCAGGTGGAGCAGGGGGGTATGAATCTGGAACTGGGCTTTGCCTTCCACCCCCGCGCGGGTGGCCAAATTGGCAACTTGTGTGAAGGCCGCGATAAACTCCGGCCGACAGTCGGGATAGCCCGAGTAGTCAATACTGTTGACCCCAATGAAAATGTCGTAACTACCGATTACCTCGGCCCAAGCCAGGGCAAAGCTCAAAAATACCGTATTGCGGGCAGGGACGTAGGTGATGGGAATGCCGTGGGCCAATTCTGCCTGGGGACGGTCCTTGGGCACGGGGATATCAGACGTCAGGGCCGACCCCCCAAACATCCGCAGATCAATCGGGGCGATGCGAAATTCGGTGGCGTGCATGGCTTTGGCCAGCCGGGTGGCGGCAGTGAGTTCAAACCGGTGCCGCTGGGAATAATCAAACGCCAGGGCATAACAGGCATAACCGTTGGCTTTCGCCAGCGCCAGGCACGTGGCTGAGTCCAAACCACCCGAAAGTAAAATTACCGCGCGTTTCATAGCCATCATATTACCCTGATTCGGTCTGCCGGGCGATTCCCGGCCATCTTTTCGCTCCGCTGGCCATCTGCCGGGAACAACTCTATAATCTGGGCACCAATAATACGAGGTATGCATGGCGATTCAACACCCGGCGGCCAGTAAACTTAAAGAACGTTTTCCCGCGCTTGCCTTCAAAGGCAACGAGTTCAAGGGCGATGTTCAGATTATCGTACCTACGTCGGCACTGGCCGAAGTTGTAGCCTACCTGCGCAGCGAACCCACCCTCGCCTATGACCATCTGGTGGATGTTACCTGCGTGGATTATCTCCAACATGTCAGCAAAATGCCCGGTCGTTTTGGTCTGGTCTATGTGCTGGCCTCGACTTCCGGCGTGGCCCCGCGTCTGATCCTGCGGGTATTTGTGGATGAAGCCAATCTGGAAGTCGCCTCGCTGGTTCCCCAGTATGCCGGCGCGGAATGGCTGGAACGCGAAGTCTACGATATGTTTGGTATCCAATTCACCGGCCACCCCGACTTACGCCGCATTCTGACTTGGGAAGGCTTTAAGGCGCACGCCCTCCGCAAAGATTATCCCGTCACCGGTCAGGGGGAACGCGAACAATATCCCGTCATTGACCGGACTTCGGCTTAAACATTCTGCCCTTCGAAAATGCACGGCCAGTCCCACCCATCTCGTGGCCACTTTGGACCCCCGAAATAGCTCGTCGTACCAGTTAAAACTGGGGTTTTGGATGATGCTATAAGTCTATTATAAATAACATGTTAGCTTGCATTCGCGGGTGATATTCGCTATTCTGTAGACGAAGCCGATTACCCTATGTGAGGTCACCACGTGTTCCGAAATGTACCCAAAATCGAAGCTCTGGCCATGCTGTTGTCGTTATCAGTGGGCTGCATCTTATTGGTAATTAAGTTCACCGCCTACTTTTTAACCGACTCTGCCGCTATCTTTGCCGACGCGGTTGAGTCCATAGTAAACGTTTTGGCGTCGGCCTTTGCGCTTTACGCGGTCATGTTGGCCCATAAACCCCCGGATCAGGATCATCCCTATGGCCACGGTAAAGCAGAATTTCTATCGGCCGCCTTCGAGGGGGGGATGATTGTCATTGCCGCCGTGGCCATGATTATCAAAGCCGGGAATTCATTTTGGAATATTATGCAACACGGCGGTGAAGTTGCCTCCGGCATGGATTGGGCCGTGGGCCTGATGGTGTTTGCACTGCTGGTGAATTTTGCCGTGGGCGGAATGTTGGTTCGCATCGGCAAGAAACGCGGGGCACTGACTCTGGAGGCTGATGGTTGGCATCTTTTGACTGATGTGATCACCTCGGTCGCGGCCTTGGGGGCATTGCTGGTAGTACGGATTTGGCACATCTACTGGATTGACCCCGTGGTGGCGGCGGTGGTCGCCTTGTACGTGGCCTGGATGGGCCTGCGTCTGGTCGGACGCGCCCAGCGTGGCCTGATGGATGAACAGGATGACGCAGATAATCAAGCCATTATTCATCTATTGCATTCGCACATGGGTGAACAGGGCTCCAGCCCGCGTATTTCCAGTTTTCACAAGGTCAAACACCGGCATGTGGGGCGGTACCACTGGGTGGATTTCCATGTGCAATTACCCGCCGACATGACCATTATGGAAGGTCATCATTTAACTTCGCTTTTGGAAGTGGAAATTGAGCAATTGCTGGGCGATTGCACTGCCACAGCCCATGTCGAACCTTGGCAGGACGGGCAACAGGTCCGGATTCGCGGGTTCAGCAAGAGTGCGGTTAAAACAAATCCTTCACTTCTGTAGTAACTGGCCGGGAAGTGCGTTAATCTGACACGCATGTAGGCGGTGTATCATCCCGCCGATCTATGCTTAGAGCATAAGGTGTCGTGTATGGCGCAGCTAATAACTGATTCTCCCGCCTTGGTACCATCCCTGCTGGACGGGTTGGATTGGCCGGCCAGTTCCAACCACCGTTGGCCGCGCTGGGCTTACCTGCCGGTATTGGTTCTGTTATTGGCGTTATATACCGGCTTGATCTTTTCCCATTGGGTACCGGCCCACCCCGGGGTGGATCAGAATGGTTATCTCGTGACCGCCCGGCTGATCACCGAGGAACAGCGGATTTATATCCAGCCGGAGAATCCCTGGCAGTTCGCGGGTCGTATGTGCATTGTCAAAGACTGGCAGACCCAGAGTGATGGCACCCTCAAAGTAGGGGAGGTATATGCCAAGTATCCCGTTGGCTTCCCGGTTTTGGCAGCGATGGGACGTTGGCTGGCCGGTCCTGAGGGTATGTATTGGGTTAATCCGCTTTGTACCATTCTGGCCGCGGGCCTGAGTTTCTTTTTGTTCCGCCAGTTGGTCAGTGATTTTGCCGCCCTGCTCGGGGTGGTCTGGTTAATGCTCAATCCGGTGGTGTTGTATTGGGCGAATGATCCCAATTCGCATGCCTCCTCGTTGCTGAGCGTGATCTTGGGTTTTTGGGGCCTGCTGAGTTGGTGGCGTACCGGCAGTCTGTGGCGGGGATTATTGGGCGCGCTGGCCATCGGTTATGCCTGCACCATTCGCTATACCGAATTCCTGTTTGTCTTGCCGGTAACGATGGTGGTCATCGGGCAGTTACGCAAACAAATCTGGCGTTGGGCGTCGGGGGGACTGGTGCTGTTGGCATGGGCGCTACCGGTGGTGGTGTTGGCAGTCGTATGCTGGATTCACTTCGGCAAGCCATGGACTACCGGTTATACCTACTGCAATGAAGACACCGGATTTGGCTGGAAATATTTTATCGGCAGCAGCGATCCCGATGATCTGAAAATCGGTAACTGGGAAACCTTTATCCAATCAATGAACCGTACGGGATTATTCTTCTTGTGGCCTCTGGGTGTGGTGGGGATGCTGGGATTGCTGGCGTATTCATTCCGTATGGCCAGCGTGATGTTTTTGTGGATGGTACCTTCCGCCGCCCTATATATGACCTATTACTGGGCGCCTTCGGGGGAAACCTCATTTGGATATCTGCGATTTTTTGTCACCCTGTTGCCGGGGTTGATTCTCTGTGGCTTGTGGCTGATGGAGCAGGCGCTACACCGGCTTCCGCCTGTCTCTCAGGCGGGCGGTATTTCGGGCTGGTGGCGGCGGAATTTACTGGGCAAACTGGGGCGGCCGTTGGCGATGGGGCTGGTCACCGCAGTGGCGTTATTGATCAATGCCGATCTGGGCATTTCCCAAATGGTGCAGCAGGAATATCGCAATACCATACTGCGGTCGAATCTGGATAATATTACCGCCAAAGTCCCTGCGGGGGCGGTGCTGTTTGCCGATGAACAGTTCTGCAATATGCTCGATGCCGTGGCACATTATCGGCTGTATTCTACCAACCTCTTTGCCCCACGTGCGTTTGAATCGTACTACGATATCTTCAACCGCCGTGATCCCGACAAAGACGGCACCGAAGATCCCAATCCGCTGCAATTCTCTCGCGCGGAATTGTATACAAACCTATTGGGGCGTCAGGTAGATAACGACACTTGGCAAGCCCGACCACGTTTTGAAATCGAATCTGCGTTCAATGGCTTGGTGGCTATGCATCTGCAGCGCGGTCAGGATGTATGGATCGTGCTGCGCGATGATGCCCGAGGCGCATTACCCCGGGATACACGGCAATGGACATGGAATGAAGTGGCCAAGTGGACGCCGATTGCGGGGGCTCCACCACCCCAGCGGGCTACCACTAATCGTATGAATCGTCCACCGAACCCCGCCCCCCGCGGCGTGCGGGCGCCGGACCGGCCCAGGGGAGCCGTACCCAATAATCTAACCAAATATGTTTTGTTCCAAGCCAAACTCACGACGTTGGCCAAACCCGAAAGTCTGAATTTACTTGCCCAGACCGTCCTGAATTGGAAGTCCGGTTCCCGGGTGGCCGCGACGCTACCCGCCACAGCCCCTGCGAGTCAACCCGCGTCAGCGCCTGCGGCCCTGCCTGCGTTTGGTGCGAACACCCCGCCTACGCTGCAGGGACGCAATCATCCCATCGCCGAATTACTCGTGGGAGATCGGATGCTGGGGATCAACAAAACCGCTGATCTGCAATATGCCCAGCCCGATGGTAAACCCGTGACCCTCGATCTATACCGTCCGGCCAAATTTACCGGCAAACTTCCGTTGGTGTTGTGGATTCATGGCGGGGGGTGGGAAGTGGGCAGCAAAGACAAGCCGCAAACCACCTTTCTGGTCCGCAATGGCTTTGCCGTGGCCGCGGTACAATACCGGCTTTCCGGCCGGTCCATCTGGCCTGCTCAGATTCAAGATGTGAAATCTGCCGTGCGCTGGCTGCGGCTGCATGCCGACGAATACCAGCTTGATCCCGATCGTTTCGGGGTGTGGGGCTTGTCCTCGGGCGGACATCTGGCCACGATGTTGGCATTGGCCCGCAAAGCGCCGGAATTCGATACGCCCGACAACCCCGGCGCCTCCGATGCTGTGCAAGCGGTGTGCGATTGGTTCGGGCCGACCGATTTCGCACTTTTCCCACCCGAATTTATGGCCATGCCCGGAACTTCGGTGACGCGGCTGTTGGGGGATCTGCCCAGCCGCGTGCCCAAGCAGATGCAGTCGGTGAATACGCTCAATTATCTCGGTCAGGGCCCGATTCCACCGTTTTTAATTATGCACGGGCAGAATGATCCGGTCGTCAATATCGTCCATAGTCAGAAATTAGCCGAAGCGCTGACCGCCCACAAAGCCTCGGTCCGGCTCATCGAAATCCCCCAAGGTGGTCACGGTTTTGTGGACCGGGAACATTTCGAAACTGTGCTCAAATTCTTTATTGAAACTCTGCGTCCCAACCCACCGGCCACCCGGCCGGTACCACCTCCCGGTGGGATTTGATCGGGCCGAAGTTCTGGAGCTATGCGATGAATTATCACCGTTACAATTGTGTGCTGGTCCTGCTGCTGTGTTGGTGCGGAACCGCTTGGGCGGAATTTAAGCAGGCAGAGCATCCCTATATTCTCTGGACCAAAGCCGATGCCACCGCCATCAAGACCCGCATCGAGCAGGAGGCATGGGCCAAAGACGCAGTGGCCAAGCTCCCCAACAATCCCATCGGGCGGTTGTTTCGCTATCAGATTCTGGGGGATCAGAAGGCCGGGGATGAAGAGCGCAAATATTTGCTGACCTTCATCGGGGCACCGCTCAATGGCCAGGGCGATTCCGGCGGTGCGGGACTGCATACCGCCAATTACCTGAACGCGCTGCGCTATGATGTGCTCTATGACAGCCTGACCCCGGAACAGCGCACGCAATTAGAGACCACCTTTCGCAATCACATTGCCGAAGACCGAACCGAATGGAAAACCAACCCCGCCCGGTTAGGCTTTCTCCCCAATCTGGCGTTACCCAGACGCTGCGGAATTCTCATGATGACGCTGGCGCTACACGACGAAAAATTGATCCGTGAACTGTGGGCCACCCCCGGATCTTTCAAATGGTTCTTTGGTGAATATCTTTCCGATGGCCAGTTTTACAATGAAGAATTTGCCAAGATAACCTCGATCATCGGCGAGTTCCTGATTTATGCCCGGGGCTTGGATCGTTTGGGCCTGGCCGAATTGGGCTACGATTACACCGGACCTACCGGTGGCTCTCTGGAAAAATATGTGCGTTCGTTGCTTACGCTCGGGTATCCCCGCACCGATATTACCAGTGGCACACCCGCCTATAGTCGTCTTGCGATGGGAGACTCACGTGGGGGGAACCTGTTGGGACATCTGAATGTGTTTCCTTATTGGTCGGACAATACGGGGGGCAATGCCTACTGGTACGCCGCCAATATGAACGGACGCGATCACCGCGGTACCAAAATTGATAAGCTGCAAATTCCGCAGTGGTTTGAGCTACTTCAGGCCCGCTACCCCAAAGGCCACGCCGGGTATGATTACTTCCTGGCCCAGATGCGCAAACCCGGTGCCGATGCCTATTACCCCACGCTCTTCTGGGGACTTTCTCCCATCCCGGCGAAAAGTGTGGTGGCCCCGCCCGCGCCATCCTATGTGGCCCCGGAACGCGGTTTTGCCCTGCTCCGGTCTGATGAATCCCCGGCCTACTGGGAATCACCCGCACCGGCCGTGGCCCAGCAATTCGCGCAATTCTATGTCCACTACACCAATGACTGTTTTTCCCTTTTGGGCTACCAACAGTTCAACCGTCCGATTTATTACAACCGCGCCATCTCCGCCGGCTATAACGGCGGTGCGTGGGATATGACGGTCCGGGGGCATTGTGGTGTGGTGGTGGACGATGAAATGGCCCAGCCCATCGGCGTGGTTCCCGTTCGGTCTAATTTCGCCGGTCCGATCAAATTCGTCTCTGCACGTGGAATCCCTATCGTTCCTTTGACTGGTCAGAATGAAGCGCGTTCCTCGGATCAGCCCAAAGAACCCGTTACCAGCGTATACTCCAATATGGACTTGGCGCGGGCGTTGTTTCTGGCCCCGGAATACCTTTTTGACGTTTACACTCTGACCGATACCGCCAAGACCGCACGGGATTTTTACTGGCTGGTACACGCCCCGGGTTCTGCCCTGCCCGAGCCCGGCCAGAGCTGGCAACCCTCGGACGATTTACAGAAGACCCTGTTCGCGACCCAATATCAACAACCCGTCGCGGATCGGTCCACGCTTATCCCGGCCCAACGAAATTACCACCTCACAACCGAAGGGACCCAGGGCCCGCCGTGGGTGCTGATCGAGAATGGTCAAAAATATCAGGTGGGTGCGAATCCGCTCTCCATCACCACCCTTCAGGATTATCATGGCGCGGATGTAACAACGGCGCGCTTCGGTGCGGCTTGGTATGAGCGCAAAGTGGGGGTCCGCGTTTCCATGCTCCCCGAACCCGGCACGACCGCGTATACGTTCAACACGCCAGAGCGTTATGCCCCCGGCGCCCCACGTAACGAAGACGATAAGAATAAGCGGGTCTTGGGGGCGGAATGGGGAGGAGTCTCAATTGCCGTGCACCGTCGCGCTCCGGCCACGGCCTTTGCCGCGCTGCATGAACCCTACGAACAGGGCACTCCCAATCAGACCCAATTCCGCCGGGTCCAACAGACCGCTTCGGGGATCGCCGTGGCAGTCGTGGGTAAAACTGCGGCTGGTAAACAATACAATGACCGCCTGTTATTGCAGTTTGACCTGCGCCCGGATGTCGAGGTTAAGAAAACCCCGCAACTTGAACTTGATACCACCCTCAGCCCGCTGACATTGGCCGATGCTGATGAGTCATTTACCTTTTCAGGTCATGCCATGGTCCGCAGTACCGATACCCAAATCATCGTGACCGGCAATCTGCAGGCCATGAAACTTAAAGTCACCGGCAATCCGATTCTGCTGCTCAATGGGAAAACTGCCAACACCAAAATATCCGCAGGTGTGCTATGTTATCCTTGAAATATGGGTATGGATTCCTGCTGCTACTGCTCAGTGCCGCACCCTTATGGGCCGCTACGGATGCGGAACCCGCCGCGCAGATTGAAAAATTTACCCGCGCCCGTACCCGTGTAGTATGGTTGCTAAATCCCGATGTCAACGACTTGATGTGCCAAGGTGACGGCTTGACGTTGTGGGGGGTGGATACTCAGGACAAACAAGGTCCCCGGCAACTGCTGGCCAAGCCGGGGCACTTCAACCGTCCCTTCCTGACCCCCGATGGCACGCGGGTGGTATTTACCAATCCCAAGCTCCGCACGGTATCCATGCTCAATTTCGACGGCACCAGCTTGCAGGAGTTATGTCGTGGTTTTGGTTTGACCATGTGGGTGGATCCGGCCACCAAAATCGAATGGTTGTATGTCCAAGGCCACGAACAATCGGCACCCGCCAAGAACCCGATTCTGCATTATAACCTTAAGGCGTTACAACATCCGGAAATTGTTTGGAACAAGACGGATATTACTGCCACGCCCAATGCCAATTTCCAGCTTTCTGCCGACGGTACCCGGGCTGCCATCCTGTTCCCATGGCCTAATGCGGGGCTGGCAAATTTGCGTGACCAAACCTGGCAACCCCATGCCACCGGCTGTTGGCCCGGCATGGCGCCGGATAATAGTTATCGTTTTTGGGTGTTCGATAACAGCCACCGCAGTGTGACCATGTTTGGCCCCGGAGGCACGGGGCAAAACATTGTAACTCTGACGGGGGCACCGAATAGCGATAATAAAGAAGTGTATGTTGTACCGGAGTAGAATTGTCACCCCTTAGCCGAAGTAGAAGTGTCATCCCCAAGACTGGGGTATACCAGTCAGAATGGAAACACTAACCATGTCGGCACAAGAACGGGTTCGGCTCGATGCGATGCAGCGGGTCCAACGGGACGAGATTACGGTGGTAGCAGCGGCGGAGCTGCTGGGCGTGTCGGTACGGCAGGCCCGGCGGGCTCAAGCAGCGGTTTACGGCGGCCGGTGCCGCCGGGCTGGTGCACGGCCTCCGGGGCCGGCGGAGCAATCGGCGTTTGCCGGAGGAGTTCCGGCAGCGGGTGGTCAAGCGGCATCAGGAGCGTTATGCGGACTTTGGTCCCACCTTCGCTTGTGAGAAGCTGGCCGAGGAGGGTCTGGAGCTCAGTCCGGACACGCTGGTGGCGTTGCTGAAGGAACGCCACCTATGGCAGCGGAAGCGGCGGCATGGCCGGCACCGGCAACGGCGGGAGCGACGGGCCAGCTTTGGGAGTCTGCTCCAGATGGACGGTTCGCCGCACGACTGGTTTGAAGGCCGGGCGGGCGAGTGTGTGCTGATGGTGCTGATTGATGACGCGACCAACATCACTTATGCCCGTTTTTACCCGGCGGAGAGCACGGTGGCGGCCTTTGACGCCATGGGGCGTTGGGTCAAGCGTTACGGGTTACCCCGGAGCGTTTATGTGGACCGCCACAGCATCTATCGGGATGATGCACACCCGGATCAACCCACGCAGTTTGGCCGGGCGATGCAGGAGCTCCAAGTGGAACTGATCTGTGCCCACAGCCCGCAGGCCAAGGGGCGGGTGGAACGGCGGCATCAGGTGTTCCAGGACCGGCTGGTCAAGGAATTGCGGTTGCGGAGCATCTGCGATCGGGATCAGGCCAACGCGTATCTGGAGCAATCCTTCCTGCCGGACCTGAATGGCCGTTATGCGGTATCGGCCCGGCAGACCACGGACCTGCACCGGAAGCTGCCGCCGGA
>JBIJDM010000245.1:0-3717 GCA_044344145.1 Phycisphaerae bacterium
CTCATGACCCCACCCGCGGGTATCAAAGGCTGGACGGGTCCCTATCTGCAAAAGCTGCCCGTGGACCCATGGGGTATGCCTTACATATACACCTATCCGAGCGCGCACACTACCGGCCTTTTTGATCTGTATTCATTTGGCCCGGATAAAGTCGAAGGTGGGGGCGACGATATTGTGAATGGATCCAGCCGATAAATTACGGCTTCCACCTTTACCCCGCGCGCCCGCGTTCGTGCGCCATGACGATGCCAATTTCATCATAACTGACCGCACCCTTTAACGCCTCATGGATGGCCGCCAGCCGCTGGGTGCCCAGTTGCCGCGCGGCGCTGAGAATCCGTGCCTGCGTGACCGGCGTAACCCACGGCGTGATATCCGCCGGGCCGGTCTCGGCGATCCACTCACGCAGATACCCGCGCACCGTACTCACCGCCCGTTCCAATTTCGCGGCCACCACCTCCACCTGCTGGCCCTGGGCAAACAACCGCGCCGCCTCCGCCCGTACCGTGGTGGTACTCACCCGCCGGGCAGGCCGGGCATCGCCGCGCGGCGGGGGGTTCACCGGCGTGGCCGGGGCCTGATTCTGCGTCAATCCCTGCTCCCGGCAATACGCCCCAATGGCCTCCAGCAGGGCTTCGCCATACTGCGCCACCTTCGCGTTGCCGATGCCATACACATTATGCAGCGTAGCAATATTCGCCGGGCGCTGCCGCGCCAGATCGCGCAGCGTGTTATCACTGAAGACCACATACGTGGGCACATTCTTGTCCGTGGCCCATTGCTTGCGCAGTTGCCGCAAATGTTCGAACAGCCCGCGCTCCACGCCCTGCCAATCTTCCTTGGCCCCGGCTGTGGTGGGCAGTGTATGCACCTGACTGCGCAGCGGCTGTTTCAGCGCCACCGCCCGCTGGCCGCGCATCACTTCCCACGAGGCCGCATTCAAGCGCAGCACCGGAAAACTGCGTTCCCCGCTGGTCTTGATCTCGCGCTGCAGCACATTATGCGCCAGCAGTTGTGTGATCCATTCCCGGATATGCGGGGCCGGATACGTCCGCATCAGTCCATACGTGGACAGCTCCTCATGCCGCCGTTCGCGGATTCGTTCCAAATTCTCGCCCCGCAGCACCGATACCACGTAACCCGCCCCATACGGGAAATCCAGCCGCGCGATACACGATAAAATCATCTGCGCAATTTTCTGCGCCTCGGCCGGGTCCAGCGCTGTGGTATCGCCCAGACAGATATCGCACGCCCCGCAGTTGGCGGACGAATAAGCCTGATCGAAATACTCCACCAGCGCCTTATGCCGGCAGGTCATGCCCACGGTGTATTGTTCCATATCGCGCAGGTGCTGGGTGCTGACGCGCTGATATTCGGGGTCCACGCAGACGCCACTGTCCTGGGCTTCCTGAATGCTGCCGGTGATGATCTGCTGCCAGACCACCGGGTCTTCGTTGCCATACAGCAGCACGCAATCCGCCGCCAGCCCGTCACGCCCGGCCCGGCCGGTTTCCTGCTGATAGGCCTCGATGCTTTTGGGCATATTGGCGTGGATGACATAACGAACATTGCTGCGGTCGATGCCCATGCCAAAGGCGATGGTGGCCACGATCACATCGCATTCCTCGCGTAAAAACGCTTCCTGCGCCTTGTGTCGTGCCTTTAGTGACAAGCCCGCATGATAGGGCATCACACTGACCCCGCGCTTGTGCAGCGCCGCGGCCAGCGCGTCCACATCCTTCTTGCGCAGGCAATAGATAATCCCCGCCTCGTTTTTATGGTCGGCAATCAGCGCGCTGACCTGGGCCAGCAGGTCCTCGCGCGGATACACGCGATAAATCAGATTGGGCCGGTCAAACCCGCCGATCAGCAGATGCGGTTCGCACAGATTAAGCTGGCTGACGATATCGCGCTGCACATACTCGGTCGCCGTGGCGGTGAAGGCATGCAGCGAGGCGTTGGGGAATTGTTCCTTGAGCGTGGTCAGTTGCCGGTACTCGGGCCGGAAGTCATGGCCCCAACTGCTGATGCAGTGGGCCTCATCCACCACGAAACAGTTCACATTCAGCGATTGCAGATAATCACGAAAACCCGGCGCGGCCAAACGCTCCGGCGAACAGTACACCAACCCCACCTGCCCCTGCCGGATGGCCCGGAAGACTTCCGTGCGTTCGTCCTCGCCCAGTGCGGAGTTGATATACACCGCGGGCACACCATTGGCCCGTAGCGCATCCACCTGATCCTTCATCAGACTAATCAGCGGCGAGATCACCACCGTCGGCCCGTGGCCATGCTTGCGGCGGATGACGGCGGGGGCCTGATAACACAGCGACTTACCCCCGCCCGTAGGCAACACCACCAGCGAATCGCGCCCGGCAAGCAGCGCCTGCATAGCCTCCTGCTGCAACGGACGAAACGAGTGATATCCCCAATGTTCGGCCAGTACCTGACTTAACGCTGCAATGGCCTCTGGGGGCGACAAACTGTTCATAACACCTACATCTCGGTTAGGACCATAAACTGGGCGTATCATACCCGCCGCAGGCGGAACTGGCAGCAATGGTAAAATGGTCCCGTTAGCGCTGGTAGGTGGACAAAACCCCCGTTCATGAAACCGTTATTATCTCCACCTCACCAAGATTAGCACTTGTGCCAGTAGCAGCGCCATCAAACCCAAACAGACCGTGCTAAGGAGAATTTTAACCTTGGTGACCCATGTTTGCCCTAGCGCCAATACGATCGCCCCAATCACCAGAGTAAACAGGGCTAGCAAGCCACTGCCCGGTATGGCTAGGAATATCCAGCCCATCCCCCCGCCATCATCACTGCCGGGCCACCGCATGATGGCATAAATCGCCGCGATGGGCAAGCCCAATGTTATGAGCACAACTCCAATCAGCAACTTGTACCGCTGGGCCGGCCAAAACAAGCCTAGGATGATCATGATCAACGCCAGCCCCCCGAGTATTTGGAATGGATATAAAAATGTATACTCCGGCCGTTGATAAGAATATGCCACGGACAGTAACCACCAAACTCCCAACCCTATCAGTAACAGTAGCACGATCCGTGGCCATTGTCGCACCACCGGTTTTTCCACCGGCGCATATTCCAACTCCCGTACCACACCTGACTCTGCTTGCGGTTTTTCATCCATACCATGCCTCATGAAAGATGCCACCATCCTAACACAACCCCGCCCCGTGTATCTGCCGTGTGGGGGACGATTAACGCATCGCCACTAGCAATTATGAATCGTTCCCCGGCGTGCAGATTCACCACTTGAGCGATCTGTTCCATTGGCGACTCATCGGCCAGTGCACACCCCACGCTTATCTCCACCACAGCCGCCACCCAATTGTCAGCAGCAGCATCGTCAGGCCCACACTTGCCGCGCTCAATATAATTTTAACCTTGGTGACCCATGTTTGTTCCCAAATCAATACGATTGCCCCACTGGTTAGCGTAAACAAGGCCAAAAGGACACTGCTCGGTACGACCAAGAATAGCCACCCCATCCCACAGCCATCATCCCCTCCGGGCCATTGCTTCATGGCATAAATCACCGCGCTGGGCAGACCCACTATGATGGCCAGCACAGCAATTAGAAACTTGCGCCGCTGGGCCGGCCAGAACAGACCTGTGAGGATCACCGTCAAAGTCGCCAGTCCGATCAGTTTAACAGGATACACAAAAGTATATTGGTGCGTATCCAAG
>JBIJDM010000004.1:0-32982 GCA_044344145.1 Phycisphaerae bacterium
GCGGTATCCTGCTGCAGGAATACGATGCCCGCGCCCAGCGCCTCACCGGCCCGATCACCAATATCTGCCGGGGTACGCCCATCGGCTGCACCGAAGGCCCGCACCTGTACAAAATTGACGGCTGGTATTACCTGCTGCTGGCCGAAGGCGGCACCAGTTGGAATCACGCCGTGACGCTGCTGCGCAGCAAGACCATTACCGGACCCTACGAGCCGCACCCGGAAAACCCCGTGGTCTCCAGCCGTGATTATGATGTCGCCGAACTGCATAAGGCCGGCCACGGCGCCTTGGTCCAGACGCAGGGGGGTGAATGGTATCTGGTCCATCTGACCTCGCGTGCCGTCCAGCCGCGCCGCCATTGTGTGCTGGGCCGCGAAACGGCTATCCAACGCCTCACCTGGGGCGCTGACGGCTGGCCCCGTTTAAGCTGCGGCGGTCACAAGCCCGAACTCCGCGTCCAGCCCCCGCAATTACCCGCGCACCCCTGGCCCACCGAGCCCACCTGTGACGACTTCAACAACCCCCAACTGAGTGTCCACTTCGCCACCCTGCGTAACGTGCCCGAGGCATCGTGGCTCAGTCTCACGGCCCGCCCCGGCTGGCTGCGCCTCACCGGCCGCGAATCCATCAGCAGTCTGCACGATCAATCCCTCGTCGCCCGTCGGCTGCAGGCCCTGGGCGCCACCGTCACCACCAAACTCGACTTTAACCCCGTCACCTATAAACAGATGGCCGGGCTGGCGCTCTTCTACGATACCAATAATTTCTTCTATCTCTTTGTCTCCGCCAACGATGCCGGCCAGCGCGAACTGAATATCCTCGCCTGCCATCACGGCCACCACCGTTGGCCCATCAGCGTGGGCTCGCCCGCAGTGTTGCCCGCCACCGGCAGCGTCTATCTGCGTTTCACCCTCGATACCCAGCGGCTGCAATTCAGCTACTCCCTCGACGGCCAGACCTATATCCCCATTGGCCCGCCCTTGGACGGCCTGATGATGTCCGATGACTCCACCGGCACCATGTCCTTCACCGGCACCATGGTCGCGCTGGCTTGTCAGGATATCGGCGGTACGCATTTGACCGCGGACTTCGATTTTCTCGATTATGTCGAAGACCGCACGCTGGGCTGGATGTGATCGCGCCGGTGGTTAAACCTAATCCCGTTTGTGTGACCGCCCCTTGGCCTGCGGCGGTGCGCTTAACGGGTCTTCCGGCCAACTGTGTTTCGGATACCGAATCCGCAACCCCTTGCGCACCTCGAAATACGCATTGGCCCAAAAACTCCGTAAATCCTGCGTCATCTGCACCGGCCGATAATTCGGCGCCAGCAAATGCAGCAGCACCGGCACCTTCCCCGCCACGCGCGGGGTATCCAGCAAGCCGAACAACTCCTGTATCCGCACCGCCAACACCGGCCGGGCCGGATCACTGTAATCCACGCGAATCTGACTGCCACTGGGCACCCCGATGGTTTCGGGCGCCAGCCGATTTAACTCCCGGTCCAACCCGCCCAACACCCCGCGCAGCAACTGCACCCACGGCAGGCTCTGCACCTCGGCCACGCTGCGCCGCCCCGTCAGCAGCGGCCGCGCCAGGTCCGCCAGCGCCGCCTCATCCCACGCGGGCCAGGTCTGCGGGTCCTGCTGATGCAGAAACGCCACCCGCTCCAGCACACTCATCGCCGCCCGGTCCGCCTCCAGCCAGCGCCGCACCTGCGGGCGCAACTGCTGGGCCAAAATTTCCGCACACGCTTCTTCGTCATACTGCTGGCTGGCCACACTGCGCAGCACCAAATCCGCCAGACACGTTTCCGTCACCGCCTGCACGCGTTGCCGCGCGTCATCCCAATACATCCGCTGGCGCGTGTGGACTTGTCCGGGCAATTCCGTCTCCAGCCACGTGGCCTCGACGCTGGAGGCAATCGTCACCAGCGCCTCACCGGCCCGCGCCCGGCTGTCGTGCCGCGCTTCCAGTGCCAGATACAACGACCCATCAATCACCCCCGACCCCGCCGCCTGGCGCACGCCCGCGCCGCCCACCATCACGCCCGTATCAGGCTGATGCGCCCGCCGGCAGACCAGTCGGTCCGGCCACGCCACCAAGGGTAATTTAAGCAGCAAGGTCGCAGGGTCTTCCCCGCTGGTATTGCGTCCTGACCGTGTCCGGGGCAGCATCTGCTGCAACTGTGTATACGTCTGCCACACCCGCCGCGCGGTCTGCACATCCACATCCTGATCGCGCCAATAGCCCGCAAATCCGCTGCGCTGCACCTGGTTCAGCACATCCATCCGCCACAGCACATCCGACGGCCCGCGATGCTTGGCCGGTAAGTGGGGCGGGCGCGTCATGAAATCTTTTTCCGACAATATCGCCGCCAGCAGCGCCGCCTCGGACCCCACACCCGACTCCACCCCCGCCCACAGCAGCCGCGCCAGCCGTGGATGCAGCGGTAATTCCAATAATTGCTTGCCGCGCGGCGTTAGTTCTCGCCGTGTGTCCGTGGTAGGCCGCAAAGCGCCCAACATTTCCAGCAACTGTTCCGCCGCCGCCAGCGTCACCTCCGGAGGGCGCGTAAACCACGCAAACTCCCGGCTATCCCCGCATCCCCACGCATGCAGCCCCAGCACCGTCGGCGTCAGGTCCACGCGCAACACCTCCGGCGTGGTGAATTCCAACCGTGTCGTTTCCAACCGCTGTTCCCACAACCGCACACATTCTCCCGGCGCCGTCCGGCCCGCGCGCCCGGCCCTCTGCGTTAGCGACGCCCGACTCGCCGGTACCAGTTCCAGTCGGTCCAACCCGCGCTGGGCATCAAAGCGTGCCTGCCGTACCAACCCGCTGTCCACCACACATCGTACCCCCGGTATGGTCAGCGACGTTTCCGCGATATTGGTTGCCAGAATAATTTTGCGTTCCCCTGCTGGCGCGGGCTCCAGCGCTGCATATTGCTCCTCGGCCGGCAGGCTCCCATGCAACGGTACCACCTGCACCCCCGGCAGACTCCCCAGCGCCTGCTGGGTCCGGCGGATTTCCTCCGCGCCGGGCAGGAATACCAGCACATCCCCCTCCGCACTCCGCCGCAGATAATTGGCCGCCGCCAGCGCCGCCCCCTGCGGCAGTTCCCGATCCCCCAGCGGTTCGTAGTGCATGGCGATGGGAAAAACCCGGCCGGGCACTTCGATAATCGGGCAATCCCCCAGATACTCCGCCACCCCCGTGGCTTCCAGCGTGGCGGACATCACTACGATCTTCAGCTCCGGCCGCACCGTCTGCTGCAACTCCCGCACCAGCGCCAGCGCCAGATCACTGTGGATCGATCGCTCGTGAAATTCGTCCAGCACCACCACGCCCACACCTTCCAGATACGGGTCGGCCAGCAGTTGGCGCGTCAGTATCCCCTCGGTCACGATTCGAATGCGCGTCCGGGCACTGGTGCGGTTTTCAAAGCGCACCTGATAGCCCACTTCCTCGCCCAACCGCCACCCCTGTTCCTGGGCGATGCGCTGGGCCACCGCCCGCGCCGCCACCCGCCGGGGTTGCAGCATCACCATGGTCTGGCCTGCCGGTACCAACCCCGCCGTCAGCAGGCCCGGCGGCACCCGCGTGGTCTTACCCGCGCCCGGCGTGGCCACCAGCACCACATTATTCCCCCCGCGCAGCGTCGCCACCAGCGCGGGCACATGAGCATCCATCGGCAGGGGAATCAGGTTCATGCGGTAATACTCATGCCCGGGGTTCCGGGGTGTCCCGAAATAAAACAAGGTCACCGCATCCGGTGACCTTGGGGAGAAAACACACTGCTTGACGGGTCATCATGCCCCCGTTGGCCTTAAGCTGCCACCGCCGTGGTGGTCTCGGTGGTGGCGGGATTCTTGGAAATCCGCCACGATGCCCACACGCTTTGCAGACTTAGCAATCCGACATAGGTGTAACCAAAACCAAAGATGAACAGGAAGGGAATCGTTCCCAGCGCCCATTCTTTGTAGATCGCGATAAAGATGCAGGCAAACATATACCCGCCCAGTGACAATTCGATAAACGGCAGCCACGTGCTGCGTTTGCGGAATGCCCCGGCCCGTTTCTTCCATTCACCTTTGGCCGTCTTGCCCGAACCATACTTGGGCGTACGCACAAATTCCGTATCACGCCGACCGAACAGGCCTTCCAGCACCGCCAGCCCATTCATGACCGAGATACCCGTGCCCAGTGCCATCAGCAGCGGAATCATCAGGGTGGACTTGATCACACTGCCACCGATCGCCTTCTGGCTCAGGACATAGAACGTACCCGCCGAGCAGGTCAGCAGACCGCAGATGCTCATAAAGGCGATCCATGGCCCCAGCGTACTGGGCGAGAGTTCACAGATGGATTTGGCCACGTTCGGGCTGATCGGCGCGAACGTCGGGAACAGAATCAGCGACAGAACAACGGCCGGGATATACACCGCCGTAGCAGTCAGATGAAAGAACGCTTCGGCCTTCACCTTCAGCGGTAGCTTGGCCCGCATGATCGTGCCCAACAGCTTGCGCGCCACCTGCACCGAACCCTTGGTCCAGCGATGTTGCTGCTGCTTGAACGCCACCACTTCGGGGGGCAGTTCCGCCGGACTCAGCAGGTCCGACAGGAACACAAACCGCCAGCCGCGCAACTGGGCGCGATAGCTCAAATCCATATCTTCCGTCAGGGTGTCATGGGCCCAGCCGCCGGCGTCTTCGATCGAAGTCCGCCGCCAGATCCCCGCCGTCCCGTTGAAATTGATAAACCGCCCCGAACGATTGCGGGCGGTATGTTCGATCATGAAGTGACCGTCAAGGAAAATTGCCTGCGCCTGCGTCAGCAATGATTGATCCCGGTTCAGGTGATCCCAGCGGGTTTGCACACAACCGACATTGGGGTCGGTAAAGTGATCCAGCGACCGGACTAGAATATCAGCGGGGGGGACAAAGTCGGCATCAAAAATAGCAATGTATTCGCCCGTGGCGCTCTTCATCCCGTGAGCCAAAGCCCCGGCCTTGTAGCCGTGGCGGTTGGTCCGATGGACATATTCCACATCATGACCCAACCGGCACATCCGGGCACAAGTCTCGCGGGCAATTTCCGCTGAACCATCCGTAGAATCATCCAAAATCTGAATCTGCAGCAATTCCCGTGGGTAATCTATGGCGCAGGACGCCTCAATCACCCGGGCTGCCACAAACTGTTCGTTATACATCGGCAGTTGCACCGTGACCCGCGGTAGGGTGGTCATTTTGCCGGCTGGCTCGGGGCGCTGCCGACAATGCCGCATATACAGCAAGACCTGCGCATAACGGTGAAAACCGTAAATGGTCAAGATACCCAATGTGCCCAGATACAATGCAACCAGGCTAAGATGCAATACGTCCTGCCAACTCATATTTAATTCTAGCTCCAGTAATATTTGGCCAGACTCGACAGCCTGCGGGGGAAAAATCGTGCCCCGGTGCGGCAAATGCCACTCACCAAAGAGCGTTAGCATAAACGGATTGGGTTAGGGATTCAATGGGCTCCCCTAAAAATTGTACACTTAAACGAATATGCCACCAAAGGGGGCTTATGTAGTTATTACATCAATGCGAATTAACCTCGCCTTAACTCTATTTTTCCCCACCCCAAGGCATAGACTCCGGCCCCCGCGTAGATTACAATCTTTTCCGTGTTTATGTACGTTGCGAAACACTCATTTTTTGCCGGGGTTTTGGTATGAAGATTATTGTCAACCGTGTGGCCCTCCTCCAGGCGCTCCAGATGGCGGCTTCCATTGCCCAACCGCGTTCACCCAAGCCCGTTTTGGGCTGCGTGAAACTCGCCGCCATCGGCAAAGAACTGATTGTTACCGCCACTGATATGGAATTGGCGCTGCAATATGCCATCACCCAGGTGGACATCAAGTCCCCCGGCATGGCGCTGCTCAATGCCACAAAACTTTTGGAAATCGTCAACAACAGCCCCGACGAAACCTTGGCCATCAATACCAAGGAAGAAAAAACCGAAATCACCGGCGAAGATTCGCAGTATCGCCTGCTGGGTTTCAATCCCGAAGAGGCCCCGCCAATCAGCAGCTTCGAAGGTACCCCGGACTTTGTACTCGCCGCTGGCAATCTGAAAAAACTGCTGGACCGCAGCCGTTTCGCCGCCGCGCGCGAAGTAACCCGCTACGCCATCAACGGCGTGCTGGTGGAACGCAAGGGCAAGAAGATTTGTCTGGTGGCCACCGATGGCCACCGTCTGGCCCAGACCCGCGATGAATTGGAATCCGCCGAAGGCCGCGACCTGTCCGCCGTGATCCCCATCAAGGCCATCAATCTGATTGAACGTCTGCTGACCGATCCGGAACAGAACGTCGCCCTGCAATTCAAAGAAAACAAAGTCTTTGCCCAGATCACCTCGGAACTCGGCGTGGCCGCCACGATGTCCAGCACGCTGGTCGAAGGCACCTTCCCGCCGTACAACGATGTCATCCCCAAGGATTGCGACAAGAAGGCCATGCTGGATCGCGAAAAGTTCCAGTCGGCCGTGCGTCGCGCCGCCACCCTGAGCAATGAAGAATCCAAGGGCGTGCGGTTGGGCTTTGCCCCCGGCAAGCTCTCGATTTCCAGCCGGACCGCGGAAGTGGGCGAAGCCAACATTGATCTGGCCGCCGACTACACCGGCGATGCCGTGGATATGGGCTTCAATCCCGCCTATATTCTCGATGCCCTCAAAGTTGGCGATGAAGCCACGGTGATCTTTGAGTTCAAGAGTCCCAACAAGCCGGGTCTGATCAAGATCGGCCCGAATTTCCAGTATGTCGTCATGCCGGTGACGCTGAATAGCTAACTTACACCGTCGCGTTGCTACCGGCCCGGATGGTTTGTCCCGGCCGGCCTGTGTAATTTTCCCCGCGGCGGGGTCAAGGAGTGTTTACGTAATGTGTCGCAATGCCCCCCGCAATCTGTTGCTGTTGTCCCTGGCGCTGGCTGGCTGGGCCGTTTTACCCCAACCCGTGGCCACTGCTCAGGTGACCAACGCCAATACCGGCGCCAAACTTGACCCCGCACTCACCAGCACCGCCGATCTGATCAACCAGATATATACCACCGGCAGTGCCACCACCACCATCATTTCCGCGTTGCGCCAATCCCGCGATCCCGCGATTGCCCCCATCTTCGCCCAACTGGCCAAGAGTGAGAATCAGGATATCCGGCTCTACGGCATGATCAGTCAGGTGATTCTCACCGGCGATTCCTTGTTGTTGGATTTGGATTTCATCGGCAAAATTCCCGACAGCGGGGTGGTGGGCTCGGCCATGGCCATGCTCATTGACCGCAAGCTCATCACCGATACCCAGCTAACCTATCTGGGGCAAAAAGCCCCGGAACCCGCGCACCGCGCCATGGCGTGGACCGAATTATCGCGGCGCGGTCAACTCGCGGATTCCACCGCCCTGCAAGTTCTGGCCGGTGATACCCAGCGCGATGGCGTACGTTTATTTGCCGGGGTGACCCTCTTGGCCCGCAAGGACGCCACCGATCAGGCCGTGGGGCTGAAAAATCTGCAGGCCGTGTATGACCGGCGCGATCCGCGCAACTTGCCGTTGATTGCCGTGGCCCTGATGCGCATCCGCAGCGAAAATATCGCCCCCGCCGGGATCTGGGTGGAAACCATTGCCCGCGACCCTCAGGCTGACGAGAGCCTGCGCCTCACCGCGCTGGCCGCGGCGCTGTATCTGAAACGCGCCGCAGCCCCCGGCATTTTGGCGGACATGATCAAATCCAGCGACAAAACTATTATGCATATCAAACTGGCGTTGTTGGCGTTGGAATTTGCCGACCAACTGAATCCCGGCCAGATTGCGGGCTTGGGGGGCAAAAGTGCTGCTGACACCCTGGCTTATGAAACCGCCGCACTGGTGCGCACCGCCGTGGCCGGTAAAGACTTCACCACCGATCTGCTCAAGCGGCTGAAAAATGAAGACCCCATCATTATGGATTGGTGCATCATCTATGCCCAGCGGACCACCGACAACGCCCGCCAACTCGCGCTGTATCAGACGCTGCTGAATACATCCAAGGCCGTGGACGAACGCCGCGAACGCGATTTTGAACGTGCCGCGCTGGCCGCCGAAAAACTGGCCGAACTCCGCACCCCCGAAGCCCGCGCCATCCTGACGCTGGGCATCAAGAGCAATCAACGCCCCGTGGTCGAGGCGACCCTGGTGGGCATCCTGCGCAGCGATAATACCGCCAAAGAAACTACCGAATTGGTCCTGCCCCATTATGCGAATCTGCAACGGGCAGTGGCGTTTGAAAGTGCCACCAATTATGCCGCGCTGGTGCTGGCGCGCGACGGTCGGCCCGAGGCGCTGCCCCGGCTGCATGATATGGTGATGGGGGGCACGGTTCAAAATGTTGGCTACCGGGCTTTGGCCGGCTGGTACTATGCCCGGCAGACCAAACAGGAAGCTGCCCTGTTGGCACGAATTGCTAAATAATCGCGCCAAATAATCGCGCCACATAAACGCGCGAAATAAACGCCGGGTTGGCGTGCTGTTGTTGAGGAGAACTGCATGGCTTGGTCCACGTTCCGTTATGGGTGTCTCTGGGGCCTGTGCCTCGGTTTATTGATGCTCTTGGTCGCCTGTGAAGATGTGACCAATCCCCCCATTACTCCCGAGGCCATCCGGGCCGAACTCCAACGCTACCAGAACGCCGATATCCAAGTAGACCTGCGTGCGGCCATCAGCAAAGGTGACCGCCGGTTTTTACGCATGGCAGACCACGAACCCAACTACCCTGGGCTGGAACCCAATGATATGTCGCTGGTTGCGCGTTATGGCCAGCGGACACTGCTATTCACTGAACCCCCCATCGAAGGGGTGGACCGCACCCGCATGGTCGAGGCAGCCCGCAGTTACGCCACCAATTACAATATATTCTTACGCGAAAACGTGGCCCCCCGCTGAAGGCCACATTGACACCCATGGCCGGGTACACTAGTGTTACCCAGCCTAAGCCACCGCTGCCGGGGTATCAGGAACCCCCCTCGGGCTTATGTAGGGTTCGCATATGCACCACTTGCGCTGCCTGGGGCCAGTGGGACGTAGCAACTAAGGGAAAATCCGTATTCCCAGCCCGACAGTTAATTCCGTCGGCATTACTGTAGAGAGTGCATGCTTACCACCCACAACGATCGTCCCCGCAATTTGAAATGGTATCACGCGGGCCCCTTGCTCTACGGCGATTGGGGCACCAGCCGTTTCTATGTATTGGGGATGGCGTTTTTCTTCGCCCTCAGTTCCAGTTTCTGGTACATCATGGCGGTGGGGGTGTTGTGTTTGGTGGTGGGGTGGGCCTATACCGTGGTGTGCCGGGCGTTTCCCGATGGCGGGGGTGTCTATTCGGCTGCCCGGCAGGTGAGTCCGCTTTTAGGGGTCGTCGGCGCGCTGCTGCTGTTTGCTGATTATGCCGTTACCGCCGCCTTGTCAGCTTTTGAGGGCATCCATTATTTTGGCATCTATACCGACCCATGGGTTCAGATCGGCGCGATTATCGCCATTGTCGCCCTCGGGGTGGTCAATTTTGTTGGTGCCCGCCGGGCGGGCACGCTGGCACTTTATATCGCGCTGGCAACGCTGGCCCTGACCGCCGTGATGGCGGTATTTGCCATCCCCCATCTGGCCGATGGCTGGGCCAACCTGAAACCTCTGGAGGGCCCATGGTCCTATCGCTGGACCACCTTCACCAGTGTGGTCTTGGCGCTCTCCGGCGTGGAGGCGGTGGCCAATATGACCGGCATCATGGTTCCGCCGGTATCCAAAACCAGTAAAAAATCCATCATCCCCGTGATGATCGAGATCGTGATCTTCAATATGCTCTTTGGCATCGCCATGCTGGCCTTGCCCGCGTTGATGAATGCCAGCAGTCAGGCCCGCGTGAACGATTTCCAAACGCCCGCCTACCGCCATGAACTCAAGGCCGAAGAATTCAAAGCCGCCAATCCCGAGTGGGAAAAAATCCCCGCGCTCAAAGCCCAGGCCGAAGCCATTGGCCCCAGCCCCAATGAAGAGCGCATGCAAACGGTCGTCATGAAGGTGATGGCCGAACAATTTGTCCATCCGGTCTTCGGCGCGGTGGCGGGGGTTGTGTTCGGGCTGCTCCTGATTTCGGCGGTAAATACCGTGCTGGGGGGCATGATCAGCGTCCAGTACGTTATGGCCCATGACAAGGAACTGCCCCAGTTCTTCACCAAGCTCAACGCTTTTGGTGTGCCGTGGCTGGGCTTGATTCCCGCTGTGGCGGTGCCCGTGATCCTCCTGGCCATGTTCAACAACCTGAAACTGCTGGCTGATTTGTATGCCATCGGGGTAGTGGGGGCCATCGCCATCAATCTGAGCTGCTGCACGGTGAACCGTAAACTCGAGGTCAAAACCTGGGAACGCATCGCGATCGGTGCGATTGCCGTCGTGATGATTGCTATCGAATTGACCTTGGCCACCCAGAAGCTCCATGCCCTGGTCTTCATCGGCATCATCGTCGGCACCGGCTTGATTATGCGGTTCGCCGCCCAACAGTACCGCAACTATCGCACCCGCTCCGCCGCGCAGGTCATCGCGCCCACCCAGACCCAGGTGGTCCGAACCGGCCCGGTCACACTGGCCGACTTTGGTACCGCGCCGCAGTTGCTGGATATGAGCCGCCCCAAGATTCTCGTCGCCACCCGCGGCGGCAGCCGTACGCTGGAATTCGCCGCCAACTATGCCAAGCAGATCAACGGTATTCTGATGGTGCTCTACGTCCGGCAGCTTACCCTGTCGTTCGCCGGCCAGAATGTGGGGCCGAATTTTGAAGAAGACAAAGACGCGCAATATGCCATGCAACAGGCTTGGGATAAAGCCCAGGCCGTCGGCGTGCCGGTAATTCCGATCTATGCCGTCTCCGCCGAAGTGGCCGATACCATCCTCGATTTTGCCGCCACCTTCAGCGTCAACGCCCTGCTCATGGGCGTCTCGCGTCAGGGCGTGATCATGCGCAGCCTGCAGGGCGATGTGCTGACCAAAGTCGCCGATGGCCTGCCGCAGGATATTCAGCTGCTGATTCACGCGTAATGGGGGCATACTCTCGCCCCGGCCCCATCTTTCCGCTATCCTAATATCTGAGGATGAGTTGTTGCCATCCGCCCCCGGCGGTCCCGCATCGAATAGAGATTGTGCTTATCCGTATTGCGTAATATGAGTCTGGGGGGTGTTTCGTAACTGGATTTACCCATGATGCCCCGACCGATTGTGGCCGCGTATTGTTTTCCCACCTGGCACCGTGACGCCCGGCTGGAGGCCCGCAAAGGCCCCGGCTGGACAGAATGGAATCTGTTGCACGCCGCCCGCCCGCGCTTTCCCGGCCATCGCATTTTGCGCCCGGCCTGGGGCGAATACGATGAGGCCGATCCCGCCTGGGCAGCCCGCGAGATCGCCATCGCCGCGGATCATGGCGTGGATGCGTTTATCTACGACTGGTATTGGTACGAAGACGGCCCGTTTCTCCAGCGCGCGCTGGAGGATGGATTTCAATCCGCCCCCAACCGCCAGCGGATGCGCTATGCCCTGATGTGGGCCAATCACGACTGGACCGAAATGTTTCCCGCCACCCCCGACCGCAACCGCCCCTTGGTACAGGCCGGTGCGGTCAGTGCCGCGGGCTTTGCCCGCATGGCCGAACATATCGTGGCCCGGCATTTCTGCGATCCACAATACCTGCGCCTCGAGGGCAAACCGTATTTCAGCATTTACGAAATCGGCCGGCTGGTGGCGGGACTGGGTTCCGTGACCGCCACGCGGGCCGCGCTGGACGATTTGCGTGCCCGGGCTGTGGCCGCGGGCTGTGGCGGGGTGCATCTGAATCTGGTGGCCTGGGGCTTTAGTGTCCTCCCCGGCGAAATGGCGGTGGACCATGCCGAATTGGCCCGCGCCTTAGGCGTGGATTCGCTGACCAGTTACGCCTGGGTCCATCACTATCCCCTGTGGGAACATGCCTTTCCGACCCAACCCTGGGCCGATGCCTTTGCCGCCAATTAACGCGCCTGGGTCCAGCTGCGCCAGCTCTTTGCGCCATTGCCGTATCACCCCAATGTTTCGGTCGGCTGGGACCCCTCGCCGCGCACGCAGCAGGATGTGCCCTATGCGGACCATACCTATCCGTGGACGGCCGTCCTGACCGGCAACACACCTCACTGTGTGACCGAAGCGCTCGCCGCCGCCCGTGATTTTGCCCTTACCGGTACCGGCACGCCGATGGTGACGTTGTATGCGTGGAACGAATGGACCGAAGGCGGGGCGATTCTGCCCAGCGAAGAACACGGCCCGGCCCTGCTGGAAGGCATCCGCAGCGTGTTTGGGGTGCCGCGCT
Organism: Phycisphaerae bacterium; assembly: GCA_044344145.1. Lineage (GTDB taxonomy): Bacteria > Planctomycetota > Phycisphaerae > WQYP01 > WQYP01 > JBAXGE01. Next base: position 12,399 of record JBIJDM010000004.1, read on the forward strand.
AGGCACTCTACCCCAGTCAGTAGAGATGGGTAAGACGTTACCAAATAACTAAACGCCGGTTCTCTGAAGTATTTTTAAGTTCCAGATTCCCGGCTAGATTTCATAATCCACAATCGAGGCATGGCGCAGGCGGCGCCGGTAGGTTTGACTCAGGCTGGGTTTACGGGCCCATTTGTGGCCCAGCAGACGCAGTACCACATACACAACCGCCATGCCGGTGACTAAGATCAGTGCCTCCATGGCGGTACGCTCCCGACCACCACTGCGGAACAGCATCGTCCCGGCCACGTAGATCATAAACAAGGCCAGCCCGACGCGCAGCACGGTGGGGTGGATATAATTGTGGGTGACCAACCACGCCCCGATATACCCGCCGATCACAAAGCCCAACGCGAGTAAACCTGCGAAACGCCAGTCCACTTCGCCGGCCCTGGCATACGCCATGACAGCAAAGATGCCAATGGGAGGCAATAACATAGCCAGACTAGTGCCGGTGGCTTTTTGTTGACTGAAGGCGAAGCCGACCATCAACACAGGAATAACCAGGACACCCCCGCCGATGCCCACCATGCCACTGATCATGCCGATACCGAGGCCGACCAGACACAAACACACAATTATCCACATAGTCATGGCAACAACTCCGTTTCTATGGCCATCTTAGGGGAAATGGGACACCAGTAAAAGCGCCCGTGCTCCTGCCACGGCCCACGCACCCACAAAATGCCCCGCTTTCGCGTCAAAATACCCATTCTCGCCTTCTTGGCGTAAGATACTGACATGGATACACCCACCCATCCGCGTGTTATCGTCGCCATTACCGGCGCCTCTGGGGCGTTATATGCCCAGCGTTTGCTACAGGCCTTGGTGGCGGTGGATGCGGAAATCTTTCTGATCGTTTCCCAACTCGGCCGCCGTCTGCTGGCCGACGAATTGGGCCTCGCCGACCCCAACCCCGACGTGCTGGTCGGTACCAGCACCCATCGTATCACCATGTTGCCCTATCGCGATGTCGGGGCCTGCGTGGCCAGCGGTTCCTTCAAAGTGGATGCCATGGTGGTGGTGCCGTGTTCCAATAACAAGCTCGCCGAGATGGCCCACGGACTGGGTGATAATCTGATTACCCGGGCCGCACAGGTGACGCTGAAAGAACACCGACGGTTAATTGTCGTGCACCGCGAGATGCCACTGGGGTTGATTGAACTGCGTAATATGGTGGCACTGGCAGAGGCGGGGGCGATTATCTGTCCGGCCAATCCGGGTTTTTACAATATTCCCCAGACCGTGGATGACCTGGTCAACATGGTGGTGAGTCGGATTCTGGATTTGCTGGGCATCGAGCAGCAACTGACCGCGCGCTGGAGCGGGGTCTCACCGCTGCGGCAGGCCCCCACACCATCGGAACCCCACTAACTTATCAGGTCGGCCGGCACGGGCGCCCGCCGCTGGTGGGCGGCTTCTTCAATCACTTCCAATATCGCCAGCGCCGCCGTGGTCCACGTGAAGTTCTGCGCCCGCTGTAAGCCGTGGGCCCGCAGGCGGCGCTGGTATTCGCCGTCTTCCGCTACGCCCAGCAGTGCCTGGGTCAGGGTATCGGTATCGTCGTGGATGAAATAAACCGCCGCTTCCCGGGCCACCTCGCGCAGGGAACTCAGGTCCGAACAGACCACCGGACTGCCGCACGCCATGGCCTCCAGCACGCTCAGTCCGAAGCCTTCAAAACTCGAGGCACAACACGTCAGCACCGCATCCCGGTACAACTGGGCCAGTTCGGCATCCGAGGGGGACTGCACACAGATAAGCTGTTGTTCCACGTTCAGCTTTTTCGCCAGCGCATAGATTGGCGTCGTATACCAATCATTGCGCCCCGCCAGCATCAGGCGCACGCGCGGCAAACGCTGCCACACTTGCTGCATGGCCTCCAAGAGCCGCGCATAATTCCGCCGCGGCGTATCGGACCCCACCGCCAGCACATACGGGCCGCGGAAATTCCAGCGTTTTTGCAGGATGGACTGGGTGTCGGTGGCGGGGCTGGGCTGGAATATGGGATTGATCCCGTTATACACCACCCGGATCCGCTCCGGCGCGACATTGTACAGCCCCATGATGTCGTTTTTGGTTTGCTGCGAGACGGTAACAATCCGGGTGGCCTCATTGGCCCCCAGATGAATCACCCGGCGCAGCGCCCCGCTGCGCCGTTGCCGGCGCATATCCGGGTCCAATTCCACGGCCAGATCATGGATCGTCTGCACGATCGGACAGGCATTGGTGCGCGGCACCAGCGCGGTAAAACTGTGATACACCTCCACCTTGCGCTGGTACATCAGCCGGTTGAGCGGCAGCCAATAACGCGAGGCGAGCCACCAACGGGATAAATAGCGCAGCCGTGGCACGCTGACGGTGGTGAATTGGTTCGGAGGCAATTCACCCACAAAACTTTCGTCGAAATCTTCGGAGTTTTCCAACGCCTGTTCGAGCAGGAGGACGAATTTGTGCGGCACCCGCAATTGGGCCCACTGCCGGACCACATTCCGCGCGTGCTGTTCGGCCCCGCCAATCTGGGCGGTATATAACGGCCGGGCATCAAGCGCGATAATCATGATTGGGGTCCGTAGTTTATCCGGGATACGCCGAGGCCAGCAGGACAATCAACGCGACAAAACCCAGGGCGATTTTGGTGATGGTGCCGAAGACAAAGCCCACCGCCGCGCCGGTGGCGGCCTTGAGACTGGCCCCCGGCGTTTTACGTTTCAGCAGTTCCACCAGCAGCGGGGCCACAAAACACCCCACCACGGCGCCGATAATATTACCGATCAGCGGGATCGGAATGCCCACCACCGCGCCGACAATCCCACCCGCCACGGCGGCCAAGGTCGCGGTGCGACTCGCCCCCGACAGTCGGGCCCCGCCGATACTGAAAACGGTTTCGATGATTTCCCCGATCCCCACCAGCACCAACGCCACCAGCAGCCACTGCCAGCTGGGGTCCTGCCAGCCCTGCAAGGCGCTGAAAACAGCCGCCAGCACCAGAAATATCCAGTTGCCGGGGATTTTGACCACGTTGAGCACCAGACCGGCCAGGCCCAACACGGCCAGAAGACTAAAGTAAATCCACGCCATGATGAACAGTGTAGCGCCGGGACCGGAAAAACACAATCTCCGCTATGTCCCCGTCCCGATTCTGCGGGTAAGATAAGGGACATGAAAATCGGAATTGCCATTGAAACCTTCGATCCCCAGCGCGGCGGCGCCGAGCGGATGGTGGATTTTATTGCCCGGCAACTGGCCCAACGCGGCCACGAAATCCATGTGCTGTGCCATAAAGCCGCCCCCGATTCTGCCACTGTGCCCAATCTTACGGTTCATCTGATCCCGGCCCTGCGTCTGGGCACCGGTTTGGGCTACCGCCAATTTACCCACCGCTTGCAGCGGAAACTCAAAACCCTGAACTTGGACCTGGTCTATTCCTGTTGCGCCGCCTGTGCGGGGGATATTTACCATACCGAAGCGGGGGTGTATCGCAGCATCCACGCCGCGGCCGTGGCCACGTGCGACACCCGTCAGGCCGCCATCTGCAAGCGGGTCCTGCTCACCCTTTCTGACAAACAGCAATTCCTCCTCCACCGGGAACGCCTGATTTGCGGCCCGGTGGCCCAGGGCGGGGCGCGCTGTCTGGTGAGTCTGACCCCCAATATCACCCGGGAATTGCAGGTCCATTACCACGTTCTGGCCGCGCGCATCGTGGAACTGCCCAATCCGGTATTGAATCCCCCTTTGCCTATGACCCAAACCACCGTTTGGCGCAACCAGCAACGGCAACAATTTCACATCCCTGCCACGGCCCGGGTGGCGCTGTTTGTGGGGCATAATTTCGCGCGCAAAGGGTTGCGCTGGGCGCTGGAGTCAGTGGCCAAGGCCGGACCGGAATATTGGCTGATCGTGGTCGGTGGCCTGACCCGCAAACAAACCTGCTATCGGCGCCTGGTTCAGGATTTAAATCTGAATTCACGGGTCATCTTTACCGGCGCTGTGGCGGATACCCGGCCGTTGTACGCGGTGGCCGATGCGCTGATTTTACCAACGTTTTATGATCCCTATCCTTTGGTGGGGCTGGAAGCACTCGCCGCCGGGCTGCCGTTTCTCACTACCGCGATGGCCGGTGGTTCGGACCGCGTGCTGGCGTATCAGGCCGGGACGGTGGTCTCCCATCCCCGCGCTACTGACGAATTCGCCGCGGCTCTGCGGGCGCTGCCGAGGGATGATGCCCAGCGTGAACAATTGGCCCAGCGCTGCCGTGAGGCGGCGATTTCGATTGGTCCGGAGGACTATATCAACCGTCTGGAAGAGCTTATGCAGCATTTGGCCCGCACGCGGGAGGCGTAATTCAGTGCCAGAAAATGGCCTCCGATTTCGGACCAGAGCCGGGTTGCATCTGCGGGCAGATGAATTATGCCGTAGCGGTATATTCCTGGCCATTGCGGCGCTAACATATGACTGATTGGGTCAGAGAGGATTTTCCGCTGGAGGGTGCGTACGACACTTTGCCGTGCGGAATCTTGGAGTTGAAGTATGAAATGGCGCTTTATTTATCGCGGGTTTAAAGCCCGCTATCTCAACCAACGGCTGGAAGTCAGTACGCTGGTCGCCGCGCTCCGGGCCGATGCCGTGGCGGTGGATGTGGGGGCCAACAAAGGCAGCTATTTATGGGCGCTAAGCCGGGCGGTGCCCCGGGGCCGGGTGGTGGCTTTTGAACCGCAACCGGCGCTGGCCGATTATCTGGTCCGGGCCTGCCAGGTGTCAGGTCTGCATAATGTGACCATCGTTCCCTCCGGCGTCTCCAAACAAACCGGCACCCTCCGACTGGCCATTCCCGGGGCCGATGACAGTTCGCCCGGGGCTTCGTTTGAAGCGGTCGTCGCCCAACGCGAGGCCTGCCGCTTTGTGGACGTGCCGGTCTGTACGCTGGACACCTATTTCCAGTCGGAAAAAGCCCGTATCGGAGCCCTGAAAATTGATGTCGAAGGGCACGAATTGTCGGTCTTGCAGGGCGCAACGGAATTGCTCAAAACTCACCGGCCGGTCCTCGTGTGTGAATGTGAACAACGCCACCTCAGCACGGGCACCGTGGAAGATGTGATCCAGTATGTTGAGGCCCTGAACTACCGGGGTTATTTCGTGAAAAATTCGCACTTGCATCCGGTTCGTGAATTCATTCCTGCCCAGCACCAAAAGCAGATCGGGGAGCGTTTTTGGGATGCCCCGGATTATTGCAACAATTTTATCTTCCAGCCGATCGCTTGATCGGGCCGTGGGGCGGAACCGGGTCGTTTGTTTCGGGGCTGTGCATGGGGTAAACTGCGCGTACGGGTTCAGGTCACGGTTTGGAACGACTAAGGGAATATGACGCATGGGTTCACCACTGGCCAAACGGGTATTGGGATGGGGCTTGGCGCTGCTGCCCTATGGCGCCGTCAACGCCGCGCTGCGCAATTGGCGCGGGCTGCGCCAGGCCGTGGCCCCCGGCCGCGATCATCTGTATCCCGAATATCTGGGCCAATTCACCGTCTGCATTGACACCCGTTACCCCATCGAGCGCCGCATGTGGGCGGGCCGCTATGAGAAAGACATCACGCGCGTGATTCAGCGCTTTGCCCCTCCCGGCGGCGTGTGTCTGGATATCGGTGCCAATGTCGGGGCGCTGACGCTGGTCATGGCCAGCGCGGTGGGCCTGTCCGGGCGCGTGCATGCCTTTGAGCCCGGGCCGACGATACACCGTCGCCTGCTGCGTAATCTGGGGTTGAACCCCGAGTTGCGCGGGGTGGTCACGCCCTATGCCCTGGGACTGGGCCGCGCGCCCGGCGAATTGCGCTACACCGAAGAAATGGATAACCGCGGCAATGGGCGCCTGAGCACTTCCGGCGATACTGTGGTCCCTGTCGCGCGGCTGGATGATCTGGCTGGGCAGCTCAATTTGTCCCAGCTGGACTTTATAAAAATGGATGTCGAGGGGATGGAATTGGATGTGTTGGAAGGCGCCCGCCAGATTCTGGAACGGTTCCGTCCCGTGCTCTGCTTTGAGACTATCTACCGTCGGCGTTCCGCGGAAACCGGTGCTGCCGTGACGGATTCCACCGCCGATTTGTTCGTCGGCATCGAACAGTTGTTGACTGGTCTGGGCTATCGTTTGCACGATGTGGACCCGGAACTGACCTTCCCCGCGGTCACGGCGGTCACGTTGGGCAAAAACACCCTCGCCATCCCCATTCCGCCTTGACGATAGCGTCCGGCCTATGCCGTACATAAAGTGTCTCATGCCATGAAAATTGCTCTGGTCTGTGAACAATTCGATCCCCAACGCAGCAGCGCCGGCCGCATGGCCGTCTGGCTGGCCCAGCAATGGTTTGCCCGTGGCCATGAGGTCCATGTGGTCTGTCACCGCGCCCGGCCCCGTGGCCGCACCGCCGCCACAGCCGGGGCCTCGTATGACGAACAGACCAGCCGTTCCAGTCCCAGTGTCGAACTAACCCTACCCGCCGGTCTGGCCATCCATCGTGTGCCCGCGCTGCGGTTAAGTACGGGGGTGGGCTATCAGCAATTTGCCCGGGGCGTGGCCCGGGTACTCAAAACCATACACGCCGATGTGGTGCATTCCTTCAGCGCCGCCTGCGCGGGTGATGTCTACCATCCCCAAGCCGGTGTTTATCAGGGCAGTTACACCGCTGCGCTAGCCCTGCGCGAACGCTCGGGCCGTGCCACGCTGAAACGTCTGCTCTTCACCCTTTCGGGTAACCGCCGAATACTCTTGCGCCGCGAAGCGGGGATTTGCGGTCCCCTGAGCCGGGGTGGGGCGCGTTGGGTTGTGAGTCTCTCACCCTTGGTGACCCAGCACCTTGGTCATTACTATCATCTGCCTGCCAACCGCATCGTGGAACTCCCCAATCCCGTATTGCCCGCGCCCGCCACACCCGCCCAACAGGAGCTTTGGCGGGCGCAGTACCGCGGGTTGTATGGTCTGCCCGCCACCGCGCGGGTGGGAATTTTTGTCGGGCATGATTTCGCGCGCAAAGGCTTGCGCTGGGCCATCGAAGCCGTGGCCCGCGCGGGCAATGATTATTGGCTATTGGTCGTCGGCTTGGGCCGCGCGCGGCGGTATCTCGATCTGGCCCGGCAGCTTGGCCTCGCGCAGCGCGTCCTGTTTGTCGGCCCCACGCAGGATGTGCGTCCCCTCTATGCCGCCGCCGATGCACTGCTGTTCCCCACTTATTACGAGGCCTTTGGCGGGGTAATCCTCGAAGCTCTGGCCGCTGGATTGCCGGTGCTGACCACCCGGCTGGCGGGAGCTTGGCCCCGCGTGACCGAGTATCACGCCGGGGCGGTGGTGGAGGCACCCCACGACACCGGTGCACTGTCCATGGCGCTCCGTGCCCTGCCCACCGATCCGGCGGTACGGGCCGTGCTGGCCCAGCGCTGCCGTCAGGCCGGGCTGATTGCCACCCCGGAGCAATATCTGCACCAGCTCGAGCAAATTTACGCCGATGTAATACAATAGGCGGTTGTTTTATCAAGGCTGTTTGGGAGTTTTGTCTGTGTTCACTTGGCTCAATGGTATCGTCTTTATCGTCGGCCCCGTAGTGGCTTATTTTCTGGGTGCCATCCCCTTCGCCTACCTGATCGGTAAAACCAAGGGCGTTGATATCCGGAAACTTAGTTCGTGCAATGTCGGCGCCACTAATCTGGGCCGGGTGCTGGGAGCGCGTTACTTCTGGTATGCGTTTGTGCTGGATTGCGGCAAAGGTTTGCTGCCGGTATTGGCCATCAGTGTCACCGCCTGGCAAAACGGTCTGCCCATCTGGGCGCCGCTGCCCACCGCCGTGGCGGGGGTGGTGGGGCATATGTTCCCCATCTATCTGGGTTTCAAAGGGGGCAAGGGCGTGGCCATCGGGCTGGGCGTGGCCTTGGGGTGTTGGCCGATTTTCACTCTGGCCGGAGTCGGCGCGGGGCTGATATTTGTCCTTACGCTGGTGATCTTTCGTTATATTTCCGTGGCCTCCATGGTGGCGGCGGTGGCCTTTACCTTGTTTGTCTATACCATCAGCCGTAGTGTCAATCCCGCCATTCAAAAGGCCGTGGCCAACGGTCAGGGCATACCACTGATTGTGGTGGCCGCGCTCTTTGCGGTCCTGATTATCTGGAAACATAAAGCCAATATCGATCGTCTGATGGCGGGTAAAGAACCCAAAGTCGGCCAGCGGCACACCACCGAGCCGTCCGCTGACCAGCCATCCTAACGCGTTCCGAGGAGTTCACCGTGCTCAGCACATGGATCAGTCGCCGCGCCCTGCGTTGGAGTCTGTTGGCCGTGTTGCTGTGGACGCTGCTGGCCGTGACCTGGTCGGGTTTGGTGGCGTGGCGTTCGTGGTGGCAGGCCATGGACAGCGAATTGATCCGCCATACCCAGCATGTGGCCGCGCGCATGCAGGATACCCTCGGCGGCCCCGAACACATGCCCGTCGAAATCTATGCCTGGTATCGTTATGTCTCCGATTTGACGTTGTCACGGCAGGCCGCCGACGCGATTATCCAGCGCCCGGAAATCAAGTATGTCGTGCTCTGGGAAACCGGGGGTATGGTCATCGCCCATTCCCAGGGACCGCGGGCCGGTTCCATCATGGACCCGCGCAGTTGGTCGGGACTTCCCGCCGGCCAGCCCTATCGCCTCACCGCCATGAGTTCCAACGATATTACCGCCGGCGAAGTGTATGACGTGACCATGGCCCTGCCCTTGGTGGCCGGGGTCCGGCATCAGGGCTATATCAGTATCGGATATGACGGTGCATGGTTGCGCGAGCAGTTATGGACCTTACGCAATCCGTGGCTGGTCCAGGTGGCGCTGCTGACCTTTACCGGCAACATATTGCTGGTGCTGGGCATTGCGTTATCGGATTACAAAATCACCCAGGCCCGGCTGCTGCAGGAGCAAACCGTCCGGGCCCGCACCAGCCTGCTGTCGGAACGCGGCATGCTCGCGTCGGTGCTGGCCCACGAGGTCCGCTCCCCGCTTACCGCGCTGCGTTTTAATCTGCATTCCATGCGCAGTCTCGCGGCCAATGCCGGGGAAAAAGCCGCGCGGCTGACCACGCTGGCCGATTCCTGCGACCGTGAAATCCGCCGGCTGGATCAGATGCTCAACGATTTTCTCAACCGCACCCAGGTCATCACCCCCGTGGAACATTCGCCCATCAATCAGGTGATCCGCGAAGCGGTGGACTTCCTGCGGCCCAGTCTGGAAGGCCGCGACACACGCATCAGTTTGCATCTGGCCACCTCGGACCCGCGTGTCTATACCAACCCCGACGAACTCCGCCAGGTGATTCTCAATCTCGCCGCCAACGCGCAGGACGCTATGGGCAAGGGTGGCACGCTGGCAATTTCCACACTGGCGGAAGCGGATCAGATTACCATTCTCGTGCGCGACTCGGGTCAGGGGATTCCGCTGGAACTCCAGCAGCGCATTTTCGAGCCATTTTTCAGCACCAAGCCCAACGGCTCGGGGCTGGGCCTGGCGCTGGTCCGCCGGGTGATTTCCGGTGCTGGCGGTAAAGTGTATTGTGAATCGGAACCGGGCAAGGGCACGACATTCCGGTTGGTACTCCCGCGCGCCCCGGATACCCCTGCCGGGCGCAGTGTGGCGAAAGAAGAACCGCCTGCCACACCGGATTAACCGGCTTGGGTAAACGTGACCACATGCTTGTCCGAGCTTTGTCGGATGGTATGCGGACGCCCGGCAATCGCCTGCAGCAGCGTGGCAGTGCACCCCGGACAAAAACGGTCGTGGGTTTCCACCAGCAGCACCTTAACCCGGTTGATCCACGCCTGGGCGTGGCGTAACACGGGCACTTCGGAACCTTCGATATCCAGTTTCAGAATATCAATCGCCGGGAATTGGTACTGGGCCAATAACTGTTCCACCGTCACCGTGGGCACGAGCGTGGCCCCCGGTTCCGGCGTGGCGCCCGCGTTGTCGAGTACCTTGAAGGTCCAGGTTTCACCGTCTGGATTGTGTAGTGCGACTTGCCCGGCATGATCCAGCAACGCCGCATTGATCGGGGTGATATTGGCAAAGGCCTGCGTATTCTGCCGCAAGAGGGCAAAGTTATCCGGCTCGGGCTCGATGGCCAGTATCCGCGCCTGCGGATACTTCAGTGCATAATATACACTCACCAGCCCGATATGCGCCCCAGCATCAATAATCACCGCCGGCTGACGGACCGAACTCACCCGGCAATCTTCTTTCAGCATCACATGCCGGAATACCCGCATGTCGGCGGTGCCATACCGCAACTGCACCGTGGCGCTGCTCCGCGGGATCGGGGCGGTAATTACGGTCCCCAGCGCCATCCCGGCATGAGGGAGTTTCAGATAGCGAAACATCGCCCAACCTTTGCGCAACCCGTAATGCGTCAGGCACGTCAAGAGCGAGCTTTCACGCAGTTTAGTCAACATACCGACAACTCCAGCGCAATGAAAAAAACGTCCCGCCCCCTTGGGCACCGTCCGGGCATAGGCACACCAACCCACACCGCAAACGGTGCACAGTAAGGGATTACGCTTGCCTCTGCAACCACACTTTTTGGTCGGAATCTCATGGTCTTCACGCATTTCTTGCCCCCTGTGGCACGCAATTTGTCCACTACTTACAGGAACGCTTATAATCCACTTCGCGGCTCAATTTGAGAGGTCAGGTATGGCTCAAACACGCAAAAAGAGAGTTTTGGCCGTTGCTTCCGGTGGCGGGCATTGGATTCAGCTCCTGCGCCTGCGCCCGGCCTTTGCCGAGTGTGAAGTCATCTACGCCACCATCAACCCCGGCGGCCGCGCCCAAGTCGCGCCGGCCCGGTTTTATTTACTTCCCGATGCCAATAAAGAACGTAAACTCGCCCTGATCTGGCTGATTCTGCGCGCTTTCTGGCTGGTCCTGCGCACCCGGCCGGATGTGGTACTCACCACCGGCGCGGCGCCAGGCTATTTCGCCTTGCGCATTGGCCGGCTGTTCGGGGCCCGCACGCTTTTCATTGACAGCATCGCCAACGCCGAACGCTTGAGTCTGTCCGCCCAGATGGCCGTCGGCCATGTGGACCTGGTCCTCACCCAGTGGCCGGAATTGGCCAAAGACCCACAACCCAAACACCGGGGGAGCGTCTTATGATATTCGTCACCGTGGGCACCCAGTTACCGTTTGACCGACTGATTCAAGGCGTGGACCGCTGGGCACAGGCCCGTGGCCGCAAGGACGTCTTCGCCCAGATCGGCGCAGGGGCCACCTACAAACCACAATACATCGCCTACGCCAAAACCATCCCCATGGATGTGTTCGCCGAAAAAATCGCCAGCGCCAGTGTGATTGTCGCCCATGCAGGGATCGGCACCATCTTATCGGGTCTGGAACTGGGCAAGCCGGTACTGGTCTGTCCCCGCCGGGCGAGTCTGGGCGAACATCGCAACGAGCATCAACTCGCCACGGTCGAGCGTTTCAGCGGGATGAAGCTGGTCGCGGTCGCCCACAATGACGAGGAACTCGCCGCCCAACTCGATCGCTTGGAACAAATCGCCCCCGGCGGTGATAAAATCGCCAATCGTGCCTCCGACCAACTCTTGAATGCCTTGCGGCACTTCATCCACGACAAGGATCTGACGAATGTCTAATCCCGTGCCGCTTTATCCGCATGTGCCCGCGCCGGATTACGCGCTGGTGGATGGCCTGCGCCGGCATCGCCTCGGTGGCGTGTTGGATATGCTGTATCGCCGGTTGGGTTGCGCCCAGCGTTGGCGCTTGGCCCGGCCTCTGCTGGCCACGGCCCTGCGTTTGGAAGGCGGCGCCGTCTGGTCGCAAACCGCCCGGAACTGGATGTGGCGCTATCACGGCGTCAGCATTGGGGCATACAGTTATGGTGAATTATTCGACCCGGCCTTAACCCCGCCAGGCGTGGTCATTGGACGCTATTGCTCACTGGCTCCCGGCGTGCGCTTCCATCCCCAGAACCACCCCCTCGACCGTCTGACCACGCACCCATTCTTCTATGACCGTCGCTTGGGCTTGCTCGACCACGATCATCTCGACCCCGCGCTGATTACCGTCGGCTCGGATGTCTGGATGGGCCGCAACGTCATGGTCACCCCCGGATGCAAAACCATCGGCCACGGGGCCATTGTCGGCACCGGCGCGGTGGTAACCCGCGACGTACCGCCCTATGCCGTGGTAGGGGGTAACCCAGCCAAAATCATCAAATACCGCTTTGACGAACCGATGATCGCAGAACTCCTCGCCAGTCAGTGGTGGCAACGCGATATTCGCTCCTTGGCACAGTCTTTGCCTCATTTACTCAAGAGGCTTGACCACGAGGGCTTACAGGCGATTCTGCATCAGAATGAGCCTAACCGCTAGGGTTTACCCAAGCCTTCGCAAAATGATACGGAGGCTGACTATGAGCGAAACCTTTACTCCTTGCCCATTAAACCCCGAGGCGACCAAGCCCGTGGTTACCGATTGGCCTCCACCTACTCCCACCGCCAGCATCATTATCCCCGCCCATAACGAAGAAAACGTCATTGGCCGCTGTCTGGATTCCATTCTGGCGGATGCCCAGCCCCACGAATTCGAAATTTTGGTCGTTTGTAACGGCTGCACCGATGGCACCGCCGCCGCCGCCCGCAAGTACGGCACTGCCGTACGGGTATTGGAAACCTCCGTTGGCTCCAAGAGTTACGCCTTGAACATGGGCGATTGCACCGCCCGTTCGTGTCCGCGGTTTTATTTGGATGCCGATATCGTCATAACCACCGCCACCATCCGTGAAACCATTGCCCTGCTCAAACAGAGCCAATATCTCGCCTCCGCCCCTAAAATTGAGTTTGACCTCACCGGTGCCAGCATGGCCGTGCGGTCGTTTTATCGCATCTGGCAGTTGCACCCCTATTTCCGCCGCAGCATGATCGGTTCGGGGCTATATGCCCTCAGCGAAGCGGGGCGCAAACGCTTCAAGTCGTTCCCCAAACTTACCGCCGACGATGCCTTTATCCATCGGCTATTCAAGGATTCCGAACGCGTGACGCTGCCGGGACGGACGTTTACCGTCCGGGCACCTCTGAATCTGGGCGCCCTGATCCGCACCAAGACCCGCAGCCGCCGGGGCAATATCGAATTAGAACAGGCCACCCAGATGAAGCGCGCTGGGCGCAGCAGCGATATTTTGACGCTGCTGGTGGACATACTGCATAAGCCATCGGTATGGAAAGATGTTCCGGTTTACGCAATCGTGGTATTTGCCACCATGGTTCGCGCCCGGATGACCCTGCACAAAGCCGCAGGCACCTGGGAACGGGACGAATCCACCCGGCAATCGAATATTCTTCATTAATGTGGCAATAGCCGATATACTGGATATAGGACAATAGCCTTTTTTGGGCAGGTAGCACAAGTTTATGACCCCGTTAACGGTACCCAACCCCAGCAATCATGACGCCCCGATTCGGGATGCGCGTCACCCTGCGCCCGCAGAAAAACCGCCCGCCCCAGCGCATCCGGTAGCGATTCTGCTCCGCGCCCTGCGCGGGCGCTGGATTCCGGTCCTGTTTATCGGGGCAATTCTGGCCATCGTTTTCGCTGGCGGCGCATTGTTCGCGGTCAAACCCACGTATCAGGCCAACGGGATTATCCGCGTGGCGGTCTTGGGTTCGCGCATTTTGTATACCAACGAAGAAAACCAGCAACTCCCGCTCTTTGATGCGTTTATCAATGCCCAAGTGACCTATCTGAAGAGTCGCCCGGTCTTGGAACGTGCCGTGATGGACAAGGAATTGATTGCCTTGGGTCTGTCGGGTGATGATGCCGCCGTGGCGGAATTGGCTGCGGCGCTGACGGTGGCCCGAGAAAATAAATCAGAAATCATCACCCTGTCCTCCAAGTCGGGCAAGCCTAAATTGGCCGCAGCGATGGTGAATGCGGTTTTGGATGCCTACGAGACACTGTACGGCGAAAAGGCCGATCGCCGGGTGAGTATCCGCGAAGCCACCCTCTCCGCCCGGGTCCAGGAATTAAGCCAAAAACTGCGTACCATTGCGGCACAGGACTTGGAAATCGGTCAGGAATATGGCGCCGATTCCATGGATAAAGCCCATTTGCTCAAGCTGACGCAGATGCAGGATCTGGAAAAACGCGTCAGCGATATGAAAAACGAGATCACCCAAAAACAGGCCAACGGCGCCAACGTCATGGATTCCGGCAACGGGGAAATCGCCCGGCTGACCGTGCTGGATCAGGCGATGTCGGACATGCTCTTTGAACGCGCCAAACGGGCCGCCAAACTCAGTTCGCTGGCCGAACATCTCAGCGACAAACACCCGGCGTATCAGGCCGCAGATGCGGAATTGAAGGTGATTGATCAGGCTATTGAGAACCGTCGCCAGCAAATCACCACGCTGGGGAAAACCGGCGTGATTTCCAAGACCGGCGGCGACCCCAATGAAAAAGCCTCGGTTGAGGAGATGAAAATCACTCTCGCCGCGCTGGAAAAACAGTGCGAAGAAGTGCGAACCGAAGCCCGGGAATTGAATCGTCGGCGGGCACTGCTGGTGGCTTCGGCGGATGAATACAAACAATACAGTGCCCAGTTGGAAGAAGTCCGCAAGGGCTTGGAACAGGTCAAACTGGAAGGCCGGACCAATTTGCCCGCACGTACTGAAGTGGCCGCCCGGGCCGCTGTGCCCATGGCGCCGACCGCCGATCGGAGCAAGGTGTTTGCGGCCGTGGGGGGCCTGCTGGGTTTTGTCCTGGCGATAGCCGGGGCCGTGGCGATCCAGTTAATCCATCCCCGGATTCGCTATTCCGACGAATTGGCCGACCTACCCCGGATTCGCCCCTCGGGTCGAATCACGGACTTGGCTAAGCATGACTCCGAAGCGATGGATACCGTACGTCGACTGCGCAACCAGCTCCAACTCGCCCAGGGGCCACGGCTGGAAGGCCCCTTGGTTGTGGCGACCGTCAGCGTAGGGGATCAGGCGGTTCGGGCTGATCTGGCTATCGCAATTGCGGGTGTTTTCGCAGAAACGGGTCTTAGGACGGTTTTGGTGGATATGGATTTGGTCGCCCGACATATCACTTTGAAAAACAATCTCACCGGACAGGTTGGAATCACCGATCTGTTGCAAAATGCGAATACCTCAGCTTTCGTGCCCAGCGGAGAGCGGACGTACACCTTAATCCCGGCCGGGACCAACGAAATGGTCGAAGATCATGCCCTGTCGCGGCGCGATATTCAGACCACAATAGCGCAATTACGGGCCAAATTCGACGTTTTAGTGCTGGATGTGGGGCCTGTGGACGAACGTCTGGCCGCACCCTTGGTGCTGGAAATTGTGGACCAGGCGGTTCTGGCGGTGGGGGTGGGGCAGGGGACATATCAGGTGAAAAAAGGGGCGGCAATGATAAATGGACTGGTTCATGGTCGTGTGGCATCGGTATTGCTGTAATAAAACATAGCAGATAATTCTGTACGGTTTTATTGCAGGAGTTGTGTCATGGATCAGTCCTTCCCTTTACGTGTTCTGGTTTTGGACGACGACGTCGCGATGTGCGACCTGTTGCGGTTTAATATCGAGTCGCGTTTCCCCAGTGCATTGGTTGAATGCCGGAATAAGCCCGATCCGACGGGTGACTTTGATGTCTACCTGCTGGATAACGACTTTGAAGGCAAACGCGAAATTGGCCGGTTGATCCAACAGATTCGCAGCCGTCGGCCACAGGCCTTGGTGGTTGCTTTCAGTGCCGTATTGGATGCCCCCACGCTCAAGACCCTGCTGAATCAGGGTTGCGATGCCGCCTGCGACAAGACGGTTCCCACGGACCTGGTGACCGCCATGAATGTGATCGAACGCTTCCGCCAGACCCAGAGTCAGCGCGGCAAGCCCGGTTTTGTCCAGACCATCAACTCTTTGGCTGACTTGTTACGGCAATGGAATCGCCGTATGACCCTGAATCAAGAAGTGGCGGCACATTCCGTACTGGGTAGGTAACGCCCACGGAATTGTGCTGCGAAGCGCCCACCGGAGGGCTTGTAGACGGCTGCGGTTGACGGTAAGTTAGTGACGGCTTCATAGGAAGTTTTATGACCGTCCGTAAACCCAGAACCGTCTACACACCAGCACCCTCTGCGGTTCTTGCTCAGCCTCAGGCGAAAGCGGGACCGCAGGGGGTGTCTGTTTTGAAATTCCAACACCATCTCGAAATCAAACGCCAACAGCAACAGCGCCGCGCGGGCAGTATCCGTGCGCTGGATGCCGTGTTACCCGCCTGGTTCCGGAAAAACGTGGTCAAGCCGGGCAAAGATTTGGAACTCATTCAGGAAGTTTGGCTGACCGTCATGCCGGAAAAGTTCCGGCTCTGTCGGCTGGTATCACTGCAAAAACGACAACTGTCGGTGGCGGTGGACTCTGCCTCCGCCAAAGCGGCCTTGGACCAGGCCCTGCGTAAAGATATGTTGGAGCTGCTGCGGGAAATGTGCCCCGGCCGGGTGCACACCGTGAAAGTGTCCGTCCTGCCCGCGGCCCCGCAACCCCGTGATGAATCCGAAGGCCGGGCACGCTTACGACAACAGAAAGTCCAGGAGGCCCGCCGGGCGGCGGGGGCGGAGGATCGTGACTAAAAAGTTCGCTTGGTAATCACCCATGGATTCGGTGCCATGCTCTGAAACTGCTGGATTATGAAATAGTTCCCGGAAAGTTTTCAGACCAGCAACTTCCCCAATGCCAATACTTACCGCGCCACGCGCCGGGCCAGGGCTTGATAGGCGGCGTGCAGGGCCTGCGTGCGCGGGCCGGGTCGACCGGTGCCGATTTTGGTTTTCCCCACCCGCACTACCGGGATGATCTCGCGGTTGGACGAGGTGATGAACATTTCGTCCGCACTGGCGACTTGGGCGGGGGTAATGGGGGCATATAGCGGGGTAAGATTGCACCGCTTCGCCAGACGCAGCACATCTCCGGCGGTGATACCGGCCAGAATCCCCTGCCGCGGGCTGATCAGCTTGCGACCGTAGATGGCAAAGATGTTGAACGTGGAGCCTTCCAATAAAGCGCCGCGCGGGTCCACAAAAACCACCTCGTCATAACCCCGCCGGAGCGCGCGGATGGTGGCCACCACCCCGGCCAGATAACTGGTGGACTTGGCCAGTGGAATGACCCGCTGCAAATCGGTGGGCCAGAGCTTGATGCCGTGGGTGTATTGCCGCGGGGGAAAGATGGGCAGCGGCTCGATCATGATGATGCGACGGGGGAGATTGGTGGGGGTCAGGCAATGACTGCTCCCGCCGGTGATATAAATTTTGATCAGACTTTCGGGAAAGTTATTTTCCGCCAACCCCCGGCGGATTTCGCGCTCCAGCAGTGCCATGCCGGGAGCCCGGCGTAATTCCAACAGCCGCAGCGTGCGCGCTAAGCGCTGCAAATGGGGCTTAAGCCGCATGGGCTTGCTACCATAGGTCCGCAGCGCCTCGAACGCCCCATACCCCCGGGCAAACTGCAAGTCATGTACATCCACCACCGCCGCATGGGCAGGGAGGGATTTACCGTCAATGATGTAGATCGGTTCAGCCATAAATCATCCCAATAAGCGTGATTATTGTAACGCAACGGCTGGATGGCCACTACCTCTAACTGTGAAAGTAGCGGAGGGAATTATCGGGTGGTAGCGCTATTTTGTGCGATAGCCGTAATTGCATTGGTAATCCGCATGACGGCTGGTGTGGATTCGTGGTACCTTTGGGGACAGTGGGTCAACCAAAAATCGGCGTATAACCGGGCGAAATCGTAACGCTGACGCTGCTGTAATACATGAGCCATGATAAATGCCACTTTGCCCACATCATATTCTTCCCACCCAAGCAAGACTTTGGGAAGCAGTAGCGTTTTTTTGAATTCCTGGGAACGCCGGTCCTGTTCCGCCAGTTTCTGTTCTGCCTGTGCCACAGCCTTTGGATTTGTACTTGAGTTGATAATCGTTAGCAGTCCAAAAGCTTCTTTAATCGAATCTCTGGTATTGGGGCAATGCGCCAAACGTTCAAGTTCGTCTTGTAGATGCGCTGGCGGTAGCTTCTGGACCAACGTCAGTTCATCACGCCACAATGCGCCAAAATCCCGTAAGGCCTTATCGCAGTGTTCGATAGTATCCTGCACAGGTCCCAGACCCACTTCGGATATGCGGGGTATCGGATACCAGTGATCACACCCATACTGCAATTTGCCTAGTCGGGTTTCAAAATGTGCTTGGTCAAAGATGGTCATATCTGCAGGTGATAATTCCAACCCATTACTTAGGGATGGTATACCTGAAAAATGTACCGCAAGCTCCATGGTATATTCGCTCAGGTTCTTGGAAACATTCAAACAAATACAGTGAATTTGATCGAGGTTGGTCTTGTACCATCCCTTCGCCATCTTGGGTAACCTGCTATAACCATGAGACTCCAGTATGGGGGCCATCTTGTTATTAAAAGTATTTGGATTCATATTTTGCTCCATGGCCACAACCGAGGCTGTTACGCCACATCATTGTAACGCAACGACTGGATGGCCACTATCTCCAGCTCAACCATATAAAAAAGCTCCCGGAGCCAAAGGGCGCCGGGAGCTTGGGTAATCCACTGCAATCAAGTAACACTTACAGCAGTTCCGCAATCTGCACCGCGTTCAGGGCGGCGCCCTTCAGCAACTGGTCGCCGGCGACGAACATCGCGATGCTCTTGCCGCTGGCGTCCGAACTGTCCTGACGGATGCGGCCCACGAGAATATCGCCCTGCCCGCTGGCGTCCTGCGGCATGGGGAAGTAATTCTTCACGGGGTCATCCACGATTTTGATGCCCGGCGCGCCGGTGAGGAGTTTTTTCACTTCGGCGGGGGTGATGGGTCGGGTGCATTCAAAGTTCAGGGCTTCGCTATGCGCCCGGAGCACCGGCACGCGCACGCAGGTGGCCGAGATCATGATGTTGTTGTCCGCGAAAATCTTGCGCGTTTCCTTGAGCATCTTGACCTCTTCCTCGTTGTAGAGCGAGTCGGGGTCAATTTTGCTGGTGTGGCTGAACAGATTGAACGCATAGGGATGCGGAATGATGTTGGGGGTGAAACTTTCGCCCTTCAGATACGCCTGCGTGGAAGCGCGGAGCTCTTCCATCGCCGCCGCGCCCGCACCACTGGCCGCCTGATACGTGGCGGCAATCAGCCGGCGGATCGGGTTCACCTTATGGATCGGCCACAGGGGGGTGATGGCAATAATCGTGCTGCAATTCGGGTTGGCGATGATGCCTTTGTGCTGCTTGATGGCTTCCGGATTGATTTCCGGGATCACCAACGGCACCGTGGGGTCCATCCGGAACGCCGAGGAGTTATCCACGACCACCGCGCCCGCCTGGACCGCAATGGGGCCGAATTTCTTGGAAATCGAGCCACCCGCCGAGAACAAGGCGATATCAATACCCTTGAAGCTATCGGCGGTCAGTTCTTCCACCGTCAGGGTAGTGCCCCGAAACTTCATCGTCTTACCCTTGGAGCGGGCCGAAGCCAGCAACACGAGTTTCGACAGCTTGAAGTTCCGCTCTTCCAGACAGCGGAGGAACTCCACACCCACAGCGCCGGTGGCGCCAACGATAGCTACGACGGGAAGCGACATAACTTCCAACTCACTTTGCAAAAAAAACAGCGGGCCGACACGCGCGGCCCGTAATAATTCCGTCATTCTAACATGAATAGAGCCGGAGATAAAGGCAATATATGAAGCGCAGTTCACTGATTGCCTCACGTCATGCCGAATATTGTGGCTACATGCCCTGGCGAACCAAAATATAGCCTGCTTCGTATATGCGAACAGGTGCGAACGTTTTCACAAAAGTCGCGATATTGTCTTGCTGGTTGACCCGTTTTTGACGAAAATAGGGTTGTAGGCAACGGGGTCTATGGGCGCAAGATTAACCTTGTGCCGAAGGTATCCCCGATGAGCTTCCTACAATCAGCCTTTGCTACGGCGCTGTGTTGGCCGGACTTGGTGAGTGATGCCTTTGGGTATCAACTGATGTGAATCTTTGGCCGGCTTGGCCCGTAAGTACAGGAGCTAATTGCATGAACGAACTGAAACGACGCCCCCGTGATGCCCAATCCACCCGTGCGGCAGTTTTGGTGGCGGCGGAAGCAATCTTTGCCCAGCATGGTTATGCCGGCACCTCCATGCGGGATGTGGCGGATAGCTCTGGTGTATCGCAACCCCTTATTTACCATCACTTTACCAGTAAAGAGGGGCTCTACGAAGCGGTCTTGGCCAAAGTTATGGCCCGGTTTACCAATATCCCCGTGGAGCCTGCGGATTGGCGCGATCCTAAGCAGGCGATCAGCCACATGCTCACGCGGATGATTGAACTGGTTCGGAAAGACACCAATCTGCACCGGTTGATCAGTTGGAGTCGGCTGGAGAATCCCCACCGCGTCTGGCCGGGCGAAGAACAGTTGACCCACGCCGTCACCGAATCACTTAAGCAGGCCCAGG
>JBIJDM010000259.1:0-3319 GCA_044344145.1 Phycisphaerae bacterium
TGCTAAACTCTATTCTCTTCCGATCCTCCGTCACTGTCTTGCCATGGTTCAGCAAGGTGCCGGGCTGTGGTATGGTCCGGATATCCACCACGCTAAATCAGAAAACCTTGTTGTACATTAGGTGCGATAAAACACGACAACATTAGCGACAGTGATGCAAAGATAGCCAAGCACCTATGGTCACGGCCCCCCGATACCCACGGCATGAATAGAAACGCTTGCTCGGGCTGGGGCTGTGGATTAGGATGGTCTTTAAACGTAGAGCGTTTACAGGGCGATTCGAACGGGCGACAATTCCGTGAGAGGGCGGCGACCAGCGGCTTATCCGGAGACATGGCATGCTGAGTGAACAGACTATCGTACGCATCATGCAGTTCTGGGCCGGGCACCTCGGGTGTTCAGCGGCCGTGCTGCGGGATCCAGGCGTGAAGGTTTTGGGGGGCGCGCGGCCTGGAACCATGTTCATTTTCCGCTACCAGGACGCATGTCTCTGGCAAGTGCATGCCGATTCGGTCGCCAGCACCGTGGCTATTCTGGACCAACGGTTGCCAGTAGCGCAGGCCTTCAGCGAAGGCTTTGTCCGCAACACCATTGGACCTGCGCTGAATCGGTTGCTCGGTCCTTGCCCACTCGGTTACTGCGATGCACGAACGTTCCGTCGCGATGCCGTCGCTACTCAGTGCCGTCAACTCATCCCCTCTGACCACGCGGAGGTAGACGATCTCGCAAGGGCTTGTGGCGCAGAAGCCTGGGAACATGGCGGTGTGGATCTGCCGACGCAACCAGCCGTGTTCGGCTACTTTGAGGGCGGGCGTCTGGTAGCGGCGGCTTCGTATGAAATCTGGGGAAGCGCCATCGCCCATGTTGGCGTTGCAACAGCCCCGGATTGGCGAGGGCGCGGCTTGGGCAAGATTGTTGCAACGGCGGCGACGGCTGATGCTCTCGAGCGCGGGTTGGTGCCGCAGTGGCGCACACTGGCGTCGAATGTTGCCTCCGTGTCAGTGGGTCGGGCCATCGGCTACCAGCCTGTGGCTGCGCACTTCTTCGCAGGTTTGAGGTCCACGTGAACAATGCTGTGCGCAACCTGAAACTCGACTAGCCGCGCCATATGGCCGAACGCCGCGCTGATTGGTTCAAATGAAGGACAATCACCCCGAGTTTTCTCCAAGAAAGCCCTCCAGTTCAACTTGATGGCTTTCTCGTTGGGTAGCCGCGGTTTATGATACTCGGCAGATGCAAAGCGGCCTATGCAGCCGCCGATACGCAAGTAAAAAAGGAAGACCTCATGGACGCTATACCAACCTGCCATGGACGGGTGGCCCTGATCACCGGATCTGGGCGCGGCATCGGCCGCAGCACCGCACTCACGCTCGCGCGCGAAGGCTCGGCCATCGTCGTCAACTATCTCCAGGACGACGTTGCGGCCAGCGATCTGGTGGACCATATCCGCGCTCGTGGCGGCATAGCCGTGGCGATTCGTGCGGACGTTCATAGGTCGGACGACTGCCACCGTCTGGTCGCAGAGGCCACGCAGTCACTTGGGCCAGTTGACATCTGTATCGTCAGTCCGGGCGCTGAGTGGCGCATGGGCCCCGTCCACAAGATCGAGCCCGTCGGCGCCGTCGAAGATGTCCGGCGGGAGGTCGCACCGCTGTTTGAGTTGCTGCCGCTGGTGTTGCCCGGCATGTATGAACGGAAGTGGGGGCGGTTGATTGGGATGTCGATGCAGCTGAATCACGCGTATAACGTCCATGCGCTTTCGTATGAAGCGGGTAAGGCCGCGCGTACTGCCGCAATTCGCTTCACACGAGACCAGGCGTTTCACCACAATGTGACTGTGAACGTGGTCGCACCCGGCCCGGTGGCGAAGCCTGAGACGCTGGCGCAGGCGATCGAACTTTGCGACCACGGCCCGGCATGGCACAACCGACCTGACTTGAGCGCCCAGGACATCGCCGAGGGCATCGCGTTCCTTTGTTCAGACGCCGGGAGGCACGTCACCGGATGCGAACTCTCTTACGTCCCCCATAAGTTCTGAGTTTGGTGGTAAACGGAACAACGAACACGACTGCCCCAAACGTAGGCCTCACGCCACCGATGCACACGTGAGGAGTGTGGTCGCAACAGCATCCTGACGCAGCTGCAACCGAACGAAATACTGCGTGAACACTCGGATCAAGAGCTCTTGTTCAAACGAGCGGTAGGCGCCCCGAGGGAAACGCTAGTAAGCAATTCATAGCAGACTCGGAATCCGCATTTCGGGAGCACAGGAGCCATCCGGGCCACGCCTGTCCTTACGATTTAGTTCTATGCGTCAGCCCCCATCATGTGTATACGTACACATAGCCCGCAAACACGATGGCCAGTAGTCCGGCCCCGGCGGCCAGGGACCACAGAAGGTTGCGTTGCCGCGCGGCCAGGGCAAAGGTGGAGACGATCACCCCCAACTGGGCGGCCAGCATGCCATAGAAGAATCTTTGGCTGCGTGCGTGGTGGCGCTCGGCGGAGAGATTGCTCATGCGAACTTGCAACTCGTAGAGGTTGGCGATGACCTGATTGAGCTTGGCCTCGGTCTCATAGCGGAGCGCCGTATAGCGCAGCCGCGCGGCGGAGAAATCGCGCCGGACCGATCGCCCACCCGTGGGCGCACTATCCGGCGTGGCGGACGCCAGTTCGGTCAGCCGGGCGTCAATCTGATCCACCAGTGTATTCACCGGTTTGGTGGCGCTATCGAGCGCCTCGGTCTGTTCCCGGGCCGCGTGCAACTGGGCCTCCAGCGCCTGATCGGTGAGGGGCGCCAGCAAGGCGGCCATCTCGGCATCGGGCCTCATCCGTTCCAGCCCAGCGAGTGCCGCCTGAATTTTGGGTTCGATCGCCGGGGCCGGCGCAATTGGCGGCAACTCGCCGCGCTGTAGGTAACCCAGCGCCGGCGCGGCGGTCGGGGCGTTGAGCAGGGCGGTCAGTTCACGGTCGCCAGCGGCGGCCGCGCGCAGTGCGGCCGGGTCCAGCGTATGGACCTCGCACACCGCACCGAGCACTTCGCTGGTGTTGCGTTGAAACGCCCCCCGCAGCCGTTTGGCCTGAAAAAAGCTCCACTGATCGCCGGCCTTGGACTGCTGCTGGGCGGCCAGCGCGCGATCGTACTGGGCGCGGGTCATCTCGCTGGAGGCCAGACCCGCCAGCATGGTGGAAATGACGGCCATCACCACCGGCGTGGCGGCGAGGATACGTCCGTATATCCCGGAGGGTACAGCAGACGCCAGTTGGGGCGGGACTTCAAGTTTCATGCGGTGCGACCTCCCCCACAAATCGTGGGCGC
>JBIJDM010000071.1:0-11631 GCA_044344145.1 Phycisphaerae bacterium
ACATGCAGCGGTAGCGGTTTGGGCCAGATCAGACTGGCGATGATCGAGAACAATAGCGCCCCGAGCACCACACTCAGCGAGATCAGCGTACTGATATGCCACTTCGGCTCCGTTTCCAGCCCTATGACCTTGGCATACACCGCCGCCGCCCCCGGCAGCAGCATCTTCACGCCCACAAAGCTCAGCACGAACGACAGACCAATTTTCAGGAAATGGAACTTATCCATTACCCCGGCCAGCAGGAAGAACATGCTGCGCAATCCCAGAATGGCAAAGACGTTGCTGGTGAAGACGATGAAGGGATCGTAAGTGATGCCAAAAATTGCCGGGATGGAATCCAAGGCGAAGACCAAGTCGGTAAACTCGATGCACACCAGCACCACCATCAGGGTGGTGGCAAACAACCGGCCGTTGATCCGGGTGACGAAGTGATCTTCCACATAACCATGATGAATCGGGATGAATTTGCGCAGCATGCGGATGGCGATATTCTGCGAGGGGTCTTTTTCCTCGTCATCCTTACTAAACAGCATCTTGATGCCGGTAAACAGCAGAAACGCCCCGAAGATATAAATCAGCCAGCCAAATTGTTTGATCAATCCCGCCCCGGCCAGAATCATCGCCGCCCGCATGACCAGCGCCCCGAGCACCCCCCAGAACAGCACCTTGTGCTGTAGGGCGGGCTTGACGGCGAAAAAGCTCATCAGCACCAGGAACAGGAATACATTATCCGCCGACAGGGAGATTTCGATGATGTAGCCGGTGAGATATACCAGAGCTGCATCGTTGCCGGTGGTGGGGAAGTGGGAGAGTTGCTCGGTCGTCAGACCGGCCGGAGGTATGCCCAGATGCAGCCAGTGGTTTTGATAGCCAAAATACACAAAAACGGTAAAAAGCAGCGCGAGTGCGACTGGGATGCACACGCCAATGAGAGCTTCTTTCATCTTGATTTCGTGGGCGTTGCGATGCAGGACAAACAAGTCCAGAAACAACATGCCCAAGATCAGGATTAAAAATCCACCCCACAAAGCAATGATTTCCCAACCCGGCATGGCAATTTCCTGTCTTAAAACGCATACGGGCCGGCACATGCCAGCCCGCTAGGAACGGAGAGATAGGGATTCGAACCCTAGGTACAGGTTTTGACCCGTACACCGGTTTAGCAAACCGGCGCCTTCAGCCGCTCGGCCATCTCTCCAGAGAGGTGTTAAACTAGCGTCCCAAGGCCTATCTGTCAATCCTGCGGGGGCGAGTTTCTCGGGTAGTTTCAGGCTTCCCCCGCTGGCCGGGGGCTTGACGTGGCGGTTAGGAACATTACATTAGTGGTATCGTGCCTAGGATTCCATAAATACGCGAGGTAAAGCTGATGAGTAATCCCTACGAACAGATCACCAATCCCCATGCCCCCCGGACGATTGCCTATGAAAGCGATTTACGTATGGGCCTGTCGGCTTATATTGCCCGGGTCTATCTGTGGATGGCTGTGGGTTTGTTGGCTACGGCGCTGATGGCGTTTGTCGTGGCCAGTATCCCCGCACTGAGGGATAATATTTATGGTTCCCGTTGGGTGTTTTATGGTTTGCTGATTGTTGAGGTATTGGTGGTGATCGGGTTGACGCGCGCGGCCCTGAATATGCCGGCGTGGCTGGGTGGATTGTCCTTTTTGGGCTATTCGTTATTGAACGGGGCAACCCTGGGGATCGTGTTTCTGGTCTATACCAGCAGTTCGATTGGTACTACGTTTGTCATCACGGCGGGTATGTTCGGTGCGATGGCGTTGTACGGTCTGACTACCAAACGCGATTTGAACTCGTGGGCCAGTTTCCTGTTCATGGGGTTGTTCGGTATCTTGATTGCCTCGGTGGTGAACATCTTCATGGGCAGCGCAATGATGCATTGGATCATTTCGATTGCCGGCGTGATCGTATTCACCGGGCTGGCGGCGTATGACAACCAGAAAGTCAAGGAAATGTACGAAGTGAACGCCGACAACGAATTGACCCGGCGGATGAGTATTCTGGGCGCCCTGACGCTGTATCTGGATTTCATCAACCTGTTCCTGTTTATCCTGCGGCTGATGGGTTCGCGGCGGGATTAAGCGGAAATCCGGCCCAATTCCGGGCCTTGGACGCCCACCGGCCCCGAATGGTTTGCCAGTCTGGCCCACTTATGGTAGATTATTCCTCTTGCCCGTGTTCTGCCGGAATGGCGGAACCAGGTGAAATCGGGGCGTAGCGCAGCCTGGCTAGCGCACCAGACTGGGGGTCTGGGGGTCGCAGGTTCAAATCCTGTCGCCCCGACATTTTTTGTGCACGATGGCCTCGGTAACCACCGAGGCCATCAGTGTTTACAGGGCGGGACAAACGAGCGACAATCACCTAACGAGTTTGAACCGGGCTGTGCGCTTCGGATACACGTCCCTTTATATAAGGTGGCAAAATGTACAATAGTCCTGATACGCCATGGCCGTTTGACCAACCTCGCAACTGTGCAGTGTTCACGCTTCGGTCCATCGTCTTTGATGGTGCGCCGATTCTGCTTGTTTTCCACGATGCCGAAGATCATGGTTGGCAGTTCCTTGATGGGCGCGCGCTTGACACTGCGAATGCCGCGATCGTTGGACTGGGAGAAATGGTGCGACAAGACCCAAGCATTCTCGACATAGCTGACCTACCACCGGGTTGGCAGGCTGCAAGAGACGGAGTTGGCATGCCATGGGTCCGTCAGGTCAGTCCCATCGAAACCGAGGAGTAAATCAATCCAGAGTGGGCTTCGATGAAATCCTCCTCCAAGCTTGCAATCGAGTTCACGAGCGGTTCAAACGACGGACAATCACCCCGACATGTTTATGCGAGAAGCCCTTCAGTTCCAACGGAAGGGACTATTTTTATTGTGTATGGGCGTGGATTATGATGTGGGTGAACTATGCTGCCAATCTGGTTTGGAGTAATATTTCCTTACACTACAACGAATACTGGAGCTAATTATGCCGATCTCCCAGAATCTCGCTTTCACGGGAGTTGTTGCTGACGATTATGAGTATCCGAATCCACCGGGACGCTCGGTCGTGCGCCTACTATCTGCTGCGCTTCAGAATGTGGGATGGTCGGTGTCTGAGTGCGAAAATTGGCGCGATTGCGGATGGAGTTTTGAATGTAGTCAAAGTGACGCGATTCAACTGGTTACCTTGGCCCAGACGGATGAAGGCAAGTGGATGCTCCAGATATCACCGCTGCGTGTGCCCGGTTTTATGACGGGTCTATTCGGTGCCAAGCCCTCCGCGCGGCCCAATGATGTGCGCGCGTTGGCTCAAGCCGTGCACGCTATCCTCTCGGTCCAAGACAGCCTTCAGAATCTGAAGTGGCGTTGGGATGGCTATCCCGATGAGGCTTGTTCAACACCGGAACCGACAGCCCCACATTCGGCGTGAGTGCTTGGGGCTGCATCTACTGAGGTAGACACGAATATCCGCCCCCGTGTTTTCCTGTCATTACTGTCACCCCGGTAATGATGTGGATAAGCCTACCCATTGACATTGGAAAGACTATCTCGTTGACAGAATGTGGGTTATGATCTCCTTGTGGCGCATGATCGTACAGACCCCTCAGGGAGTAATTCGATTGGCCAACCCAACTCAGCAACCGCATGGTTTAACGGCGAATTTTGCCGGCCACGATGTTACGTTGTCGTCCGCGCGACTCTTGCTTCGCCCCTTTACGCAGGATGATATGCGGGTGGCCTTGCCGCTTTATCAGGATCCGGAGCTTAAACAGGCGCTGGAGGGGAATGGGGATGCGGTGATTGACCTATGCTATCTCGAACGGGCATGGGAATATCTGGCCCGTCGTGGTTATCTATTCGCCGTCGTGGAGACCGCTTCGCATCGGGTCATCGGCGAATTGTGTCTGGAATGGATGAATCTGCTGCGTGCCGAGGTTAAGCCGGGCGAGAAGGTCATGCGCATGCCCTTGGGCCTATGGGACAAGACCTGTTGGTCCCGTGGTTTTGGCAGCGAAATGGTGACCGTCGCGATGAACTACGCATTCGCGGTGCTCGGGGTGGATCGCCTTTGTGCGATGGACATTAGTCCGACCAATACCCGATCCCGCAGACTCTTTGAGCACTGCGGTTTTCGGCTGGTGCGCGAGTTGGAAGATGGAACCCTCGATTTGGAGATTACCCGGCCAGAATGGCAGCTGCGGCAAGCCGTCGGGCAGATGCCGACGGTACGCCCGTAGGAACAGACAAATGGCCACCCCCGACGCGCAGCGCCGGTCAACGGGGCGGGTGGTGTTTACAGCGCCTTTCAAACGGGCGATAATCACCTATCGAGTTTGAACCGGGATGAACGCTGATGATCGGAGAATGCGACTATGCACATTGATGGTCTGGGTGAACTTGCCGTGCATGAGGATATTGACGAATGGCTGGTCAGTGAGGCCGTGTCAGTGCCATGTCTTGAGGGGGCGAAATTGAGGTTCATTTTCGTTGGGATTGAGGGTGATCCCGCACCCGCTGATTTTTACTGAGGTAGTACGAAACTTCAGGGGTCTCGGGCTGGCTGACAGGGAGACTGCTGCCCCGTTTCTTTTCAAGAACTACCGCGCTTTAGTTGATGCCGTAGGCGCTGATCTGGTTGGCGTCCAGATCGCTTCACCAGCGCAGGCATGGGAACATGTGAGACCAACCGAGGTGTTCGTAGCCCGACGCCATCGGCGCGACCGAGAAGTCTATGTCCAAGTGACGGCAGAATGCAGGTGGGAACCGGAACACGGGCTGCAAATTGTGTATCGCAATGGGAAACACCTATCGAGAGTCAGCGACCAAGACGGTCACCTGACCCACAGCGATCCTTACGATCTATCTGATAACGAGGATCATATCTGCTAAGGGTGTCAAATGTGGCGTCATGGATTGAAAAACGGCGTTCCTCTGGAGGACTTCACCGATGGGCCGATCACTTGAACTAATCGCCACTGACTTTGACTCACTTACCCCGCTTTCCGGCAACTGGCTGGTGAATTCCGACCGTACCTGGGTCAATAACTGCTGAACGTCAAACTGTGTCATGATGGCCTCAGTATTTGCCGGGGCCATCAGTATTTACAGGGCGGTTCAAACGTGCTACAATCACCTGTCGAGTTTGAACTAAGTCCGAATCGCCGGATCGGAGTGTGTGTATGCATCTCAACTGCTTGACTTGGTTACTGATCTCTGCGGTGGTCCTGCTGGCTGCGCTGCAACTTTCAGGATGCCAAGCGACTTCCGGTATCGAGCCAAAGGAGCCTGCCATGTCCCAGCCAACGACCCAGCCGACGCAGCACGTGCGCGTAGCCATTCTGAGGAAGCCCGATCTGAAGGTCATGGGCCTGGCGCACGACGGCCTTCCGCCCGATGAGTTCTTCCAGAAGTTTCCACCCCAGACCTGGGGCACGATGAATGCCGTGCCCGGTCTGGTTTCCGGCACCCGTGGCTACATGTTCAGGGACCGCGATCTGGCGAAGGACGCGGACGAGTTCCACACCATCTGCGTCGAGGTGCCCACCCACTTCGATAAACCCCTGCCCAATACCTTCCTGCGTCTCGTTCCCTCGTCAGTGTATGCCGTCTTCTACCGCGAGCCCGGCTCGAGTGCCGACGTTTTTGCCGCGTCGAAAAAATGGCGTGACGATAACTGGAAGTCCAATCCCAACACCGTCCAGTCCTACGACGACCATGAGGGGGAAGGCTTCTTCGTCTTTGTCCCGATCATTGCAACGAGTGGCGATCCCGCGGTGCCGGAGATCCCGGTTGACCCCAAGGCCTGCTACAAGTTCATCAAGTCGCACTCCAGGCCACTCGAGTAGTGTCCGCCTGCAGCCCTGTCAAGGAGGCGGCCGTCGCCAGACTGAAGGCCTCGACCAGCGGTTCAAACGAAGGACAATCACCCCGACATATTCTTTCGCGAGCACCCCTTCAGTTCCAACTGAAGGGCTTTGTCGTTTCCAGCCCTAGATTGTTGCGATCCGCCAACGCTTGGCAGTCGAATCGGAGAAACCTCCGTTGCTTGCGGTGGCAGCTTGTTTGCGCCCCGCCCGTCTGGTATACTGGTTGACGTGTTGGGACAGGGAAGCCGGTTGGCTGCGGCCCAGCACTTCGGATTCGAGGAACCCCTGACCTCGTTCAGCGAGACGCTTTGCGCGCTGGACTGAGCGTTTTTCTTGCGGGACACCTTTCCAGCATTGAAAGGTTCCGAGATGAACGAGACGCTCCAGACCATCCACCGGCTCCACACTACCCACGGCAACTTCGACAAGCGGCCTTTATCGGCCGACGACTTGCAGGCAATCCTCGCTGCCAGTGTCCGCACTGCCAATGCCAGCAATGCTCAGAACTACGCGATCATCGTCGTTGAGGACCAGGGGGTGATGAAGGAAGTCGCTGGATATGTCGCGCCGGTGATGCTCCTGTACTGCGTGGACCTGCAGCGCAACATCGACCTGGCGCAACACCTTGGCTGCACCTATTCGTATGACCCCGCATGGGCGATGCTTACCTGTGTAAGCGATGTGGCATTTGCGGCTCAGACCGCCGTCATCGCCGCACACAGTCTCGGTATCAACAACCTTTTGACCAACGGCACGCAGCGCGGCGATCCGCGCCGCCTCTGGCGGTTACTCGACCTGCCCCCGCGTAATTGTTTCCCGACCGTCGCACTCTATCTCGGGTACGCAACAACCCAGCCAGCCACCCGTTCGGCACGATTGACCGAGCCCGGCGTGATCCATCGCGGCAAGTATCAGCGGCCAGACAAGGCGGCGCTTGATGAACTCATCGCGCTCACCGATGCCCCGGAGTTTAGTCCGCCGGCATCCAGTCCTTGGCGGGAGGAGGGTCATCCTCACTTCCTGACGGCGTTTTTCAAGGGACCGGGTGTACGCGCCGCCAAGATGTATGGCCTGGCGGGAGCGGCCTTGGGTGAGGCCGGTATCTCGATCACTGCGACTGAACCTGCACCAGGTCAGTAACGAAACCACGAGCCCATTAGAGAACGGCGCACGAAATATAATCTAATCAGGAGCACTTCCAATGAACAGTAGCCCCACCGAGTCACCACGTGGACGTATCGGGATTCAGTTAGTGACGGTCTTGTGCAGCGCTTCGGACGATCTCCCCGGTACGTTGCAGGCGCTGCGCAAGCTGGGCTGCGCGGGCGTCGAAGTGGCGTTGCGCTTCGGCGGGATATTCGGCCGAACGCCCGCTGAATTCCGTCGTCTGCTCGACGATGCGGGCCTCCACTGCATTGGCGCAACGGCAAACGGCGAAGATCTCGCGTTGGAGACCACCTTGCCGCACACGCTCGACCTCGTCAGAGCGCTTGGGGGTCGCTATGTCCATCAGGCCGACCCCGCTGTTACCCGCGCAGAAGTAACTCTGGCCCCGGCCTGGGAACGGGCCGCGGAGCGATTCGCCAAGATGTCGGAGCGTGCCGCGACGTTCGACATGCACGTCGGTCTGCATAATCACGCGGAAGAATTCGCCCCGCTCGACGATGGCCGCACCGGCTGGCAGATCGTCTTTAGCCGTACGCCCTACGACTTCTGTCACGAAATCGATACCTACCACTGTATCGAAGGCGGTGGCGACCCAGTGTCCGAGGTCAAGGCATACCCGGGCCGCACGCGGGTCGCACATCTGAAGGAATTCCCCCGCACCACCGAGGACCCCAATGCCACAGACGATCCGATCAGCCCCGGCAAGAGGCTGAGGTCCTTCGGCACGGGCGACGTACCTTGGAAGCCGTTTGTGGAGGCCTGTCGTGCCGTGGGTGGTACAGAATGGTTCGTCACCGAACTTTGGATGGGCAACAAGGGTAACGCGGGGCGTGATCTGGAAGTGGCCGCAGCGATCGTGCGCTTCGCTCAAGACCTCCTCAACGATGCTGCCGGAGAGCGACGGTGAATGATGGAGTAGCCGGATCCCGCGCGACAGAAGATCAACGAAATATTGCGCGAAGGCTCGGTCGAAGCTGTCGCTTCGATGTGCCTTCGGGCCGTCGGCATTTAGAAAATTGATCCAGCATGCTACAATAGTTCGGTTTCTCAAATCACATTCGGAGGTAAATCATGGGACACAACGCCGCGCTCTTCGAACCACGGGTGAGTATTATTACGCTGGGCGTTGCCGACATGCGGCGTTCCATCGGGTTCTACCGTGATGGACTCGGATTTCCTACGATTGCACCCGATGCGCCCGGGTGGACCATCTTCAAGACCGGCGGCGTGCGGCTGGCGCTCTACCCGCGCGATAAACTGGCTGCGGATATTGCGCCCGGGATGGGTGCTGGTGGCCCGGGATTCGGTGGCATCACGCTGGCGCACAACACGCGCACCCGCGCGGCGGTGGACGAGATACTGCGGTTGGCCGAGCGCGCCGGGGGTCGCATCCTCAAACCCGCCGCACTGGCCGACTGGGGCGGTTACAGCGGCTACTTTGCCGATCCCGATGGCTATCCGTGGGAGATCGCGTGGAGCGCCGATTGGAAGTTCACCGAAGATGGCACGCTTTGGGGAGGTTCGCTCGGTGAACCGCCCGCGCCATAGGCGCTGCCGTAAGAAATGTTACGTCGTGGTTGCTGGCTCAAACATAGGAAGATTATCCATTTGAACCGCAATAGACCAAGCAGTCATAAGGGCCGCGAGCTATGACATTTTTCCACCATTAAGCGAAGCGATGAAGGTATCCCGCGTCCTCCCGTATAACTACGGCCAGTCACCCCGATGTCATTGCCTATCTAGCCACCGGGGCCAGTGGTGTTTACAGGGCGGTTCAAACGGGCGATAATCACCTTTCTGTGTTAACCCGTGCACAAGGAGCAACCATGGCTGATTTCTTACCGCGTGATTCCAAGGGACGCATACAAATTCGGGTCTGGTTCGGTCTGATTTGGTTGCTGGGCATGGTACTTATCATCACGGGGAGCTTTTTGATATTGGGGGGTTCTGCCGCTGGCGGGGGCGATGACTTTGCCCGCGGGATGCGTTTGGGCATTGGGGCCGCGCAGTTGTCATTACTGATCGCAGCGATTAGTGCGGGCGTGATCTGGTTCAAACGCCGTCGTTAAGATTGGTAGCTTCACCTAGTTGCCAGTTTAACCGTGTAATTGGATAATAGGATTTTGAAATTAGGGCGCAGTTGATTGAATACATAATGGGCCAAAGATAAATTATGGTTCGTCGTATCATCTTCTGGGTTGTGATACTGCTGGCAGTCGGCGGCTGTTTTGCGTTGGGATTTGGTTGGGGCCAAAGCTGGCGATATACGCATACATGGACATGGGTTAATGGTGGAGAGATGTGGGAATTACGCTCAGACCGTGGACAGTTGTCTTTGGCACAACTCAGCACACACTATCTACCTGAGAAAACATACTATCATATCCGCGAACGGGTAGGGCATCCTGCAGAAGAATGCTGCCCGAGCAACATGCCGGTGCATCGGTGGGCTGGTTTTGACTACTCGGCGGTGCCCTGGACTACTTGCGGTGGGAGGACGCGCGCGTGGTTCGTGGGCGTGCCCTTTGCTCTCCCGATGGCGCTGTTGATACTGGTGCCATTATGGGGTTTGGCCTGCCTGTGGCGCCGGATGCGTCAACGCCAACGTGTGGTCAAGGGTTTGTGCGTGAAGTGTGGATACGACCTACGCGCCACACCTGAGCGCTGTCCGGAGTGCGGGCTGAAGGTAGGGAATACGGTACGCTAGTCACCTTGGTTATCGTTGTTTACAGGTCGAATCAAACGGGTGATAATCATCGCACTAGTATGACTCCATAACACGCTCAGGAGCCGGTATGTCGCAGGGAATTAGACAACTTCACTGGGGCGTGGTTTCACCCGACACCATCATACCCCAGCTCGCGCGGTGTGCCATGGTGGTGGCCCTCTGGCCGGCACCGCACAATGCGGACGCATGTTTTGCTGATGCTGGCTTCCATGACTTCGCGGACCCCGATGACGCGTGGGATGAGCAGTGGAGCCGGATTGTTAACTGTGTCCTGCGGGAGCTAGAGCATCATGGCGCACCGCACATCCTGAGCGCGGCGGAAGTGTATGAATACGATACTACGTCCATGCCCAGGGGCATACTGGGTTGGTTGCTGCCGAAAAGGCTGCCCCTGAAGAGAATGCCGTTATCACTGGTTGAGCAGATACTCTGGGTAACCGCTGACAAGCGTTTCGGTGATGTGCTGGTCGAATTCGGCGCGCCTACCCGCGTGACTCTGTTAGCTGGCCGCGGTCATGCCATTCTGTGGGTGGGGTGGGCCGTAGCGGACACCCAGCCCGAGGCATTCGTGGAAGGTATCGCAGGCAGTTTGCCTGTGGTCAAAACCGATCTCGACTGGCAAGTACTCCTGCCCAACTTCACGCAAGGCAATCACCAGTAGGATATCGGCGTCTGCCAGTTGCTGGTGGGTAAATACCATGGACAATCCCACGGTAAGACAAGGGTTGTTGTTTTCTCTTGGCGCAATCCCGGTTGCTGCGGTTACACTTCCCACTTCGCCGCGCCGAAGCCGCGGCGTTTGCACTCCGCACTGATCTGGGCGACATGATGTTGCAGGTGCCGCAGGGCATAGATCATATTCGCCACGCGCGTGCGGGTGGGATTGGTGGCCGCGTTCTGGTGCAGCAGTCCGTCGTCGCCATTGTGCACGAGATAAGCGTCCGTCTCCGCAGCGACCGCGGCAATCTCTGCCAGCATTTGCACCCGCGTAGGCAGTTCGGAAATGGGTGATTTCCAGAACAAGACACCGCCGGGGCTCCATGGGAAATTCTCTCGCGTTGGCGCGATGTAGTAACGGGCACACAGGAGCGTGTGTAACGCGGCCCGGGCTGGCACTTCCGTCCAAATCCCGCCCTGACCCCACGCCTCGTCGCTGAGGCGCTGCACGGCATCGGCCAACATCCGAAACCCCTCCGCATGTTCCTGCCGCAGGGCCTCGGTCACAGGTTGGGAAATGGCATTGTTCATGTTGGGTTGCTCCACAGATATTGACTGCGCTCGCCAGTTGACTTGCAGACGGTGACGGTCGCTAACGACTACACCTTATCCTAGCAAATGACGCGATACACGGCAAACTGTTGCTGACTCCGGCCGGGCAACTGCCCACCGCTGTGGGTGGATGTGGTCATCGTTTGACGATTCCGCGTGTGATTCCCTACGCACGGTATGGGGATTGATTCAAGTGCCAGTATATCGGGCGTGAATGCTGCGTGTAGGGGTTATTCCGATTGCCTCATTGCCCCGGTTCCACCGTTTCGTCAGCATTGGGATCAATCGGGAATGCTGCCGGAGCGCGGGGATCAATCCGCGTGACTAGCACAATAGCTGCGCCAATAAGTAAGACCAGTGTACCCAGCAGCAGGCCGTATAGATCGGTGCCGTAGCGTTCCCGCAGTTGGCCCAGCACATTGGGGCCGACGAAGCCGCCCCCCAGGTTGCCCAAACTGTTGACCAGCGCAATGCCCGCGGCGGCCGCAGCCCCGGTGAGAATATGCGGCGGCATGGTCCAGAATGGTCCCAGCGTGCCCCAGATGCCGATCCCACCGATGGACAGACCTGTCAATGTAACGACCAGCGCAGGGGTGCCCT
>JBIJDM010000260.1:0-3284 GCA_044344145.1 Phycisphaerae bacterium
ATGCGGCCCACATGCAGCACATACTTGCCCACGGCGCGCGTGGTCAGCACTTCGAAGCGGTCACCCGCCGGGCTGGTCAATTCGCCCTGATCCCCAACCTGTCCGCCCATCTCGGCGTAAAAATTGGTCTTATCCAAAATCACCGCCAGCAGGTCGTCCTGCTGGTGTGCCACCTGGGCTTCCTGATCAAAGTTCCGGCCGTTCCAGATAGCCCGGACCGTGGCCGTAATCGGCTTGAACTGATATTTCGCCGACTCCTCGGTGGCCTGTATCTGTAGCGCTTCCAACCGGGCCAGCGCATCGGGCGGCAGATCATACACTGCCGATTCCCCCTCTTTGCCCCCGGCCCGCGCTTTTTCCTTGGCCTCTTCCATCAATGCTTCATACCCGGCAATATCCACCTTCAACCCGCGTTCCTCGGCCATGATCCGCGTCAAATCCACCGGGAAACCATAGGTATCATGCAGCTTAAAGGCCGCGCTGGCCGAGATTGCCCCATCCGCCGCGGCTTGATCAAACAATTGAATCCCGCGATCCAGCGTCCGGCCAAAACTGACTTCCTCATCCTTGATCAGTTCCACCACTTGCTGCGGATTTTTCTTCAGTTCGGGGAACATCGCCCCCATCGTCTCCACCACCACCGGCACCAGCGTATGCAGGAACGGCTCGCGCAAATTCAATTGCTGCCGCCCGAACCGCACCGCCCGCCGCAGAATGCGCCGCAATACATACCCCCGCCCTTCATTGCTGGGCGTGGCGCCATCCGTCAGCGCAAACGTCAGACAGCGCAAATGGTCCGCAATCACGCGGAACGCAATGTCATAGCGCAACTGCGTATCCGCCGCCTCCGCCACCGGATCGGCGGCGTTGGTCTTGGGGAATTTGCCCTGATACGTAATCCCCGATAGCCGGCTCAGCGCCGCAAAGATCGGCGTGAACAGGTCCGTACCATAATTATCATCACACCCCTGAATGACCTGACAGATGCGTTCCAGCCCCATCCCCGTGTCCACATGCTGCGCGGGCAGCGTGGTCAGCACGCCCTGCGCATCGCGGTTGTACTGGATGAATACATTATTCCAGATTTCCATCACCCGCGGATCATCACCATTCACCGGCGCCCGGCGTCCCGCCGCCCGGTCGGCATCAATTTCCGCCTGCGGCCGGCGATCGATATAGATTTCCGTACACGGGCCGCATGGACCGGTATCGCCCATTTCCCAGAAATTATCCTTGCCAAAATAGTGGATATGGTCATCTGATTTCAGACCATACTGTTCCCAGTTCGCCACCTGCCGCCAAATCTTGGCCGCTTCTTCATCGCGCGGCACCCCCGCACTGCCCTCATAACACGATACATGCAGCCGGGTCGGATCCAGCTTCCATTCCTTGGTCAGCAGTTCCCAGGCCATCTCAATGGCCCCCTGCTTGAAGTAATCGCCGAAGGACCAATTGCCCAGCATTTCAAAGAACGTATGGTGCCGCCGCGAACGGCCCACATCATCCAAATCATTATGTTTACCACCGGCCCGGATACACTTTTGCGTATTCGCCACGCGATGCCATGGCGCCTTGGCCGTTCCCAAAAAAAACGGCTTGAACTGGTTCATACCCGCATTGGTGAATAGCAGCGTGGGATCATCGAACGGCACCACCGGGCTGGAAGCCACAAAGCTGTGCGCGTGTTTTTTCACGAAAAAGTCTATATATTGCCGACGAATCTCTTGTGACGACTGCATACTCTGGCTCCTTATTGTCTGGTCGGGTATTGTAACGGCAGTTGGCCCGGCGCGAAGTACCCGGGCCAATAAAGAAATATACGCACTTGTGGACTTGCGATAATCGCAAAAAAGGTGAAAATAGGCGCTAGTAGAGCTAGTATAGGTGGACCGAGACCACTTTCTGGCTTGGAAAATTCGGTCGTATGTAGTGCCCGTGTAGTAGTCCGAATTGTTTACATTTTATTCTTTCGCCGAGATGCAAATCTATGGGAAACGACAAGAGCCGATCGGACAGCAGCAAGACCATCATTCCGTGGCAGACCCTGCCCGGTGCGGATTGGTTTACCTTGGTGCGGAACAGCCTCACCCGTGAGGACCCCGTCATGGCCACCATTACCCCCATGGCCATGAAGAATGATGCCGAAGCGGACCTGCGCTTTGCCCTCGCCAATCACTGCCCCACCCCCGAAAAAGCCTTCAATCTCATGCGTTGGGGCGGTCAACTGGTGGTCATGTCCCCCAATCAAAATGAAATCCTGCAACAGGTCAAAGCCTACAAAGCCTACGAAGGCTTCTTCATTGACCACCCGGTCAATGAAGTCATCAAAGGCTTCCTCGGCCTGGCCATTCCTTTCCTCTCCAAACGGATCTACTACTTTGTGGCCCGGAAAGTCCTGCTGATCCCCCCCGGCCAGAGTACCGACCGCTTCACCTATGAAGTGCGCCTGACCAAAGATAACAGCGGCCAGTGGGTCGTCCGCAAAGAAGTCCCCTCGCTGGAACGCGTGGTGGCCCGTCTGCGGCAGAAGTTCCCCACCGATGATCTGGAACGCATCACCTATCAGGCCCGCAAGTTCACCGAACGCATCTTCCCGCTCTTCCTGACCCGCGAAACCGGCATGCTCAAGGTTTTGCAGAAGGAAATGCCCGACCGTTATCGCGTCCGTGTTCCCCAGATTCTGGACATGGAAAAAGACTCGCGCGGCTTTGTCAAAGTCATGTATATGAACTGGCTCCGCATCGGCGGCAAGGAACTCAGCCATCTGGAGTTTGCCCTCCAGTCCGCCGATCTGCTCCGCGCCCTGCATGATCACGCGGGCATCATCCATAACGATTTGCGCCTCGACAACATGGTCATCACCGAACATGGCGTGGGCTTTGTGGATTTCGGCTCGGCCGTGCGCACCGACGAAAGCTTCCCGGAAAACTCCCTCATCCACACCCTATTTGAGGAACTGGTCAAGACCAGTCAGATTCAGCGCGTGCTGGGTGCCATGAAGAACAAGGGTCTGGTCACCAGCCATGTCATCAACAATGGCTACCAGAAAGTGGACAAGGCTGTGGACTTGTTCTATCTGGCCGTGCAGCTTAACAATCCCCACGTGAATCCTGACATCAAGCCCTTCATTCACTATGAAAGCGGCAGTCCGGAAGCGTTCGAGATTTCCGGTCTGGTCGAACAGGTACTGCGGCCCAAGGATTTGGACAACCCCGTGTACAAGACCGCCGCCGACCTGCTCGAAGGACTCAACCGGATTGGGAAAAAGCTCAACCACGCTTAAA
>JBIJDM010000219.1:0-4516 GCA_044344145.1 Phycisphaerae bacterium
TACTGCGGAGGGCTGGGCGTTGAATTCGGTCAACTTCGAATTTTTACGCGAACAGCATCAAGCCCTGGCGGCCTTGGGCGGCTTTGCGGAATACTATTGCCATCCCGATCCCGAAAGCGCGCTGATTAAACTGCGTCTGTTCATCGAGCAGATCGTTGAATACGTCTATAGCAAGCATCAACTAATCAAACCCTTCCAGGCTTCCCTCAATGATCTGCTGAACGATCGGTCGTTCAAGCAGGCCGTGCCGGATATTGTGGTTTCCAAACTCCACATGATTCGGATTGTGGCCAACAAGGCCGCGCATGGCGGTAAGGCCAACACCGCAATGGCCATTATTGCACTGCGGGATGCCTATGAGATTGGCCGCTGGCTGCACATGACCTATACGGCAGGACGTCTGGAAAACCTCCCCGGCTTTGTCGCCCCCACATCTGCCGCTGGCGAAGATTCCAAGTCTGAGCTCAAGCGGACCAAAAAAATCATCCTCGAAAAACTCGCCGCCCAAGAAGCCCAAATGGCCAAGCTGCTTGCGGATTTGGAGGCGGCCCGCAAGTTGGAATCGGAATCGCGCCAATCCAAAGCCCAGCTCGAAGCCGAACTGCACGACATTCAACAACGCAGCCAGCAGTCCGTCAATCTGCTGCACTTTGACGAAAAAACCACCCGCCAGCGTCTGATTGACATGATGCTGCTCGAAGCCGGGTGGGATGTTACCAACCCGGAACTGGTTCGCATTGAAGAACCCGTACAACATCAGCCCACCAATACCGGCACCGGATACGCCGACTATGTGCTTCTGGGGCAGGATGGTATTCCCCTCGCCGTGGTAGAAGCCAAAAAGACCGCGGAAAGCGTCGAAAAGGGCCGCGAACAGGCCAAGTGCTATGCCGATGGTTTCGAGCGGATGTACCAACGCCGGCCGATCATTTACTACACCAACGGCTACGATGTCACCATCTGGAACGACGCCGCCGGTGAACCGCCCCGAAAAGTCTACGGTTATCACTCCCGCGATAGCCTGATCTACATGGTTTCACGTCGCCAGGAACAAAAATCCCCCCGGCAGGTGGCGCCCAATCCTGCCATCGCCGACCGTATGTACCAAATCGAAGCCATCAAGCGGGTGGTCGAGCGTTTTGGCTCCAAACATCGCAAGGCGCTGATTGTACAAGCCACCGGCACCGGCAAGACGCGGGTGGCTATTTCGCTCTGCGATGCGCTCATTCGCGCCGGCTGGGTGCGCCGCGTACTGTTCCTGTGTGACCGGCGCGAGCTCCGCCGGCAGGCGAACAACGTCTTTATGGAATTTCTGCCCAACGAGCCCCGCACCTACATCTCTGGCGCCATGTCGCGCGATCAGGAACACCGCATCTATCTGGCCACTTACCCGGCCATGCTCCAATGCTTCCAGAGTTTCGACATTGGCTTCTTTGATCTCATCATCGCGGATGAATCGCATCGCAGTATCTACAATCGCTACAGTGACCTTTTTCTCTATTTCGATGCCCTTCAGGTCGGGCTGACGGCCACGCCGGTGGACTATATTTCCCGCAATACCTTCCAGCTCTTCGGCTGCGAAGCCAACGACCCCACCGCCCAGTTCAGCTATCAGGATGCGCTGAACAATACCCCGCCCTGTCTGGTGCCCTTTAAGGTCAAGACCGTGACGACGGGCTTCCTGACCCGGGGCATTAAATACTCCGAAATGACCCCGGAACAGCGCCGCCAACTCGAAGAACAGGAAGTCCAACCCGAGTCCATCGAGTATGAGCAGGCCCAGGTGGATAAACAAATCTTCAACAAAGATACCGGCCGAAAAATCATCCAGAACCTCATGGAAAATGGCATCCGAGACGCTTCCGGCGATTTGGTCGGCAAGTCCATCATCTTCGCCCGCAGCCACAACCACGCGGTCTTGCTCCAGACCATCTTTGATGAGTTATACCCCCAATATGGGGGCCGGGTATGCCGCGTTATAGACAACTACGAAATACGGGCCGAGTCCCTGATCGACGAATTTAAAACCCCCGGCTCCACCCTGCGCATCGCCGTCTCGGTGGATATGCTGGATACCGGTATTGATGTTCCCGAAGTGGTGAATCTCGTTTTCGCCAAACCGGTCTATTCCGTGGTCAAATTCTGGCAGATGATCGGCCGGGGTACCCGGCTGTGCAAGAATTTGTTTGGTGCGGGTAAACATAAAACCCACTTCCAGATCTTTGACCACTGGGAAAACTTCAAATACTTTGAAGAGGAATATAAAGAGGAAGAACCCACCCGGGCCACCTCCTTGCAGCAACGTCTATTTGAAACCCGCCTGACGCTGGCCGGTGAATGTCTGCGTAAACCCGACCTTGCCGCCTTCCAGACCATTATCCAGTTACTCGCGGCCGATATCGCGGATCTCCCGGAAAAAACTATCTCCGTCCGCG
This sequence comes from Phycisphaerae bacterium, assembly GCA_044344145.1. Lineage (GTDB taxonomy): Bacteria > Planctomycetota > Phycisphaerae > WQYP01 > WQYP01 > JBAXGE01. The sequence goes on from JBIJDM010000219.1 coordinate 2,436, forward strand.
ATAAATGGCGTCAGGTGACGCATTACCGCAATCTTGACGTCATCCGGCAATTCGCCCCGGCCACGGTTGCCGATCTTAAACAGGATATCGCCCCCCTGATGCAGTGGCGTGATATCTGCGGTGATGTACCCGCCTATGAGTTCGATCAGTTGCTCGCCCTGGCCCAGACCGACCTGCTCAAGGGTAATGCCCGTTTTGCCGATCGACGTGCGGAAATCGAGGCCTGTGTCGCCGAGTTGCAATACAACCTCAACCCCGTTCGCGAACACGAAGCCGAAATCCGTCATGTTAAATCAGCCGCATTTTGGGACTCAATCACCCTCGCCACGCTCGAAGGCCTGCGGCTGGCCCTGCGCGGGATTATGAAATACCGCGAGAAGGGCACGACCGATCCGGGGTTCGTTAAAACCATTGACGTTACCGAAGATGCCGCCTTGGTGCAGAGTGTGGACCACAAGCCCAAGCTCCAGGGCCTGGAATTCGTAGCCTATCGCCAGCGTGTCGAAGGCGTACTGCTCGATCTCTTTGCCACCAACAGCACCTTGAAACGCATCAAGGCGGGCCAGCCGGTAAACGACAGCGACCTCAAAGCCCTGACCTCGCTGGTATTGACCCAGCATCCCGACCTGAATCTGGCCGAGTTAACCCACTATTATCCCGATACCGCCGGCCATTTGGATTTGGCGATTCGGAGCATTATCGGTCTGGAACCCCAGGTGGTTCATGAGCGGTTTGCCACGTTCGTGCGTAAACACACCACCCTCAACTCCATGCAGATCCGCTTTTTACAACTGCTCCAGAATTACATCGCCAAATACGGCGCCATTGAAGTTGACCGGCTCTATGAACAGCCGTTTACCGCCCTGAATGCCGCGGGGCTGGATGGCGTCTTTGCCGATGAAGCGCAGATTAACGAAATATTGAGTATTATCAACAGTTTTAAACAACCCCAGCTCGGTCAGGAGCCATCATGATTACCGGCCCACTCCGCAACAAAATTGACAAACTCTGGCTCGAATTCTGGCAGGGGGGTATTACCAACCCGCTGACCGTCATCGAACAGATCACCTTCCTCATGTTCATCCGCCTGTTGGATATTACGGAATTTCGCAACGAGAAAAAGGCCCTCCGCACCGGCAAGCCGGCCGTGTGTAAATTCAGCCCTAAACAGCAGCACCTACGTTGGCACCGCCTGCGCACCGCTGGCGCTGACGACCTGTTGAAAACCGTCCGCGACGAGGTCTTTCCCCATCTGAAAGATATGGCCGGCTCGGACTCCACCTTCGGCCAATATATGCAGGATGCCATGCTCATGATCCAAAAGCCCTCACTTTTGGTGAAGGCCATGGAACTGATTGATGATCTGCCCTTGGATTCGGGTGATACCAAAGGCGATCTGTATGAGTATCTCCTGGGCAAGCTGACCACGGCAGGCATTAATGGCCAGTTCCGCACCCCCCGGCACATCATCCGTCTAATGGTTGACCTACTTGAGCCCAAGCCCACCGACCGCATCGCCGACCCCGCCTGCGGTACGGCGGGTTTTCTGGTCTCGGTCATGGATTATCTGCTGGAGAATAACACCTCACCCGAAGGCATCACGACCCACCCCGCCGAATCAGGTGGCGAGCCCGTCACGGTCTACAGCGGTGATTTGCTGGAACCCTACCGGGCGCACATCCAATCAAACATGTTCCATGGCTTCGACTTTGATGTGACCATGCTCCGGATCGCAGCCATGAACCTGATGCTCCATGGCGTGGAAAACCCCGCCATCGAATACATGGACACCCTCTCCAACCGCTTCGTCGAAAGCAAAGAATTGGGGGGCTACGCCAGCGGCTATTTTGATGTCATTCTCGCCAATCCCCCCTTCAAAGGCACGTTGGACTTCGAAGCTGTTGAGGCCTCTTTGCTCCGCACCGTAAAAACCCGTAAGACCGAATTGCTGTTTTTAGCCCTCATTCTCCGCATGCTCAAGCTCGGTGGCCGCGCGGCGGTGATTGTGCCCAATGGCGTGCAATTTGGCTCCTCCAATGCACACATTGACCTGCGCAAGGAGCTTATTGATAACAATCAGC
>JBIJDM010000262.1:0-3239 GCA_044344145.1 Phycisphaerae bacterium
TTCCTCCAGCGTGCAGTTCTCGGCGTTGGGCATGAGTAACGCAGCAGCCATGCCCAACATTAAAACCCATTATTCGCTTTCGCGCAAGCGGATGTGGGGATTATTTTTGGCAATCGCTCTAATCCCTCCGGCCACGATTGCGAAAAATGAATAAGTCCGCAGTTCTTGGACTTTACACAGAATTGCTGCATTCGGCAGCGACAAGATATTGTTGCGATCCAAAACACCAGCACCATACCCAGCGTAGTGGTCTCCCCCCACGAATAGTGTCGCGAGATTTAAGTCACTTCAATTATGGCCCGCCTCGAAGTTATCGGGGCTGACAAGGCCAAGCGCCGAGTGACACCGACGCCGATTATACCACCGAGGATAGAGAAATAATTGCCCATGATTCTACAAAACCCTCCTCGCCCGCTATCATCATACGCAGCCGGTACGAAGAGCGTGACTGCGTTCTCGGTATCAGGCACTTCGTCCGAGGCTTATGATGCTTAACATCCGGCGCCAATAACCCGGCGAATGTCACTGCGGGTCGTTGCCATACCTCTGCACCGCCCACCAACAGGCAGACTTCGTCCCAGAGGCAGGATGACAAGTTGCTACGCCACCGGTCGGCAGGGGGGATGCAGGAGGCATCCTCTTTGGGAACATCCATCAAACTGGTCAGGGCAATTTCCAGCGTCACCGTGGGGCCGGGCTGCAGGGCGGGATGGGACAGCGGATGGCGGGTTTCGGTCATGCCGCCGGGAGCTTGGGATACCCTCGTGCCGTTAATGAATACTTGCGGGCAGAACCGTGCCCCCTTGAGTTGCAGCAGGGCATGGGTCCACGCACCCGGGGGGAGCGTTAGCTCCCGGCGGTACCATAGCACCCCTGGGGTGGGTTGGCCGGGATCGGTGGCCAGACCGGGCACCCGGACCTGCTGGGTGTAATTTTGTTCCAGTCCAACATCCCACAAACCGCTAAGATTGAGTGTCTGCATTAGCCGAAACACCTTGTAATATGACGGTGGCGCAGTATAAAGGGGCAGGTGGCCCACTGTCGAACCCGCCGCGGGTCAGTTGCGGTATCCGGGCCGGAAGGCTTATGATAACGCTTTTGACTCCTGGATAGGAAATACCATGATGCGTAAGCCGCGTTGGATTCAGAGTTTAAGTTTGATGTCATTACTGCTGGTGCCCATGGCGGTATGGGCGAACGAGGCCCATAGCACCACCACCGAGGGGGCGGAACACGCCAAAGCACTGGCCTTCACGCCGGCACATCCGGATTGGATTCGGCTGGTTCTACTGGGCATCATGTGGCTGTTTATTGTTCTGGCGGTAGTGGGGCCGATTATCCGGCACCTGACCCCGGCCCTGCCGCCCGAACCGGATCATGGCCATGGCACCGGCCACGATGCCGCGGCGCACAGTCACTAACACCAACTCAGGCACCCAATCGGGAGTCCGCACATGGCCGACAATCATTCGTTTGATATTGTCAGTGAAATCAACTGGATGGAACTGAATAACGCCATCAGCCAGGCGCAAAAAGAAATTGGCACCCGCTACGATTTTCGCGGCTCAACCGCGGCCATCGGCGCGGCGGACGAAAAAGAGAAAACCATCACCATTACCGCGGACAACGAACCGCAACTGAACGCGGTAATGGAAGTCCTGATCGGCAAACTCACCAAACGCGGCGTGGATTCCCGCTGTCTGGACCGCACCGCCAAAGTGGAACAAGCCACCCACAAGACCCTCCGGCACAAGCTGAAACTCAAACAGGGCATTGACCGCGAAACCGCCAAAAGCTTGCAAAAATCCATCAAGGATATGGGACTGAAGGTGCAAGTGCAGATTCAGGGTGAAGCCCTGCGCGTGGTCAGTCCCAAGCTCGACGACTTGCAGACGGTGATCGCCGCCGTGAAGGCCAAGCCGCAGGAAGTCGCCCTGCAATTCACCAACTATCGCTAAAGACTGGTTTTATGCAACCCAAACCGCCCCTGAGCCTGATGTCCACCACCCTGTGGGAATACCCTTCGCAGGACTACGGGCGCGAGCCCCACGGCGACAAGGACTATGTCGGGGCCACCCCGGCGTGGGTGATCTGGCAATTGCTCCAGCGTTACACCCGGGAAAATGATCACGTGGTGGACCCGTTCTGTGGTTCGGGTACGACGCTGGATGTGGCCCGGGAATTGAAACGCGCGGCGGTGGGCTTTGATCTGGTGCCCCGGCGCGAGGACATCAAGCAGGCCGATGCCCGCAAATTACCCCTCGCGAATGCGAGTGCGGACTTTGTCTTCATGGACCCGCCGTATTCCACGCATGTGGATTATTCCGACGACCCGCGTTGTATCGGAAAATTGGATGCCAACCCCACCCTGACGGACCAGCGCGGTCAGAATCCCTACTATGCGGCGATGGCGCAGGTATTCGCCGAAACCAACCGGATTTTACGCGATCGGCGTTATCTGGCGGTTTACGTCAGTGATTCGTTCAAGAAGGGCCAGCCGTTCATGCCCTTGGGCTTTGAACTTTTCTCCCTGCTCCGGCAGCATTTCAAACCGGTGGATATCATCGCCGTGGTCCGGCACAACCGCACCATGAAACGCAACCACTGGCATACGGCCGCCATCGAGGGGAATTTCTTCCTGCGCGGCTTCAATTATCTGCTAATTTTCAAGAAAGAAACCGTCGCCCGCACCCGCTAAAATATCCTGCCTATGATTCTGCACTTAATAGGAGTAGGGTATGGCTGTGATGAGCGAAGCCGAGTTGTTGGAACAGTTACGATGGCGCTATGCCACCAAGCGTTTTGATACCAACCGGAAACTTCCGGCGGAGGTATGGTATGCATTGGAACAGGCATTGGTTCTGTCTCCCTCAAGTTATGGTCTGCAACCCTGGAAGTTTATCGTGATTCAGGATGCGGCCTTGCGGCAAAAACTCCAGACCGTCAGTTGGAATCAGGCACAGGTTACCGAATGCTCGCATTACGTGGTTTTTGCAGTACGACGCAAGATGACCGAGACGCTGGTAGACCGCTTCATCGCACGCACCGCCGAAGTTCGCGGGATTACCGTCGAATCCATCAAATTTTACCGCGATATGATGCTGGGCGATGTGGTGCACGGGCCACGTGGGGCCGTGGCGCAGGAATGGGCCGCACGGCAATCCTATATAGCACTGGGTGGCCTGATGACCGCCGCGGCCCTGCTGGGCGTGGATGCCTGTCCCATGGAAGGTCTGGAC
>JBIJDM010000264.1:0-3227 GCA_044344145.1 Phycisphaerae bacterium
AGGGGGTGCTTCCGGTCCAGATACGCACCTGCCAATAGACTCGCTGCCGGGAAGTCAATTTCCGCCCCGCATACACCACCTGCACACTCGCGCTGGAGGTCACTTTGCCGGAATCCCACAGATCACCCAGACCCGCCGCGAGTTTTTCCGGCGTGCTGGCCACCAGTATCTGATAGGCCTTTTGCTGTAGTCCGCGTGCGCCAGCCGGGACCGAGGGCAACACCCACGAAAACCGTGGCTGGATTTCCTGAATGCCCAACGGGTTTTTCAGGTACTCAGTTTTGAGTTCTCCCACAGGCGTGGGAGAGGTGGCCATGATCGGTCGGGTTACTCGGGCTGCCATACTTTGCTCCTCAAGCTTGCGCAACAATTAGGTTCGCGGTGCCCGTGCAACCAGGCAACGGCAGCGGGCCAACCGCCGAACCGTTGCCGGGCCAGGGGCGTCCGAACAGGTCGGTGCCGACTTCGATTTGAGCGCTACTGAGACTGGCCGACAGGTCCGTATCCCAGTCCCAACGCAGCACGCCCGTGTCGCTCAATTCCACTGTTCCGCGCAGTTCGCGCACGTCGGTGTCAAAGCCACGGGCCTGCCAGGCGGTAAGATCCAGACCGCCCCGCGCTGCGGTCCGCACAACCACATTACCAGCCAGCGTATTGTCAGCTTCGTCCACCCGATGGGCGGGTGGGTCCACAAACACAATACCCGCCACCCGGTTGCCGATACACGTCACCTTGCGCGTGCCCACGGAACGGTCGGTATGGCAGAATAGATGCATCGGTTCGCGTTGCACGCGGCCGATGAGATTGTGCAGGTATAACTGGAACGACGAATCACCGCCGAAGATGCCCGGCCCGTCCATGTTCCAGATGACGTTGCGATCAATCAGGTTGGGCACGTGCGAAGCTTCGACAAAGATACCGCCCTGGATGCTGACAATGTCGCGGATGTAATTGCGCGTGACGCGTGAACCGCGGTTGTCCCAATCAAGCCAGATGCCGCAGGCTCCCGTCAACTTGCGGATGTGGTTGCCGGCGACCAGCGTGTGGCGGGTGAGTAGCAGTTTGATCCCTGCACACTCATAGTAGTATTCGGCTTCCTGCCAACCGCAGCGTTCAATGTGGTTATCGAGCACGCGGGCTTCGGTGGCCCCCAGACAGCGGATGCCCGCGGTACCGCAGCCTTCGAAGCGGTTGCGCCGGGCGATGACATGACCGGCGCTTTTCCAGTTACGTTTGGGGTTGCGCGGATCGGAGTCACCCTGTTCAAAGGGATGATCGCCGAATTCCAGCCCCGCCGAGTTAATGTCCCGAAAGCTGCAATCTTCGATGATCCAGTAGCCCCCGCCCAGAGTAGTCACGGCCCCGGCGCTGGCGCGCAGGAAGGCATTGGCACAGTGCTCAAAGACCAGACCCACTACCCGGACGTAGTTGAAGGCAATGTCCGCAGGACAAAGCAAGTGCGGCTGCACGGCCATTTCCCAGTCATGCCCCGTCGGGGCGCCCGATCCGAAGGCGTGTACCAGCAGGGCCGAACCATCGGGCTCGAACCAGTAAGAACCGGGGATACGCGGCAGATCGCCCGCGTGGTGCAGTTGTTGTAGCCGCACACCATCCTGAAAGAGCAGACCCCGGCGCAGGGTGAAAGGCGGACGGCCCGATACCGGCTCCATCCAGTGCATAAGCTTTTCCTCGACCGGCTCAACGTTAGCGGCCAAAACTATGCGGCGCTGGTCGGCCGTCAATTCGTCCAGTTCCAAACGCCAGACTTGCTGTGCCATACAAGGCGTATGTTCACTCGGTCCGAAGCCTTTTTCCCACGGTCGCGGCCGGATCCACGGCCCCAGCAACGGGCGCGACCCGCGGACCGCGACGTGTTCGCCGGGCGCCGCTTCGAGGCTGATCATGGCTTCGGGCCCGGCTCCGCTCCGACGGGGCGTCAGTTGTTCGCGATAGATACCAGCGTGTACCCGGATACGCTGGCCGGGCTGCACGCGGTCAAGGGCTGCCTGAATACTCTGCAGTGGTGCGGCACTGGTGCCGGGATTGGCGTCGTCGGCCCGGGGATGGCGCTGGGCGACCTCGAGTGTGGCCGTATATTCGGTGGTGTCTGCCCAAAGGGGATAATCGTTCCAGTCGGTGGGTTTGGGCAGGCTGGTTTCCAAACTGGCCGGTTCACCCCCGGCTGCTGGGGTGGTTGCTCCGATGGGTTGGGTTGCCATATCTGGTCCTCAATCTTGCGAACAGTTAGGTGCTTAGCTTCGGAACTTGGTGCCAGTAAAATAGGATATAGGCACGGTTCCATAATGTATCCGATAGGCCGTGTTTAGGTCTAGCGGGGGGGTATCTGGTTATAATGAGGACCGGAATCCCTGCGTGCGTTGTGTATTTAGGATTTATATGACGAAACTCCATGTTCTGGATTATGCTAAACCCTGTTCGCCCAACCCGTTACGTCGGGTTGCGGGATTGGGTTTGTTGGTTTTAGCGGGTTTAATGCTGGCCGCGTTGGGGAGCCAATGTTTTTATCGTTGGTATTTATTTCTCGGCCCTTATGGGGCCAAACTCAATCAAAATCATGTGGCGGATGGTTTCTTTGTCACGGTCTACTGGGCCGCACTGGCCGGGGTACTCATGGCGTTACTGGCCGTCTGGCTCCTGCCCTGGCGCTCGATTCGCTGGCTGGCGCTGCTGGTCGCATTGCTGAATGGGCTCTTGGGTGGGGCCTTTTTTCTTATGGGCTACACCGGCGTATTGATCGAATATTCCCACTGGGGGCCTTAAGGTGGCTCCCGTAATGGTAGTGATATGATAGGCCCGCGATGTATTAATTTAACCATGGAATGGAGCGAACTATGCGGCGGATTTTAGGCCTTTTTCTGGTTGTGTTATTGGCGGGTTGCTGTGCCCCGCGCGACTATTCCGACCCACCCCAAGTGAATGCTGCGAATTTGGGACGGCAGATTACCGTCGAGGGTTGGTCCGTGAACCGCAAGAATGGGGCGCAGGTGGTAGGAGTGAATTTTGGTGTATGGATTGCGGGCTTGTCTGAGTGGCCACCCGAATATTACACCGGCGGGGACCGGGGCCAACGGGTTCGTGTGACCGGCATCTTGGCCGAAGATGAGGGCTTGCCTGTCTTTATTCCCAAGAAAGATGAAGACACCATTCAGGGCATCCCGATGCCAGAAGGTACCGATCTTAAATCGGCCCGTCGGCGATTTCTGTTG
>JBIJDM010000082.1:0-10691 GCA_044344145.1 Phycisphaerae bacterium
AGATGCGCCGCCAGCAAATTTAGCAGCATCAGACCGCCGAGTGTGAGTCCACCCGGAAAAGGCACCACCCAAGCGGGCAGACGCGGTGAATTGAACAAGACGTGGATATCCACCCATGCGATGGGACTGCGAAAATACTGCTCAACCGCCTGCCATACGCCCAGATGGGCCTGGGCCAGTGTGCCGATAAAAATCAGCAATAGCGCCAGTGCCATCAGAATGACCGTAAGTTTCAACGATGCCAGTGGGGCCAGAATACGTTTCATCATAAGTTGTTTTACCAATCAAACACAGATTTTAACGGTTCACGGGGGCACTACGTCCAAAAGTACGGGCAAATTCAAAAAACGCTGGATGGATCCGGTCGGCAGCCGGGGCCGAGGTCACGGTTTTAATAAACCAGGTCCGATCCTGAGCCACCTCGTAAATACCCACCGCCAACATGTGCTTCTCGGTCCCCCGGGCATGGAGAATATACCCCTGAAAACCGGGATTGGTAAAAGTTTCGATGCTTTGCGCCAAATCGGCTTCGGCGATCTGTGGCATGCCGACCTGACCGCGCCAACGGTTGATGTTGTTAAGCGTACCCCCTACCGTGCCGGGGAATTGGGAGATTACCACCACTACGGGTCCGTCAGCATCCGGCACGAGGTAGGTGGCGATACGCATGGACTTGCGTTCCGTAGCTTCCTGCCAACCAGCAGGCGGTTGCCAGAGTTTTACCTCCGGGCCGGTTGCCGCCGTCGCTGGGGCCAACATCTTGATGGGACGCGTGGCCGCTGGCGATTCCTTGGGCACAGTGTAGGTTTTAACCTGATTATCGTCTTTGCAACCAACGACGAAACCGGGCAGGACAGTCAGAACGGTCCCGGTTAACAACAGACCCAACCGCAGGAATAATCGTTTCGACATCTTTATTCACCTCCGCATAAGTGACTTGTGCTGCGTATCTTAACCGAAAATCGCGGGATGTATACCTGTTCATCCTGATTCCGAACACCCTACCAACATGGGAAAACGAATAGGATTTAACTTAGCGCCTTGCATCCGATCCCATTCGCCCATACAAATAGGCTTCTAGTCGTAACGTTGCCGTTGAAATAACGGCAGACGGTTATGAAATTACTGCTCTCGGCATGGCCTAAGGAGACTGGTTGAGCACGAGCCCATTGTTTTTCATCTCGGCGGCCGAACACAGCGGAGACCTGCTGGGTGGGGCGTTGATCCGCGCCTTGCGGCTGCGTTACCCCGACGCCCGGTTTGTCGGGGTGGGCGGACCCGCCATGGCGGAGGCGGGCTGCGAACTGCTGGCGGACCCCACGGATCACAGTGCGATGCTGACCGGGGCGTTTGGGCAGGTGGGGTATTGGTACAAGCTGATGAAAGTGATTGACGCATATCTGCGTACCCATCGGCCGGCGGTGGTTATTCCCATAGATTCCCCCACCATCAACCTACGGATTGCCCGTAAAGCCAAACGGCACGGTTTAAAAGTCTGCTATTACGTGGCCCCGCAAATGTGGGCCTGGGGCGCTTGGCGGATCGAACGTTTGCGGCGCGATGTGGACCGGGTCTGTGCGGTACTGCCCTTCGAGCCGGCGTGGTTTGCCCAGCGTGGGGTGGCGTGTACCTACGTGGGTCATCCCATGTTCGATCAGCCGGGGGATGCGCCCGCCTATGATCCCGCCCATGTCTCCCCCCCGCTGGCCACCCCTTTGGAAGCCGGATACCGTGTGGCGCTATTACCCGGTTCGCGCTCCGGCGAAGTCAAAGCCAATCTGCCGATTATGTTGGCCGTCATCCGGCAATTACGCCAAAAGCTGGGCGACGACATTGTGGTCACCATCGCCTCGGCCAGCGCGGCCCGCGAAGAGCAAATCGTGGCGTTGATCCCCGAGGTAGAAAAAGAAGATTACGATCTGCGCCCCGGGTGTACTGATGCCATTATCCGCTGGGCCGATGTGGTCCTGACCGTCAGCGGTACGGCGACCCTGCAGGTGGCCAAACATCAGCGGCCCATGATTATTTTGTATGCCCTGCCCGCGTGGAAATGGTGGTTGGTCGGACGCTGGCTGGTGCAAACCCCGTATCTGTCGCTGGTTAATATTCTGGCGGGGGAAGAATTGGTGCCGGAATATATGCCCTTCTGGGGCAAGCCGGATGCACTCGCACAAGAGTTGGCCGATATGTTGCAGGACTTGGAATGGCGGCAACGACTGACCAAAGACTTGGCCACGCTAACCGCCCCACTCCATCCCGATGCGGCCCAAACCGCCGCCGGGCGGGTGGCCGGGGTGGTGGCGGAACTGTACGGCACTGCTTAACCGGTCACGGCCGGGGAGTAGCGGTGCCCAGTTCCTTGCTGACTTTGGCTTTATCTTTAATGAGCTTGGTTTTCTCGACGATTTCCTTCTTGCGGGCCTTTTCTTTTTCCTCTACCCGCTTGAGGCTTTCACCCACTTTTTCCTCAATCAAGGTGGCGATCAGTTCGTCCAGCTTGCCGGGTTCCGCGCTGTTGTAGCGGAGCAAACCATCGCGATCAAATACCGCAATCCACGGGGTCCGCTGCACAGCCAAACGGCCGGCCAGGGGATTATTCCACGGACGCCGCGGATCGAAAATCTGCGGCCAAGTGACTTTCTTATCCTTGTTCAGGTTCTGGAACGAAGTGAGATTGTCCAATTTTTCATCATGCACAATGCCAAAAATCTGGAGCCCCTTGGCGGCGTATTTTTCATTCAGGGTGGCGATCTCCGCCAGATCCCGCCGGCCACCATCCGCCGTGGGCGACCAAACCTGAAACAGCGTGACTTTGCCTTTGATCCGCTGGCCATCCAAGGCCTGCCCCGTGAGGGTCTGGGTGGCAAAGGTCAACGGCTGGTCAACGCGCGGCCAGTTCTGAGATTGTTTGGCCCGCGGACTGGTCAGATCTTTCATCAGCATGTCATGACATTTCTCTTTCAGTTCCGGCGTGGCGGGGCCGTAATCTTTCATCAAGTCCACGACCCGGCTCAGGCTGTCATTCTGGGGCGCCAGTTTGCCCAGACCATGCACGGTGTCGTAAACTTTTTCCTGAGCTTCCGGGTCATCCGAGGCATTCCACCAATCACGCAGGGCCAAAGCGGCCTTGCCATAAAAGGCATGTTCCGGATTACTCGACTTGGCTACGGTATCCAATGATTTAGTGGCGGTTTCATCACCCAATGCGGAGAGTAGGGCCATATTGCGGATTTGCCGGCTGACATCCACGGTCGGGTCATTCTTTTCGATCTTGACCAATTCCTCGATCAGATCATTTTGCTTCTTGAGCAACGGCGTGATTTTGGGGGCCATTTCCTGACGGTATTTGGGCGAGAGTGCCCGGCCAAAGCCCCCCGCCTTGTAGATCTCCGCTTCGGTTTCATTCATGGCAGTACGAACCACCGCCCGGGTGTTGGTTGGCCCCTCGGCATAGAGCGGTCCCCATGGGGTAAGTCCCGCTAATACGGCCACCAAAAGTCCCTGACTGAGTACATGTGTTAGCTTCATGGTTGGTTCCTTCCTTAGGACCATACGAGTCCAACGGCTAAAGCTCATGAAAGTTACAGACCGGCCACATTCAAGGTTTGACGGGCTGACTGGCGGCGGCTTTCTTGGCATTGAATTCCGTTTTAATCCGCAGGGTTTCCGCCAAAACCCGCTTTTTTTCCTGTTCCGCCTGCTCGGTGATGCGTTTGGTGCTGTCGCCGGGCTTTTCCGCGATTACTTTTTCTACGATGGCCTCAACTACGTTACCGCCATCACTGGAATTGAGCCGTAAAAAACCATCCCGGTCAATCACCACCGTCCAAGGGGTCATACCAATCCGAAAGCGTTCGGCCAAGGGGTTCCATTCTTTACGCTTCAGGTCGTAACAATGCGTCCAGGGCATGGCGACTTCGGTCTTGCTGGTAATAAACGCGGCCACATTTTCAGGCCGGCTTTCATGGGCCACACCGATGATTTCCAGTCCGGCGGTCTTGTGGATCGAATGCAGCTTATTGAGCACTTCCAAATCACGTTTGCCATTTTGCCAGGTCGGGGACCAAAAATGCAACAGGATTACCTTGCCCTTCAGCCGGGTGGAATCCAAGGCCTGATTGGTGACCGTGAAGGTCTGGAATGCGAACGGATGATCAATCCGCGGCGCGGTGCGATAATTCTGGGCAAAATCCGAAGTCAGGTCTTTCAACAAAATCTGATCGCAACGCTGCCGCAGGTCCGGGGTGCTGGGGGCATGCTCACGCATCATGTTGATCACTCGGGCCAGACTTTCACTCTTGGGGCCGCTGCGGACCAATTCTTTGGCCCGTTCAAATACTTTCTCCTGGGCATCGGGATCGCCTGCCCCCTGCCACCAATCGCGTAACAACAAGGCCGACCGCCCATAAAACGCATGCTCCGGATTGGGTGATTTGGCCACCGCTTCCAGACTGCGTTTTGAACCTTCATCACCGAGTACCGCCATTAGGGCCGCATTACGAATCTGACGGTCCAGATTTTGATCGGTCGTTTTGGTGTTGGTTTTACGGTTGTATTCGTCCACCAACTCATTCTGCTTGCGCAGCACTTCCATCATCTTGGCCCCGGCATTGGCCCGCTCATCGGGCTGCACGATCTTGCCCGGTCCCCCGGCTTGCCACAGTTTGTTTTCCTGTTCGTCAATGCTGACCCGCAGCAGATCGGGCGTAGGACCATCGGCAGGTGGCAATTGAGCCCATACCGACCCCAATAGCCAAGCGCCCAGCACCAAAGCCAGCTTCGAGCTCATATTGCCACACTGAAAACGTGCCATAGCCATGCCTCCGGAGATGTTACTACAACGCACCAGACACAAGCTTATTCCGCCCCGATTCCCATGTTGCGTCCTGAATTCTGCTTGCACCGCCAGGGTGAAATCCCACGCAGAAACGCACTCAGTCGAATTCGTTACCCTTGAAGGTGTGGCCCAGATAGGTTTGGCGGACCAGCGGATTATTGATCAGGTCGCGGGGCGAGCCCTGGGCCAGGACCTTGCCGTCCGAGATAATGATTGCCCGGTCACACACTTCCAGGGTACGTTCCACGTTGTGATCGGTAATCAGGATAGCTTTATCCAACACCTGCCGGAGTTGACGAATTTCGCGTTGCAGGTCCTCGACCGCGATCGGATCCACACCACTGAAGGGCTCATCAAGCAGGATCAGCGAGGGGTTGGTGATCAGAGAACGAGCGATTTCGAGTTTGCGGCGTTCCCCGCCGGAGAGGGTGGCGGCTTTTTGGCTGCGATTCTTGGTCAGATCAAACTGTTCCATCAGCCGGGCGGCCTCTTCGTGGCGCTGGGCCCGTGATTTATGGGTGGTTTCCAGAATAGCCATCAGGTTTTGTTCCACGGTCAGGCGTTGGAATACGCTGGGTTCCTGGGACAGATAACCCATCCCCTTGCGGGCGCGTTGGTACATGGGCAGCTTGGTGACATCGTGGCCGTCAAAGATCACCTCGCCGCCATCAGGGGTAATCATGCCCACCACACTGCGGAAGGTAGTGGTTTTCCCCGCGCCATTACGCCCCAGCAGCCCCACTACTTCATGATGCCCCACCTCGAAGTTAACGTGATTGACGACCGTGCGGCCACCATAACGTTTCACGAGATTGGTCACTTGCAAGAGCGGTACCGGGCGTTCACTTACCATGCGTCAATAATCCATCGCAAAAGGAAACCGTTTAGAAATGGTATTGTGGCGTAAATCCGGGCTGACAGCAAGCTAAAAGTGGGGCATTTTTCGTTTCACGGCAGCTTACCACGGGTTTTCTAACCCGCGCTGCTGACGGCGTTTGCGCATATCCGTGAAATACTGGGCCGCGGAGGCCCGAAATTGCGGGTCGCCATCCAGCATGGACTTACCGACCATTTCCGCAACATGGCCGCGCACTTCATTGGCGTCACGCCAATTTCGGCCTCCGGCCATGGCCCCGCCGGGGCCGGTGCCTTGGGTCGTAGGCTGGGTGGTGGGTTGCGAGGTTGCCCCGAACAATTTCCCCGCCATGGCGGCGGCTTTGCGCAGGGTTTCCATTCGTAGCTGTTCATCAATACGCTGGTCGAGCAGCTTGGAACGCTCGTCCGGGGACAATTTTGCGTAACTTTCCATCATGTCACGGAAGCCCAGACGCATCAGTTGTTCGCCATTTTTCGCCAGTGGTCCCTCGGGGTTTTTCTGGACAATCGGCCCGGCTTCCTGAAACAACCGCATCCGTTCCCCCATGGGCATCGCTTCCACCCGGGCGCGTAGTTTTTGATACAACTCAAATTTCTGGGCTTCGGTCATACGGTCCAGAGGCAGACTCTCCACAAACTTACGGATATCCGCCGGGCCCATGCTGCTGACATCGGCGTTCAAAGCCGCGGTGACATCTTTGCCTCCGGTACGAGGCCAATACGACCATCCGGCATAGGCCCCCGCGACCACCAGCAGGACAGCGAAGCCGAACAGGCCAATCTGATTTTTTCTGCGTATGTCCATACCGCACCTTTATTTACCGGGCTGGCCCGCTTTTTCGGAGATATCCCGGACATCGCCCACATGGGCATCGGCAAAGAGAATGTTTACGGACTTAACTTCGCCCTTGTCACCGTGAAAATTGCTAAAATCCGCTAAAACGAAAGTTCCATGTTCGCCCAGTAATGGGTATAAGAACGACTTGTGTACCCGCATCCCCCCCAAACCCATATTGTACTCGTAGCTGGTCCCTTCACCCTCAAAATAACTATTGAAACCTTTGCCATCACCCAGCCGCAGGTAGGCTTCGCGGTCGCCGGGACAACGCCACGCCCGGGGATTGGCCACCTGACCTTTAAGCACCTCAGGCAGCGGGGTCAACGTGGTATTGATGGAGGGCATTTGCGCCGCCCAGGGCATGGTGTCATTGGATTCGTTGAGATAGGCCCGCAGCCCCACCCCCAAACCCCGCAATTGTTCGGCACATGCCGTTCGGGTGGCGGTTAGTCGGGCCTTGCCGATGATGGGCACGGTAATGCCCACCAGCACGCCGATGATGATGACCACCACCAGCAGTTCCAGCAATGTAAAGCCCCGACGATTTTGCGGCATAACCTCAACCTTGTGTCAGTACCGACATTCTATCCATGACGCGACATGTCAGGAGGGTATCCGCAAGGCAAAACCAGATTCTCCCGATCAGGCATCCTTGAGATCAACACGTTTGATCTTGGCGCCCAGGGCATTGAGCCGGGTTTCGATTTTCTCATAGCCGCGGTCAATGTGGTAAACGCGACTTACGGTCGTCTCCCCGCGTGCCACCAGCCCTGCGAGTACCAAAGCCGCAGAGGCCCGCAGGTCGCTGGCCATGACTTGGGCGCCGATCAATTCCCGTTCGCCTTCGATGACGACGGTGGAGGCTTCCTTATGCAAATGGGCGCCCAGACGGCTGAGTTCCGCCACATGCAGGAAGCGGTCGGGATAAATCTTTTCCGTGACGATGGAATTACCATCCGCCAAACAGAGCAAGGCCATGAATTGGGCCTGCAGGTCGGTGGGGAAGCCGGGATAGGGCTGGGTGGTGATGGAGGTGGCGTTCAGCCGGCGGATCGAAGAGACGATGCAGCCGGTGGGGGTTTTCTCGACAATCACGCCGATTTGCCGGAGCTTGTCCACCACGGCCAGCAGATGCTCCAGCCGCACATTGTCCAATTCCACTTCGCCGTTGGTAATGGCCGCGGCCACCATGAAGGTGCCCGCTTCGATGCGGTCGGGAATGATGGTATAGTCCACACCATGCAGTTCCTCCACACCTTCAATGATGATGCGGGGCGAACCGGCGCCGGTGATCTTGGCCCCCATTTGATTGAGCAGATTGGCCAGATCGGTGATTTCCGGCTCGCAGGCGGCGGACTCGATCACCGTGGTCCCCTTGGCCAGCGTGGCTGCGGACATCACATTGGCGGTGCCCAATACGGTCGAGCCGAAATTTCCGCCCAGAAATATTTCCGCGCCGATCAGGCGGTCGGCGTGCAGGATGATATCCCCTTTATCCAAGGTCATCTTCGCGCCCAGCGCCTGCATGCCACGCAGGTGCAGGTCAATGGGACGATCACCAATCGCGCAGCCGCCGGGCATGGACACGCGGGCGACTTTACGTTTGGCCAGCAGTGGCCCCATGGTACAGATACTGGCCCGCATCTTGCTGACCAGACTGTAATCCGCGCTACTCACGGAACTATTCACCACCTGCATGACCATACTGCCATCGGCGTGATGTTCGTTCTTGACGCCCAGCGCGGTCAGCAGTTGCCGCATACTGGCGATGTCGGATAGATGGGGAACTTCCCGCAACGTGACGGGCGCATCGGTAAGAATGGAGGCGGCCATCAAAGGCAGCGCCGCGTTTTTGGAACCATTGACGCGAATCTTGCCGCGCAACCGTGCGCCACCCTGAATAATGAGAGCATCCATAGACAGCCTCCTTGCTGATACCTGGAATACGTGCGTTATGGCTTGATCATAGACGCACGTATTCCAAGCCGCAAGAGCCGGGACGACATTTCCTCAGGCCCCCCGCCGGGGGTTATTTGCCAATCTTGCGATCGCGAATCGGCAGCTTCATTTCGTCGCTGTTGGCCTTCAGTTCCGGGGCATACATGGCCGCGGCCTGGGTGGGCAAAGCGCTGAACTGGCCGGGGATTTCGGCCCGGAGTTGGTAGCTGACCGAGTGTTTGCCCCGGGCCAGCCCTTGTACGAACAGGCAGACCTGACGGTCGCGGTATTCGACGTAGGCACCCATTTCGTTGCCGGTATACCCGCTACGGACGTCCACCGCTTCGCAGCCGGCGGGCTTGGGATCCGCAAACATGATGTACTCGTAATCGTTCTTGCTCTCGATTTCGAGCTCGACCAGAATCAGATCGCCGGAAGTGATGGTGGGCGCTTTGCCTCCCATGGGATCAAACGGCGAGGGAATCAACTGCCGTTCATACTTCTCGACCTTCTGCTTGACAGCCTCACCGCGGTCACCGGCGACATCAATCCGCTTGTCCACTTCGACCAGCTTGTAGTACCGCCGTTGGACCTTGATTTCCAACCCGGCCTTGCTGATGGGGTCTTCCAGAGTGAAGTTGGTCAGATAAGCGTTGTAATACAGCGGGCCCGAGCCTTCGCGGCGGATAACCAGGGCATGTTTGCCCGCCTCGACCGCAACGCCTTCCAGCACGAACTTGTTATCAAAGCTGAACAGGTTGTCTTTGGTGATCTTCTGGGTCTTGACCACCTTGCCATCCAGTTCAATGCTGACGGTCATATCCGGGGCGGTTTCACCGCTGGCCCGGGCAAAGTCCGCCAGTGCTTCCAAGGCGTAACTGGTATCGCGGGTGGAGTTCCAGTAGACGCCATGTTTGCGGTTATTGATCAGGTACTTGGCCAGTCCGGCCGTGGTGGCGCCCTTGGGATCGGTCTTGGCCAGTAGTTTCAGATACCAGGCCATGGCTTCGACATCGTTGCCATACCAATACCACCAAGCATTGTCTTCGGGCAGACGCAGGTAGGCGGTCTGATTTTCGGCATCTTCGACCACGAACTGCTTGAGGTTCTGCAGCACCATGGCCAGTTTTTCCTTGTCCTTCATCTTGGCCAGCGCCACGCCATAGACGGCCTTGCCGTAGGCGTTGATATGCACGCGGTCGCGATAGAGGAAGTCGTTCATGGCATCGTTGACCACGTCGGCATCCGCCAGAATCATCAGAATGAAGGCATCCAGCTCATCAGCATGAGCCTTGCCTTCCTTGCCTTTGGTCTTGACGTAACGCTGCAACTCGGCGACTTCCTTGGCCTGATACTGCTTGAGCCAAGCCACGCCGCGATTGAGCATCTCGGCGGGGATGGCCACGTCATTGCTGCGGGCGACCTGCAGGCCATGTACCACCACGGCGGTGGTATGGGCCCAGCTATGTTCGCCCCAGCCACTGAACCAGCCCCAACCACCATCGGCACATTGCATCATGGCCAGTCGGGCGATGCCGTCCTTAACGATCTTGTTCATTTCCGTACGGCTGAAGACCGGATTCACATCCAGCCCGACGCCTCTGCGTTTCCAATCCGCGGCCCGTTTGGCGTCGTTGCCAATTTCCTGGGCGTTGAGGTTGGTGCGCTTGGCCTGGATATCTTCCAAATCCAGCTTCATATCCAGCAGGATTTTCTGGGTAATCACTGCGGGTACAAAGCGGTTGAGCGTCTGCTCGGTGCAGCCGTAGGGATAATCCAGCATATACGGCAGTGCATCCACCATCGCCAACGCCACGCTGGGCGAGTAGCGCACTTCCAGACGGCTTTGCTCGGTCAGCCGGGCGGTGGGCACGGTATAGGTAATCTGGCCCGAATTCTGGTCGGGGCGTAGAGCCCCGGCGAAGGATTCGGTCTTGAGAATACCGTGGACGATGACCGGGAATTTCATCTCGGTGGCATCGGATTCCACATCGGTCTGGGCTTTCATGCGAACGACGGCTTCGCCGGGACGGATGGCCTTGACCAGCCAATCCACCCGCTGTTCGCCGCCGGCAGCCACGGGCACCGACCGGGTGAGGGTGACGCCGGGCATGGCTTCCAAGGTCGCGCCTTCCATTTCCAGCGTGACCTGCACAGTCTTGGCGACGTTGAGGTAATTGTGCACGTTGGCACTGAGGACGA
>JBIJDM010000265.1:0-3141 GCA_044344145.1 Phycisphaerae bacterium
GTGCTGGTTTGGGGGTGGAGGATGCGTTCGTCGCGCCAGCGGGGGTGGGTGATGGGGGCGAGGCCGGGGGCGAAGGTCATCAGGACGCGCAGGGGTTGGTCGGGGTGGGTGCTGCACAGGCCGTGGGGGATGCCCGGCGGGATGAGGATGAACGTGCCGGGGGCGACGGGGAGGACGCGGTCGCCGAGGAGCATGTGGCCGGTGCCGGCGAGAATCTGATAGGTTTCGACGGTTTCGCCGTGCACGTGTACGGGGGAATCGGTGATGTCCAGCGCGGCGACGCGGGCGCAATCCACCACGGCGGTGGTGCCGTCGGGGGTGGTGAATTCGCGGCGCTCGTCAATCAGAAAAGCTTTGATGCCGCAGACACTCTTTTCCGCGCCGGTCAGCAGTTCGGGCAGGCAGACCGGCACGGCCGCGCCGGTGAGGGTTCCGCCGCGGGGGAGAAAACCCAAGCTGCGGGCCGCGGGGCCGAAATTCGTGGTATGGCCATGATCACTGAGCATGGGTGGATCCCTGATTAAGAGTAATGGCCTGGCCGGTGGCGCGGCTGGTCAGGGCGGCCGCGGCGATATGGGCCGCAGCGAGCGCATCTTCGGGTGTGGCCAGACCGGCGTGCGTGCCGCCACGGATGGCCTGAAGGAAGGTGCGCAGGGCCGTCATCCACCCCTGATCGCGGAGGAAGTTGGGGATGACATCGGCGGCGAAGGCGCGTTCCTCGGCGGCGTAGGGGTCGGCGGGATCGGGCGTGCGGGTGCGGGCTTCCCAGGCAATCCGGCGCAGGGTTAACATGCCCGCGAGTCCCTGATGGGCGAACCAGGGCCGGTGCAGGAAGCCATGGCCGGGGACACTGTGGCCGGGGAAATACTGGACCGCCGGTACATCGGGCAGGCCGAAGGTGCGCAGTTCGACAAAATCCAGTGCGCTGAAGCCGCTGCGGTGGCAGATGCCATCGAGGCGTTCTTTGGGCATGTCCAAGCTGCCCTGGCCGCTGCCGCCGATCATGGCCACCGCGCCGCAGGAGAAAGAGAGCACGATGGCGTCATCGTCGGGGCGGCCGGTGGCGGCGTAGACGCGGCACACTTCGTCGCCGGTGAGGTAGCGCAGCAGGTCGAACAGATGGCAGAGGTCGTGGACCAGCAGGTAGCCGGGGGGATAGCCATGGGCCCAGCGCCAGGCGTCATCGGCCATGGTGGCCACGGCATGCTGCAGACCGCCGGCGGCGGTGGCAATGGCTTTGGCCTGAATATAAATCGGGGCGAAGCGTTTTTGGAATCCCACCGCGACCAGACGCCGGGCCGCAGTGCGGGCGGCGATCACGCGCTGGATCGGTTCGGGTTCCGGGGCGAGGGGTTTTTCCACATAGACATGTTTGCCGGCGGCGAGGGCGCGCAGGGTGAGATCGGCCTGCAGGTCGTCGCGGACGCAGATGATCACGGCTTCGATGGCGGGATCGGCAAAGACCTGGTCCGTGGCGGTACAGGTTTGGGCGGCGGGAGCGAGAGTCTGGGCGGCGGCCAGCGCGGCGGGATCAAGGTCGCAGAGGGTCAGGAGTTGGGCTTCGGGCAGCCGCAGCAGATTGGGCAGATGCTGCCAGCGGGCGAAATTGCCACAGCCGATGAGGGCGGTACGTACGGGATTCTGGTTCATGGCAGCGCAAACTCCTGGCCGTGGGCAAAGGTTGGCAAAGTGCGTTGGCAAAAATTGTACCATAGTACCGGGCCGGGGGGTAGTAGGGTGGGCCGGGGGAGGGTAGCCGCCGGGGGTTCCTGCGGAGGTTGTTATGGGCTATTAGGTCCGATTTGGGGCTCTTTTGGGCTGGTGATTGTCCCAAGGGCGGTTGGGTTGTATAGTTAGGGGCAGTAATTTTGGCTTCGGGCAAGGAAATTTGGTATGACGCTAACGCTTGCAGCAGTTTACAACCAATGGGCGGCCATCGGCATCCTGTTTTTGATCGGGTTGGGCTTTGCCGTATTCAATGTGGTCCTGTCGCACATGATCGGGCCCAAGCGCGAAGGCAAGGTCAAGATGGGCACGTATGAATCGGGTATGGACCCGGTGGGCGATACCCACCAGCGGTTCAATGTCCGGTTTTATCTGGTGGCGGTCAGCTTTCTGGTGTTCGATGTGGAAGTCTTGTTCCTGGTGCCGTGGGCGATGATTTTCGTCAGCCGCGACGCGCTGGGGCTGGATATCAGCACGCTGGCGCTGTTTGTGGGCATGCTGGTGTTTGTGGGCGTGGTGATGCTGAGTTATGTGTACGATCTGGGCAAGAAAGTGTTGGAATGGGATTGAGCCGGCGGGAGCTACCGTCCGAGTATTTCGCAGGATATGGAGTTTGTAATGCCGATTGAACCGACCGAGCTACCCGATAACGTGCTGACGTTGAACCTGAAAAAGGCCGTGGGCTGGTGTCGTAAATTCAGCCTGTGGCCGCTGCCGTTCGCGACGGCGTGTTGTGGCATTGAACTGATGGCCACGGCCAGCAGCCGGTTTGATTTGTCGCGCTTTGGCGGGGAAGTGATGCGGTTTTCGCCCCGGCAGTCGGATTTGATGATTGTCGCAGGCCGCGTGGGGATCAAGATGATGCCCGTGCTGCAGCGCATTTATATGCAGATGACCGAGCCCAAGTGGGTGATTTCCATGGGCGCCTGCGCCAGCACCGGCGGGGTGTTCGATAATTATGCCACGGTGCAGGGGATCGACCAGTTCTTGCCGGTGGATGTGTATGTGCCCGGCTGTCCGCCGCGGCCGGAAACGCTGATGGAAGGCATTATGGCCATCCATCGCGTGATCGAAACGGAAGGCATGCCGGCGAAGTATCGCAAACCGCTGAAGATTTCGCTCGAGCCGACGTACAAGCCCGCGGCCCAGCCGCAGGTGGAACTGAGCCCGCGGATGCTGGCGGGGCTGCGCGGGGAGTGAGGATTCCCGTTCTGTTGTGCTCGGAATGAGCACCAATTGTAACAATATATCGTGCTCATTCAGAGCACCCGGGACGGGCCGAATCGGCACCCAGGGCGTTGCCCTCGTTGTTCCACACAAGTTATAGCATAATAGTATCATACGGTAGTAGGCAACCCAAGGACGGGTTCCCACCACAATGTGCAAAGGAGTGCTGGCATGATTTCGGACTGGGCG
>JBIJDM010000075.1:0-11162 GCA_044344145.1 Phycisphaerae bacterium
AAGCACGGGATAATCCCGCGCAGTTTATGATTTTCGGACGGTTTCGGAGTGAAAAGGCGTTCGACATTCATCTTTATGAACCTTATACACTCTCGTTGTTGGCCCATACAGAGTCTTTGGTCTCCACACCACCACGTATTGAAACGTATCAGATGGTGATGTAGTGGTGCGGGGAAAATTATCTCGCGGTGGCCACTGGCCCCGGCGGTGATTTTCTGCTAAAACTCTGCGAATTTTATTCCGCTTGCTGAGAGGTTTGGCCCGATGCCTAAACGTACCGACATCCATCGTATCCTGATCATTGGTTCCGGCCCCATCGTGATCGGGCAAGGCTGCGAGTTTGACTACTCGGGCACGCAGGCGTGTAAGGCCCTGCGCGAAGAGGGGTACTTTGTCATTCTGGTCAACTCCAACCCCGCCACCATCATGACCGATCCCGAGATGGCGGATCGCACTTATATCGAACCCATCACCGTCGAAGCCGTCACCAAGATTATTGAAAAAGAGCGTCCTGACGCCCTGCTGCCGACCTTGGGTGGACAGACGGGGTTGAATACCTCGGTAGCGCTGGCCGATGCGGGCGTACTGGACAAGTATGGCGTGCAGATGATCGGCGCCACGCGCGAAGCGATTCACCGGGGCGAAGACCGCAAGAAATTCAAAGAAATCATGGAACAGATCGGGCTGAAATGCCCGGTGTCGGGCCTGGCACATTCGATGGATGAAGCCCGCGAAGTGATCCGCCACACGGGTCTGCCGGCGATTATCCGCGCCAGCTTCACACTCGGCGGCACCGGCAGCGGGATCGCCTACAACATGGAAGAGTTCGAGACGCTGTCCCAGCGGGGCCTGGATGCGTCCATGATCACCGAAATCCAGATCGACCAGAGTCTGATTGGCTGGAAGGAATACGAATTCGAAGTGATGCGCGACCGCAAGGATAACGCGGTCATTGTCTGCTCGATCGAAAACTTCGACCCCATGGGCGTGCATACCGGCGATTCGATCACCGTGGCCCCGGCCCAAACCTTGTCGGATAAAGAATACCAGATGATGCGTGATGCCTCGCTGGCGGTCATCCGGGCGGTGGGCGTGGAGACGGGTGGTTCCAATATTCAGTTTGCCATCAACCCGGTCAACGGCGATATGGTTGTGATCGAAATGAATCCGCGGGTCAGCCGCAGTTCCGCCCTGGCCAGCAAGGCCACGGGGTTCCCGATTGCACGCATCGCCGCGAAATTGGCCATCGGTTACACCCTCGATGAATTGCAGAACGATATCACCAAACGCACCGTGGCGTGTTTCGAACCTTCGATTGACTATGTGGTGGTCAAGATTCCGCGCTGGACGTTTGAAAAATTCCCTGATGCCGATGAGACCCTGACCACACAGATGAAGAGCGTGGGCGAAGCCATGAGCATTGGCCGCACCTTCAAGGAAGCCCTGCAGAAGGGTATCCGCTCGATGGAAATCAAGCGGTTCGGCTTGGGGCTGGACAAGAACGACAAGTGGCTGCGGGAAATGGGCCGGCAGCATGAAACCCAGGAAAAAACCCTCGGCGAGCGCGGTTCGGATGCGACCCGCGTCAAGACCGGCGAGGAAGCCGCAGCAATATGGCCGATCCCGGAAGACACACTGCGCCGCAAGCTGTCGGTGCCATCACAGGGCCGGATGTATTACCTGCGTTACGCCTTCAAGATGGGCTACAGCATCGAGCAGGTCTTCAAGCTGACCAATATTGATCCGTGGTTCCTGACCCATATCAAGGAACTGGTGGACTTTGAAAATGAACTGGTGGCGGCCGGGCCGCAAGCGGTTAGCGCAACCGACGACAAATATGTCGGTCTGATCACGCAGGCCAAGCAATGGGGCTACTCGGATGTGCAGTTGGCGGCAGTGTGGAACACCACACCCGCGAAAATCCGCAAGGTACGCGAAGGCTTTGGCATCAAGCCCGTATACAAGCTGGTGGATACCTGCGCGGCCGAATTTGAAGCTGCCACGCCGTATTACTATTCCAGCTACGAAGCCCCGATGTACCAGCTCGATGCGAAGGGCCAGATTCACCCGGTACAGGATGATGAAATCCGCGTCAGCAACCGCAAAAAGGTGATTATTCTCGGTGGCGGTCCCAACCGCATCGGGCAGGGTATCGAATTCGATTATTGCTGCGTGCAGGCGGCGTTTGCCGCGCGGGAACTGGGTTTTGAATCCGTCATGATCAACTCGAATCCGGAGACGGTTTCGACTGATTACGACACTTCCGATCTGCTGTTCTTTGAACCCTTGACCCAGGAAGATGTGCTCAATATTGTCGAACGGCTCAACGGGCAACCGCTGAACCCCGGCGGACCACATCAGGGCAATGTCTTCGGCGTCATCGTGCAATACGGCGGGCAGACCCCGCTGAATCTGGCCCGAGGGCTGAAGGATTATGGCGTGCCGATTATCGGGACGTCGGTAGAATCCATCGAAGCCGCGGAAGACCGCGACAAGTTCAACCAGCTCATCAAGAAACTGAATCTGCTCCAGCCCGAAGGTGGGATTGCCCGCAGTGCCGAACAGGCCCGCGCGGTGGCCAACCGGATCGGTTATCCCGTACTGGTGCGCCCCAGCTTTGTGCTCGGGGGCCGGGCGATGGAAATTGTGTCCAATGAAGAGCAGCTTAACTACTACATCAAATACGCTGTGGCCGTGGCCGACGAGCATCCCGTGCTGATTGACCGCTTCCTGGGCGATGCCACGGAAATGGATGTGGACTGCATCGGTGATGGCACCGATTACATGGTCTGCGGTTTGATGGAACACATCGAAGAGGCCGGGATTCACTCAGGCGACTCGGCGTGTTCCCTGCCGCCGTTCAGTCTGTCAGCGGATATTTTGGCCCGGGTGCGGCGCGATACGCTGGCCATTGCCCAGGCGCTGAATGTGCGCGGGCTGATGAACGTGCAATACGCCATCAAGGAAGACAAAGTCTATATTCTCGAAGTCAACCCCCGCGCGTCGCGCACGGTACCCTTTGTGAGTAAGGCCTGCGGGGTATCGTGGGCACGGATTGCCGCCAAGCTCATGATGGGCAAGACGCTCAAAGAACTGGGTGTGAAGGAAATCGTCCCCACCAGCCATGTGGCGGTGAAAGAGTCGGTATTCCCCTTCAACAAATTCCCCGGCGTGGATGTGATTCTCGGCCCCGAGATGCGCAGCACCGGCGAAGTCATGGGCATTGATTCCAATTTCCCCATCGCTTATGCCAAGAGTCAGATGGCCGCGGGGGGCAGCCTGCCCACCAGTGGCACCGTGTTTGTCTCCGTGCGGCGCAGTGATAAAGGCGCCGTGGTGCCGATTGCCCAACGGCTGGCCAAAGCGGGTTTCCGCATCATCGCCACCGAAGGCACCTATCAGACCCTGACCGCCGCCGGCATCAAGGCCGAGCGCGTGAACAAGATCAACGAAGGCCGGCCCAACCTGATGGACGCGATCAAGAACCGCGAAGTGCACCTGATTATCAATACTCCCACCACCAAGGGGCCGCGGACCGATGAGGGCCGCATTCGAGCGCTGGCGACGCTGAATAAGGTGCCCATCATCACCACGATGACCGCCGCCGACGCCGCCACGCAGGCCATCCTGGCGCTGTGTGCGGGTGACTGGACCGTCAAGCCGATTCAGGATTATTACCGGGATCTGGTGACGAAGTAACCGTCGGTTCCAATAAAGTATGACCACCCCAAGGGTACACGTAACCGCGTGTACCCTTCTTCATGATGGACCGAAATTATTACTGGGCCGCCGTCAGAAGCCGTTGGCATTCAGGCAGATAAAGTGCTTGGAGAGCGGGGATATCGGTTTGCAGTTGGGTCTGGGCGTGCAGGGCACAATCGCGGGCTTGGATTTTATCCCCGCGCTGCCAATAGGCCCAGCCCAGATTCAGCCACGCCCGAGGTTGGTGGGGTTGCTTCGCCACTGTATCTTGCCATAACGTCACGGGATCGTGGTAGGCGGAATACCGTAACACCGTCAGGCTTGCCCACATGATTACCATACCCCCCACCATCAATATCAATACTATCCGATAGCGCCGTTGCCCCGCCCAATATTGCCACAGGTGTGCCAACCCCAAGCCCATGGCCAGCAGCACCAGTGCACTGGGCAGATACATCCGCTTTTCTGCGATGGTTTGGGTTACCAAAGGTATGAAACTGGAACTCGGCGCCAGCACCAATCCCGCTGCAATCAGACACAGTGCCACCGGCCGGTACCGTTGCCATAACCAATAAATCAGCCCCCCGACCACACCCCACCCCAGCAGGGCCGGCAGCCATTGGCGCGGCTCATGCACCAATGGCCAGCCATAGTCCACAATCAACGGCCAGGGCAGAATGAGCAAACGCACATACTGCCACAGTGCCACACATTGGGTTTGCAGATAATCAAGGGTACTCATGCCCAAGCCCACCCCCGCCGACGGGCCGCGTGTGCCGGCACCGGTAGTCATCAGCATGGCCAACACCACCCAGATTAACCCCAGTCCGGTATATAGCCCGCGTCGCTCGCGCCAGCATGCCCGCCAGGACGGATATAACCAGCTACGATCCAGGAGCAAGACCAGCAAGGGCACGATGGCCATGGCCTCTTTACACCCCGCGCCCAACAAACCCGCAACAACCGCCACTCCCATCCACAGCTCGTGGGCCACACTACCCCGTGTGGTTTGAAACGCCCCCACACTCCCCAGCAGGACCAGAAACGTGGCCAGTGTAAACATGGACTCGGTACGTTGTACGGTGTATGCCACCGGCTCGGTTGTGAAGGGGTGCACCAGCCACCCGAGGGCAATTAATAATGCCAGTATCCCCCAACGCACCGGCAGCAAACGCCGGAGCAGGAGATAAAACACGACAGCATTGGCCAGATGCAGCGCCAGATTGGTCAGCCGATAGGCCCAGGGATGATAACCGGCGAGCGCATAATTTACAGCCAAAGAAGCGTTTACAACGGGGCGATACTGCACCGCCACCCCGGCCCCGGGTGGATGCAGCACCTGTGCAGGATTGCCCAGATCACGAATCGTGGCATTTTTCAGGATTGCATCCACATCATCGAGCAAAAATACCGCCCCCAGACTATTGGCATGGACCAGCAAACCGAGGCCAATGATCAGGGCAATGGCCACCAACCATGATTGACCGGCCCGGGTCCAGGATGAAACTGGCAATATTTCACTCATCGTTACCCTCTCGGAGGGCGTTCGCTAGCCCTGTCGCGGCAGAATGCGTAAACTATAGGCTATGAGTAACAACCCAAACTTGCCGGACTCGATCTATCATCGCTACCTGGATGCAATTATGCCAGCGCGCGAAACATTATATGGCTATGCGCTGCAACGCGGTATCACCGCCGTTCAGGCCGAAGCCTACCTGTCTGCCGCCCTGCGCAGTCGTTTGGACGACTTTGCCCAGGGCCAGGCCCCGGCGGAAACCGCCGATTTTATCACCTGGCTGGTTCAGGCCATGCCGCAAGGCCCGGTGGCCACCACCAGCCAGCCCCAACCGGCGGCCATTCCGATGGATATGTGGGCGAGGCTGTGCGGCGCCATCCAAATCGAAGCCGCCCGGAAAGGGGCCGGCCATTATCTCAATCCCGAAAGCGTGCTGCTGAATCCCGATCCCCTGCTGGCCCCCCGGACGAAACGGGCCACCGTAGATTTTACCCCCTCCGACACCCCTTCCAGCTCGCGTTTGATTCTCGGGCTGACGGTCGTGGTGTTGCTGGGGATTATCGCGAGTATCTATTTGATCACCGCCGGCAGCAAAGCCCCACCCGCAACGCAACCGAGTCAGGAATCCGCCAGCCAGCCCAGTACCCAACCGGCATGACCAGCCTACGGGGTTAGCGCGCCTTGGCCGGGGCGGACAAGTAGCCAAACACGGAGGCTGCGATGGCAGAATTCAACACCACAGGTTCATTCAGGGCAGGGGTAATCCGGGCCTCAAAGTAGAGTTCTGCCGGAGGCCAATCTTTGGCCGCGGGATAGGCACTTTGCTGGATGAACTTAACATCCCAGGGGCCGGACTTGGGATCGGGGGCACCGGTGTATTTATACGGCCCCATCACAAACAACCCCGGCACCGGGGCGGCTTGTTCATCGTACCAACTTACCGGATGAATAATCTGCTGCGGGGACTGGACGCCAAAGCCGGTCATCCAAGACATATTCAGGGCATTGCCGCCCAGTACCGCATCACAGGTAGTCTGAATCGGCCATAAGTACTGTTTATCCTGACTGAGTTTGTGCGCTACCAACAAGGGCAATACCTGCGGGACGCTCTGGGTTCCCCAGGTCAACGGCTGCCATGTGCCATAGGCCTGCCGGAAACTACGTTTCTCGGCGGTTTGGACATATTCTTCCCGTGCCCATTTCAGCAGACCCTGCCGGAGGGTCTCGCGCAGCGTGCGATCCACCCCTTCCCGCTCGGTCAGGGCATACGTCCAGACACCCCAGCGCTGATCATATTTGGGCCAGACCACGGGGGCCGTCTGGGCATCACGGACTTGCAGGTCCGCGCGGAATTGCTGATGGTAGCTATCTTTGCCGGTCAGACGGAATAAACATGCGGCGGCATGCAGACGTTCATCCCGGATTTTGGCTTCATCGCCGGGCCGCAGATTTTTTTGCGCCCAGTTCCAGGCCTTTTCCGCTGAATCGGTCCAGACATTGTAATCCGTGCGCAGGCCTGCGCGATCCACGCACCATGCATAGCGGGCGGCCAGTGCGGCATAGCGCAGGGTCGCCGCGGGGTCGGGGGCGTAGACATAATATTGCATACTGTCGGTATGGGCGGTTTCACCGGGCCGGGGCCAATTATCGGCAAAGCACCCACCACTGACGCCCCCATCTTCATTCTGTAACCGCCGATAGTAATCCGCACCCCAGCGGGCCTCATCTAAAATATCCGGCAGGCGATTAACCCCCTCGGGGATATTCAATTCCCCATCGGCGAAATGATCACTGGCCAGTTCCCAACCCAGTAGCAAAGTTTGCGAAATATAGGGATGACTCTCCTCGCGGTCCCAGTCACCGGCATCGTGATACCCGCCCCAGTGCTTGACCCGCACGCCGGTGGATAGCTCACGCGCTTTGGGATTTCCATCCGAATAGGCCTTATCCAGCATCCGATGCGTGGTTTGCCAAAAAGTTCGGTCTTCATAATGATGGCAGCGCGGATGGGTGAAGTCGGTATATTCCGCGTGCCGCGGTGATATAGGCACTGCGATAGACATCATCCGCAATGCTAAAAGGTTGGGAGCAACCCAAACGATCCCACGTCACATGGTAATTGCCGGGACGCTGGAAGGAGGAAAAATCGAGTTCCCAGACCGGGGTTCGCGTATGGTTGCGTTCATCGGGTTGCTGCGAATCAATTGGTTCGTCGCCTTTGCTGCGCCGCACGGCCCGTCCGGTGTAGACGACTTTCTTGGTGGTATGATCCACCAGAAAAAACGGGGTTGGCTCCATATAACTCAGATCCAAGGGTCCCAAATCGCCCAGCCAGGCGGAGGCATAGGCAAACTTTTTCTCCGCAGTGGGCACAAACCCAAGTTGACTCACATGTAGCGTGGGCGAGAGCATATCCAATGGTTCAAAGGGTATGGTGGCACTCACCGATTTCTGCATCAGATCAGAAGTTTTAATGGTATACGTCGCGCCGGGTTTCATGGCCTGATCCAGATACAGATAGATCTCATGCAGACTGACCCACTGGTAGCGTTGGTCCTGGGTAATGACAAAGGTTTGCCCCTTGGTCTTGCGCCCAATCCGCTCCGGGCGACGGGGCCGGAAAAAGTTGGCATCGTTATCACTGCCGACTTTGTAGCTGGCCGTTTGGCTTCCCCGCACGAGATCCAGCGGGGATAACTCCACGCGATCCTTCCCGACTACCCCGAGTTTGCCATAGAACGCGTTGCCATCCACGACGCGCAACATCAGGATGCGGTCGCTAACGATTGCGGCATCAAGAATATCCGCGGCCAGGGCGGTCACTGCGGTCGCCAAAAGCCCGCAGATGGTGGTTGTAATCTGCCAGGTCGTACGCACAGACTTATCCTTTGGGTATGAATAGTGTCGGTGCAGAATCATAGGCGGGAAGCATCTGCATACGCAATATGTGAATTATGGGCTCGTATTTTCCTACACATCACGTATTTGCGTCACATTACATTATTATACGACTTGCCATTCATATACTAGACATCAGCATCTTGTTGTCCTGTATAGATTTTACTATCTTTTTATCTTTTGCTGTTGTATACGAAAAAATTTGTGATATACTCTGGACATTCACTCGCGGTCAGGCTGACTACTCGTTGTAGTCCAAGCATGGCGGGGTGTTCATCATCAATGTAGAAGGAGTCGGAACATGAAGGCTTTGCATGCAGGAGTGGGAGCGGTTTTGGCGCTGGTGGCTGGTGGAGCAGTTCAGCTAAATGCCGCATCAATTTTGTCAGGTGCAGTTCAAGCATCTGCTACTGGAACTGGACACAACAGTCTATCTGAATCGTTCACCTTAGCAACCGGGTCGAACCGGGTCTTGGTGATCGGCTTGGCCACGGATACCGTTGCGGACGCCAGTGTTACAGGCGTTGCTTGGGGTGGTTATTCCTTAAATTTGGTGAACAGCACTCTTGGTGAAATTCAGGAAACTGGCGTCGGATTTACCAAGACCCAGTACTGGGTTGCCGATGTGGGTACGAACAACGCGACGTCCGAAACGAATACCGTCACCGTAAACTGGAGCAGTTCCACAAGTGCGGTTCAAAATTATTTGTTTATGGCTGTTCAGGCTATCGAGGGAGTTACTTCGGTCGCTGCTCGTGGCGGTGCCGCAACAAACAATACCACTCCCGATCTGAACGCATCCGTACGTGTGACTTCTGCGGAGGAATTGGTGCTTAGCCTTTACACAGTCAAGGCGCCTGGTTCTAACAACATCACCAGCGGTACAGTAGATCCGGGCAGGACCATGAATCATGTATTCTCGCCTGCAGTTTATTCACTTGGTTCCACCGGTTCGATCGCAACAGAGGATTACTCTTACAGCGACTTCCTCCCCAGTCCCATTGCTCGTACGAATCACTATTATGGTGCGCCAGACGTGACGGGCGACACCCGTGCATCAATGTCGATTATTTCGTTCGCTATTCCCGAACCCACCAGTCTTTCGCTGCTGGCCGTAGGTGCCACCGGTTTGCTGTTGCGTCGGCGTAAGAGCAAGTAAATCACGACTCTGAGTTTGATTACCACCAAGCCCCATTCCACGAGGAATGGGGCTTTTTTTTATTCGTTACTATCACCTTGGGACCACAACCCCAACCGACATAAAACACGTTTATTGGATTTATCCGCACTTTGTCCCCCAACTCCCTTGGCAAGGTCCCCACTCGGCGGGTAATATACCCTCCATATACACCGTGCGCGAGGTATCAACCCCATAGGGTGTTTGGCGTTGGTTGCGACGGGATCAATATGCGGCCTGACTGTGGTTGGTGTTCAACCCGGGCGTGGCAATCACGGCAC
This sequence comes from Phycisphaerae bacterium, assembly GCA_044344145.1. Taxonomy (GTDB): domain Bacteria; phylum Planctomycetota; class Phycisphaerae; order WQYP01; family WQYP01; genus JBAXGE01. The sequence continues at coordinate 9,575 of JBIJDM010000075.1, forward strand.
ACCCCCGCACGGTCAGATATATAACGACTCCGGCGGGCCTGAAAAGGCTGGCCGGTATTTTTGTTTTTGCACCCATAGGTGCGGAGGTTCTGCTCATGTCCGAAACGATCCAACTCCCCCCGATCAATGTGACCATCGAAGAAGCCGGCGTGGCGCGCAAGCGTATTCATGTCGAGATTCCCCAGGAACGCGTGGCCGTCAAGCTCAAAGAGGCTTTTGGCGAACTGCACCGCGATGCCGCCCTGCCGGGTTTCCGCAAGGGCCGCGTGCCCCAGCGTCTGCTGGAAAAGAAATTTGGCGGCGCCATCAAGGACGAAGTCCGCAACAAACTGCTCATGGAAGCCTATGATCAGGCCCTGACCGACAACAAGCTCGAAGTCCTCGGCGATCCCGATGCCGGCGATGTCAGCAAGCTGGAACTGCCCACCAGCGGTCCGCTCAAGGCCACGCTGGAAGTGGACGTGATGCCCGAATTCACGCTGCCCAATCTGGAAGCCATCGAAGTCAAGAAGCCCAAGCTCGAAGCCAACCAGGACCGTCTGGATAAGGCCATCAACAACCTGCGGGAATACTTTGCCAAGCGCGAAGTCATCACCGGGGCCGGCGCTGCCGAAGGCGACATCCTGTCCGCCGACATCAAGGCCACGCTGGAAGACAACACCGTCCTGCTGGAAAAACCCAAGATGTGGGTGCCCGTCCGCAGCCAGAAGATTGCCGGCGTGGAATTCACCGACTTTGGCACCAAGCTCACCGGTAAGACCGTGGGTGAAACCATCACCGTGGAAGCCGTCGCTCCCGATACCCATGACAATGCCGACGTGAAGGGCAAGAAAGTCACCGTCAGCGTGACCATTCTGGAAATCCGCCGTGAGACGCTGCCCGAATTCAACGATGATTTCGCCAAGCAGATGGGCTTCGAGAACACCACCCAGGTGACCGATGAACTCAAGACCCGTCTGGTCAGCCAGCTCGAAACCGAAACCCAGACCGCGGTGCGTGATCAGATTTCGCGTTACCTGATGAATCAGGTCAACATGTCGCTGCCCGCCCAATTGTCCCAGCGGCAGGAAGCCGCCGTCCTGCGCCGCAAGGCCACCGAGTTGATCAACCGTGGCGTCAAGCAGGAAGACATCGCCGCCAATCTGGACCAGTTGCGTATGTCGGCCTCGACCGAAGCGGTCAATTCCCTCCGGCTCAATCTGATCTTCACCCGTCTGGCCCGCGACTTCGATGTCTCGGTCAGCGAAGGTGAACTCAACAACCGGATCTACCAGATTTCCGCGATGTACGGTCGCAAGCCCGATAAGCTCCGCGAAGAGATGCGCGAACAGGGTCAGTTGGAAAGTCTGTATATGCGGCTGCGGGATGAAAAAGTCGCCGACAAGATTCTGGAAAAGGCCAAGGTTGTGGAAGTGGATGAAGCCGCCTATCTGGCCGAATTCGCCCCCCAGGCCGCGGCAACGGCCAGCACCTAGAGCGATTGCCAAAAATAATCCCCACATCCGCTTGCGCGAAAGCGAATAATGGGTTTTAATGTTGGGCATGGCTGCTGCGTTACTCATGCCCAACGCCGAGAACTGCACGCTGG
>JBIJDM010000266.1:0-3110 GCA_044344145.1 Phycisphaerae bacterium
GCATTAGTGAAACTTCGTCGCACCGTACTGAACCACAATAATCCTCCCGTCATTTCCCTGTGCGCATTGTTCCACGTGGAACAATGTAACGCATCCCCGCACACGTCCCCCGTATTCATCTCTTCGCTCTTACTTCCACCACAAATACAACCAAATTGCATTTAGCGTTCGCCAATAAAAACCCCCGGCGTTTCCGCCGGGGGTGGGGGAGTTTGAATTGACGGTCAACCGCTTAGCCCACCAACGCCGTCGCGGCTTTCAGGATGTCGCTTTCCGACAGGTGCACATAGGCCAGCACGTCTTCCGGGGTCTTACCCGACTTGGGAATCCGGCTTACCGTCAGGCTCTTGGCCGTGACGCACAGGTCACTGGCCGCCAGGGTTTCAGCGATCTCGCTGGCCACGCCACCGAGGTAGTTGTCTTCCACGGTCAGAATCTTGCCACCATGACCCGCGGCGAGTTCCAGCAGCTTGCACGTATGGAACGGCAGGCTGTACGCATCCACCACGATGGCATCAATGCCCTGCGCGGCCAACTGATTGGCCACCGCCAGACACGAATGCACCATGTACCCGGTGGCCACAAGGACAATCTGCTTGCCCTTGCCCGCGGCCTTGCGGACAATCTTGAACTCGCCGAAGGGGAACGCTTCTTCTTCCGAATACAGGAAGGGCAAATCCGCCCGTACCGCACGCAGATATGCCGAACTGGTGTGCTCGCCCATTTCCAGCGTCATCTTATACGCGCTGGGCGCGTCGGCGGCCGTCAGCACCACCATCGCCGGGTTGCCCCGGTGATCTTTCACATGGGCGAACGTCCGCATGAATGCCACATCGCTCAGAGCCATCTGCGACGGCCCGTCCGCGGCCAGCGTCACGCCGATATGCGTGCCGACATATTTCACATTGGCGCCGCTGATGATGGCCATTTCGATCTGGTCGAACGCCCGCACCAGGAACTTGCCGAACGTGCTGACAAACGGCACCTTGCCGCCCGCGGCCATACCCGCCGCCACCGAGACCATGTTCTGTTCGGCGATGCGACATTCCAGATAATTGCTGGGATGCGCCTTGGCGAATTCCTGGGCGTACGTAGAGTTCTTCACATCGGCATCGCAGGCCACCACGTTGGGGTTGCTGCAACCCAGCGCGTCGAGCGCCAGCCCGAACGCCCGTCGGGGCGAAAGTTTCTTCTTGGCCAGCGCATCACCCAACTTGGCCGAATTGCACGCGGCGGCAAAGCCCATGGGCCGCTGCGCAGGCTTGTGGGCCGGCGCGGTCAGAGGCGGACGGATGCGGAAGAAGTCCGCCAGTTGGGCATGGGTCACTTTGTCCGCGCCCAGTTCCGTGGCGGTCTTGTCCAGTTCCGCCAGAATATGCGGCAGGTCTTTTTCGCTCACGGGGTTGCCGTGATAGCCCAGCCCCTGTTTGCTGGGCGAGCCCCAGCCTTTGACCGTGCGGGCGATGATCGCCAGCGGCCGGCCGCAGACCTTCGCTTCCGAGTGCAACCGCAGTGCCTGCAGCAGCTCTTCGGGATGGTGGCCATCCACCACGACGGTCTTCCAGCCATAGGCTTCGGCCTTGGCGGCGATATGTTCCGGTCCCTGCGCCGAGGCGACCCAGTCGCTCTGGCCGATCAGGTTACAGTTGAAGATCGCGACCACATTGGTCAGCTCATGTTCGGCGATAAAGTCCATCGCTTCCCAGATCTGGCCTTCGCGGCTTTCGCCGTCGCCGATCACGCAATAAATCGTCTTGTCCACCTTGTCAATCCGAGCGGCCGCGGCCAGCCCACCGGCGACCGACAGCCCCTGGCCCAGCGAGCCCGTGGCGGCATCAAAGAGCGGGAAGCCCACGACGGGGTTCGGATGCCCGTCAATGGGGCTGTGAATATCACGGAGCGTCATCAGGTCCTTTTCATCCATGATCTTGGCTTTGCCGTGGGGGTAGAAGGTCACCCCGATATCCGCGCAGGCGGCATAGACGATCGGCACCGCGTGGCCTTCCGACAGCACCAGCCGGTCGGAGCCATGATGGGCGGGGTTTTCGGGGTCCCAACGCATTGCGCGGTACATCAGAATGGTGATGATGTGGGCCAGCGAAAGGCAGGAGGTCGGATGGCCGGTACCGGCGGCGGTGGTGGCCTTGACCGAGAGCTTGCCGATTTCGATGGCTTTAGCGTGGATGAAGGTTTCCAGATTGGGCATAGTAGGTGCACTCCGAATAAAGACGTTCAAAAAAACTATAACTCAAGTAACGTGCGGACACTATAACGGGCCGGGGCGGTTCAGGAAAGTCTGCGCGGGCGCTTAATTTTTGGCGTTGCGGGCTTTTTCAGCGTCCGGGTAACCGGGCGTTTGGCGGTCCGGCTGGGGGGCTCGATGGGGACGACATCGTCCTTGCGGCGGAGCAGGCAAACCAAGGCCTTGGGATAGGTCTGCAGCGTGCCGGAAAAGACCGAGCCCCACGAGGCTTCCCAGCGGAAAAACGGGCGGAAAATCAGGCGGATTTCCGACGCTTTGAACCGGGCTGGCCCGTCGCTGCGGGGTTCGCGGCTGGAGAAGGTTTTGATAAACAGCCAGCCGTTGGGTTTGAGCAACTGGGCCACGCGGACCAGATAACGCAGGCGGTAATTGGGCGGCAGGGCATGAAAGCACCCGCGGTCAATAATGGCGTCGAAGGGTTGGCGGTGGCTAAAGGTGGTGATGTCGCCGGCGGTGAATTTGGCGGTGACCCCCGCCTGACTGGCCCGGCGGCGGGCCTTGCGGACGGCGGCGGGGGAGATATCCAGCCCCAGCACATTATGGCCCAGATCGGCCAGCGCGATGGCCTGGGTGCCCGGACCCGAGCCAATATCGAGGATATTGGCTTTGCGTAATTTCATCAGACGGAGGGATTTATCAATGTCCTGATCGAGTTCGGGACAGAACCAGGGGAGTTTTTCGGGGTCGTTTTCCTGATACAGACGGGCCCAGTCAGCAGGGGAATAAGCCATGGGAAATACCTCCGGCAAGGGACGAAATGATACAGCGCCGATGCGTCATCTTAGCGGGGTAGGGCGTGGGTGGGAAGTAAAAACCGACAAAAATATTCGCTATCCGGCGGGCGCGT
>JBIJDM010000267.1:0-3099 GCA_044344145.1 Phycisphaerae bacterium
GTTAGTTTGGTACCACTACCATGCCAGCCCGCCACCTGTGCACCCGGGCCACCGGATGTCCGCAGGGTGTAATAAATCTCAGCCGGTGAAGCCACCACCAAAACCGGATCCGGATATTGGTTGATCATGCCCAAACTGCCAAATGCCATATTGGTCACCGAAGAGTCGTTGACCATCGGGGGATTGCCCCCGACGAGCAAACGCGTATGCCGGCAGAGATACCAATTTACCCCACCCTGCGGGCGCAAACCATACCACAGCACGGCCGCATGTGAGGCCGTACGATCGGTGAAGGGATCAGAACTGCCGGTCCCCAGTCGATTAGGGAAATGACCGATGGAAAGAAAGGCCAATTCATCGGCTGCATTGGTACCAGGCGTGCCAGCAGTTTTAATGGAAAGAAAACCCTGCCGGGTAATCCCGCTGTAATCCTGATCAATCAGTTGCTGGGTCGAACGTACATTGGAGAGCATTTCCATCATCACCTGCGAGGTTCCCGCCGCCTCGCTGGTGGTGCGGAAAATCACCGCAATAATGGCGATCAGGAGGACCAGCAGCGCCGCCGTGACCACCATTTCGATCAGGGTGAATCCCGCCCGGACCGGCTGGAATATTGTGCGCGGTTTAAGCATTATTGCACCACCTCAATTGCGGTACGGTAGATGTAAATCACATTCGGGTCATACCACATAAACCATGTGCTGTCGGTGCCGACACCGCCCCAAGTTTTACCGCCAATCCGTACTCCGCCCGCGGTCAGCATGTACGTCCCATCCCGCACCGCGACGGCCTGGCCGGAATAGCTCCAGGCCTGCACCGGATCACTGAAGTGGGACAGACTCACCCGGGAATTCGGGGCAAACACTTCACCATCAGGTAATTTACAGACCAGAATAATCAGGTTAATCCGGGCGCTACCATCCCCGGGATTACTGTCATAGATCGGGGTTTCACACCGGGAATACACCGCACGCCAGTAGTATTGCCCGCCCACATCCATGGCTCCGCTGGAGCCACTGGCATAAGGCCGGAAAGAAAATACATTCAAACCCAGATTCTTGATCCGCCAACCGATATCGGTGGGATTAATTTCCGGCAAAGCCACAAAATAGGTACTCTCAGGAACCACACTACTGTCATCGGGCATACTTGCCCCCATGACACGATAGGGACTGAGGACCGCATTGACCTGAGCAATGCCGGTGAAACGCTGCGGGGGATAATCGGCACTGGTGGCCATGGCCCGCAGCGTAGCTTCCGCATTCCGGGCCACCACGACGGCCATGGATTGATCCAACGCTTCACGGGTATGCTCCGCCGCCACCGGGAATACCGTGGCGATCATGGACAGCCCCACCGCCAGAATCCCCATAGCCAGAAGCAAATCCACCAGCGTCATTCCCCGACGGGCGCGCAACATCCGCAAGTTAATCAGAGCGTTCCGAATCATCGTACAATCCCTCCGGTATAGGCATTGATCACATACATATTGGCATTACGGAAAATCCAATCGGAGATACGTGCGGAGTTGGATATATCCACACTATTACGCAGTTTATTGGTGTCATAGATGGTAAAGCCGGGGGAACTGACCCCCTGACTGGCGGCGACATCACCGCGCAGGTACCACTCGGTACGGCTGCCATTTCCCCCGGCCATGCGGTTCCGCATCACTAACTGGCCACTGGCATCAAACATAATCACCCGGGCTTTCACGGTGTCGGGGGAAAATTCCGTGCGCAGCGGATAGCCAGGAGAATCGTCTATGACACCCACCCGCAAACCGCGGGGTAGATATTCAGGCGACCGATAGATCGTGGGATCACCGAAGCCTTCTGTGGCCTGAGAATTCACCTGCGGGGTGAAATAATCCACCCCGGGATCCGCATGGTCGTAGACAATCACCTGATACGCGGTCCGATCGCCATGCGTGGCGCGATCTTTAAATACCGTCTTGTCCAAAGTGGCATCCGGCTCGAAGAATACCAGCCCCACCATCCGTCGATCCCGAATCGCCAGAGACCGGGCCTGGGCGATTGAGGCCCGCAGTTGATTTTCCGCCATGGTCAGACTGGCATTGTTAAAAATGGAATTCAGCGCGGGTATCGCCACCAGCATCAGAATTACGATGATGCCAATAACCACCAGCAACTCGATGAGCGTAAAGCCCTGCCTCCACGACGTTTTACCTTCATTGCACTGCATTGTTTCACCTCTGGTTCGGGACCGCACCTTGACACCCAAGCCGTTTATTACTGTTCAAAGCTGAAAATATTGTCCAGATTGTAGATGTTATTGGGGTCATAGCCAGGATTGCCGGGGGTTGTTTCTTTATTGGTCGGGTCAAACATATTGGCCTTGCCGTCCGGGCCATTACTCCAGAAGAACGGCTCTTGGGGCAGCCGCACCCGTCCGCCCATATCGGCCTTCTCGGTGGACAAACAACGATAATACATATCGTTACCCCACGCGTCCTTGCGCTGGGTCCCGACGGAACTGCCCATGGCACTGAGTTGGCGTCGGTTCATCGGAAGTGTATTGACCCTCGAACCATCACTCTCAATATCCAAGGGCCAATGATATCGCTGCTTATCGACGGCCGTGGGGTCCGTTAAGCACCGGGGTACCAACTGCGTTTGGTCCTGATACGTCTGGACCACTGCAGCCCAAATCCGCAACCGCGATCGGGTGTCATCAATCAGACTCTTTTCCCGCACGGTGCGGCCCACCGATAATACCAGCAGCAGCAGCACGATGATGATACTCATCACCACCAGCAGTTCCACGAGGGTAAAACCATGACGAAATTTTAGGGCTATGGGTTTCATAAATTTATCCTGCAATATCATCACTGCCTGCGGGAATGGGAGAAAACTGGGTCGCGGTGCTGGGCGTGTCCGTGGGCAGGGTTTCAAACACCCCATTCGGCCCCGCCCACAGGATACGTGCTTCCGTGGTGCGGGTAACGGTGGTAATTCCACTACCGATGACTTCGTAGCGATACACGGGTTCTATTGGTGTTGGCGGTGTTGTTGTAAGTGTGACCGACCGTAAAAACCCATCAATAAAATTGGACCCGTCAAAATTATTGGCGGAACT
>JBIJDM010000268.1:0-3097 GCA_044344145.1 Phycisphaerae bacterium
GCTCTTCCAATAACTTCATCGGGATTAAGGCCTCTGCACGACAGAATTGTCGCGGGTATTGCTTCCATAATGATGAGTTTAGATAGCGATACGCAAGATGATTGTAGAACAAATAGTAGACCGGACAATCCACCTCCACCGCCAAGCGACCCGGACAAGAATCCAAAATTTGGTACGAAAGGCCTTTCGTGGATGATTGTGTCTAGTCTTGCAGTGATAGCCATCATAGGTGTTATGTATTATATAGGTGTCGTGCGCGATAAATATACTAAGGTGCGTGATTTATCCAGTCAGGCAATGACGGCGATGAGCAAAGGTGATATGGCCAATGCACGCAAATGTTTGGAGGATGTCCTAAAGATTGATCCAGACAACATATCAGCAAAAGAAAAGTTGGCCGAAATTGATTTTTTAGAAGACGCTCGGACTAAATCGCGTGAATTGTATAATCAGGCAATGATCGCAATAAGCAATTGCGACAAGAACACCGCACGTATATGTTTAGAGAGCGCGTTAAAGATTGACCCAGACAACGCATTAGCAAAAGAAAAGTTGGCCAAAATTGACACTTTAATAGACGCACGGTTTAAGGCACGCGATTTATATAATCAGGCAATGACCGCGATGAGCAATGGTGATATGGTCACTAGTCGCAAATGCTTGGAGGACGCAGTTAAGATTGACCCAGACTACGAATCGGCAAAAGAAGCGTTACGCAACTGTATAGCTGACGCTGTAACTAAGGAGCTTGATAAGCAAGCTAAACAGGTAAGTGAACAGATTAAACGGGACGGTTTAATGTCAACGTTTAAAACTATTACAGGCGTGGGCAATTCACCACCGCCACAGCCCGTAATTGCTCCTGCTACACGACCGGTCACAACAAATCCAACATCAGTTTCACAATGAAGTTGCAGTTACGATTTAATGGTTTATGTTACAGCGTCCTTTTCGGCTGGGGATTCAACTTGTTATGCAATTCGCGTAGATATTTGAACGAATATATCCCGGGCCGGTGACGACGGTTTTGAGGATGGGCATGAGTTGGCGGCCCAGGATGTCGCGTTCGCCCTGACAGCCGGCGCAGGGACAGTTTTTGCGCAGGTCCAGAATGGTGAATGTCGAGTTCACCCCATCGGACCAACTGATGTCCAGACATTCGGTCTTGCGCAGATGCAAATTGACGGGTTGCGGGGTATCCATGCGTAGGCTCCAACGGGTTTTAGGCCCCGATCTGACAATAGGTTTTGGGGGTTTCCCACACTTTCACATAACGCAGTTGCACCGGGGCGGGAAATACCCCGCGCAGGCGTTCGTAGATCACCTGGGCAATATGCTCGACGGTGGGATTAAGCCGCGCAAATTCGGCGGTGTCCAGATTCAGATGCTTGTGATCCAACGCGCTGAGCACATGCGTCTGCACCAGCGTTTGCAGCGTGCCCACCGGCAGCAGGAGTCCGTGCGCGTCGGGCGTGCCGTGGATGGCCACTTCCAGCGTGTAATTGTGCCCGTGGCCGTTGGGGTTATTGCACTTGCCAAAAATCCGCTGGTTTTCTTCCGCGGACAGGGCGGGATTGTGCAGCCGATGGGCGGCGGCGAATTCAAACGTCTCGGCCAGAGTCACCATGGTAGGCTCCGATTGCTGCCACGATAGGGCAAGATAAGGACTTAACGCCAGTTTCAGTGCCACGAGCTTGAGTTCCGGCAGACTCGCCTGCAGCGGCGCGGGCAGATTCAGTAGCAGCGTCTCCGCCGGCCCGCCGGGGGCGGCGCGAAAGTGGGCATCTATGATGGGCAGCGCCACGCGGCGTGCGGCGTCATCCAATTCGCGGATATTTACCAGCATACCGGTCTGAGGCTGGATCGGACCGGTGACCTGTAGCGTAAGGGCCACAAAAGCCCCCAGCCCCTCCAGCGGCGGCTGCGCGGCATACGCATTGGCCGCGCCCGTGCCCGTTGTCAACGGCAAGCCGAAGCGGATTTCGCGACTCAGAAAAATCGGGGCGGAGTTCATATCGGTATTGTATCCGGAAGTTTAGGACCGGTCTTCCGGCCAGGGGGTGCCGAGTTTGGCCGGCCCGCCATGTTTGGACTTAAGCAATGCCAGCGCCAGCAGCGTGACCAAATAAGGCAGCATTTTGAAGGCTTGGTAGGGAATTTGCCGGGCCAGAGGCATCCCCTGGAAATATTGTTGCAGCGCGTCGAGCATACCAAAAAGCAAGGCTCCGGCGAGTAGTCCCCCCAGCGTCCAACGCCCAAAGATAACCAGCGCCAGCACCAGAAACCCCTGCCCGCCGGTCATATCGGGCGAAAAACTCAACGTCCGCATGGTGGCCAGATAGGCCCCGGCCGCGCCCGCGCAGGCCCCGGCCAAGAGCAGTGCCCCAGTCCGCCACAGCCGCACATTCACCCCCGCTGCGGCACAGGCATCGGGACTATCACCCAGGGCCCGCAGTATCAGGCCCGCACGGGTGTAGCGGAGTTTGAACCACACCCCCAGCAAGAGCAGTCCGAGCAGATACGTCAGGAGGTAATGCTGAAACAGCACCGGGCCGACCCAGGGCAGTTCACTCAGGCCCGGAATCGCGATGCGGGTAAAGGGCGACAGACTGGCCGTGGCGGTGAGGTGATTTTGGACGGCCATCCACGCCGTGGCCGTCAGGCCCATGGCCAGCAGGTTCAGGGCCGTGCCGGTCACAATCTGATCCGCGCGCCACCATACGCATACCAGCGCAAACAGGCCCGCCAGCAGCACACCCGCCAACACCGCCGCGCCCAGCGCCAGCGTGCCCGAGCCCGTCACGGCCAGGGTGATGTAGCCCGCCGCGCAGCCGGTCAGGATCAGGCCCTCGATGCCGATATTGATCGTGCCGGTGCGCTCGGCGACCAATTCGCCCGTACCCGCCAGCAGCAGCGGCACGGCGGCGGTGAGAGTTTGCTGGGCGATGAATGCACTGGCGTCCATAGTTACTCCCGGGCCTGTAGTTGCCGGCGCAGCAGCCAAGCGGAACCGACCAGCATGGCCATAATAATGACGCCTTTGACGATATCAGTCAGGTCGTGAGGGATGCGCAAGGTGGGGTCTTTTTCCAGACTG
>JBIJDM010000076.1:0-10974 GCA_044344145.1 Phycisphaerae bacterium
GGGCGCTCCGGCGGCTGGGCAGGGGTGACCGGGGTCGGATCGGATGGCGTAGGCGTCTGACTCATGCGTACCTTTCGGGTCAAAGCCCCTATTATCAAGTTCCCGGCGCTGGGGTCAATGGAGCGAGTGAATATGCCTGTGGAAGAAAAAAACGCGACGCTGCTGGCCATCGAGGGTATGAGCTGTTCCGCCTGTGTCCTGCGGGTGCAGGATGCCCTGCAAAAAGTCCCCGGCGTGACTGCCTGCGCGGTGGATTTGGCCAGTGGTATGGCCCGTGTGGAGGCCGTCACGGCCCCGGATCAGGCGGTTTTGGTCTCAGCCGTCCGCAATGCGGGCTATAAAGCCCAGACTTTGGGGCAGGATGCCGCACTGGCCATCCGCACGGTACAGGCCCAGGGGCAGGCGGAAACCAACGCCATGCGCTGGCGGCTGATTTTGGCGCTGGTACTGGGCACCCCCGTGCTGGGGGCACATATTCGCATGATGTTGGATCACATCCATCATCCCTCGTACGAATTCCTCTGGGCGGAATTGATCCTCAGCACTTTGGTGGTCTGGGTGGCGGGGTGGCCTTATATCATGCGGGCGGCGCGGGGGCTGTGGCACGGCGCCTGGGGCATGGACTTACTCATCAGCCTGGGCGCTGTCACGGCGTGGGCGGTTTCGCTGTCGGGGTCATATCAGGGCTTGCGCGGCCTGCCGGGGGGGATGATAGAATATCATGCCGCGGTGGCCATTATTATGTTCATCAGTGTGGGGAAATATATCGAAACGCGGTTACGCACCCGCACCGGGGGCATTCTGGCCGCTCTGGCCCAGCGTACGGCCGTCACCGCCACGGTGGCCGATAGCACGGATGAAACGCCCCCCAGCGAAGGTTGGCACGAAGTGCCCGCCGATCAGGTCACGGTGGGCCAATGGGTTCGTGTGAATGCCCAGCAGGTAGTGCCCGTGGATGGTATGGTCGTCACGGGTACGGGCAGTCTCGATGCCGCCGTGGTCACAGGCGAAAGTGTCCCGGTGGAACTCTCCCCCGGCACCGGCGTACCCGCGGGCAGTTTGCTAATTGATGGCTCCATCGTCATGCACGCCACCGCGACGGCCGGGAATTCGGTCGTCGCCCGGATGCTGCAGTATGTGCAGGCTGCCCAATTATCCAAAAGTGCCATGGGGGCGCTGACCGAACGGCTGGCGCGGTGGTTTGTGCCGGTGATGATTCTGATCGCGCTGGGGGCGTTACTGGGTTGGTGGTGGGCAGGGGCGGGTTGGGTGCGGGCGTTTGAAATTGCGTTATCTACGGTGGTGATTGCCTGCCCTTGTGCGCTGGGACTCGCCGCTCCCGCAGCGCTGGCCGCGGGGATTGGCCGGGCCAGCCGGGCGGGGATTTTGTTCACCCGTGCCAGCGCTTTGGAAGCCGCACATGCCATCCATACCCTCTATTTCGATAAAACCGGCACGCTGACCACCGGCCATCTGCGCGTGGTCGAGGTGCTGCCCTATAACGTCAAGGAAGATAGGGTCCTGCTGGTGGCGGGGGCGTTGGAGCAATTTGCCCAGCATCCCATCGCGGCGGCCATCTTGCAGGAATGCCAATGGCGCGGCCTGAAACCCGACTATCCTGACGCCTTTTCCAGCACCCCCGGCGGGGGCGTGCGCGGCGCCCTCGCGGGCGCGGAAGCATGGGTCGGCCGGCCCCAATTTGTGCCCGCCGGTACCCCGGCCCAGATGCAGGACGTCCAACGCCTGCAGGAGCAGGGCTGCACCGTCGTAGCCGTGGTGACGGGCACCCAGTGGCAGGGCCTGCTGGCGCTGCGTGATGAATTGCGCCCCGAGGCCGAAGCTACGGTGCAAAGCCTGCAGGCCGATGGCGTGGTGGTGGGGGTGTTAAGTGGTGATCATGCCCGCGCGGTGGCCGGGACCACCAAAGCCCTGCAATTAACCGATGTCCAGGGTGAACTTAGCCCCACCGGCAAGGCAGAACATATCGCCCAGGTGCAGGCCAAGCATCCCGGCGTGGCCTTCGTCGGCGATGGCATCAATGACGCCCCCGCACTGGCCGCGGCGGATTTGGGCATCGCCCTGGCCAGTGGCAGCCAATTGGCGCGCTCGGCGGGGGATGTTATCCTACTAAGTGGTCAGCTTACCCATGTGGCCGTGGCGCTGCGGATTGCACGCCGGACCATGCGGGTGATGCGGCAAAATTTATTCTGGGCTTTTTTCTACAATGTGTTGGCGGTTCCTCTGGCCGTGGCGGGTGTATTACCGCCGGCCGTTTCCGCCGCGGCGATGGCGCTGAGTTCCCTGACCGTGGTGCTCAATGCCCTGCGTCTGCATTGGATCAAAGTATGACTGCGTGACCGTGGCATCAGGATTTGTGGAGTAGCAACATGGCAATCTGGACTGTCGGCTTGAATCCCGCCGTGGATCGGATTCTATCCAGCCCCGAACTCAAGGTGGGGCAGGCTTGCCGGGTGCAACTGGAGGCGTGTCTGGCCGCGGGCAAAGCGTTGAATGTGGCGCGGGCATTGGCGCTGCGTGGTGCGGATGCCTGGACGACCGGTTTGGTGGGGGCCATGGAACGCGACTTTTTTCTCCACCAGATTGAGGCCTTCGGGCCGGGTAAAATTACCGCCGATTTGTGCCCCTGTTCCGGTATGACCCGCCAGAATATCACCTTACTCGCCACCGCCACCCAGCCCGAGACCCATCTGCGGGAAGCCGGGGCGATGGTGAATCCCGCGGAGTATCAGCGTTGGGAAAGCGGTTTTCTGCCCCGGGTACGGCTGGGTGATTGGGTGGTAATCGCCGGCAGTCTGCCCCCCGGGGTGCACTTGGAAACGATTGTTGCCTTGCTGGAAAAACTCAAAGCGCTGGGGGCGCTGACCGTGGTGGATGCCGAGGGGGCTTTGCTCAAAACCGCCATCCATCTGGGCGTCACTATGATCAAACCCAACGAAAAAGAACTGGCCGACTATCTGGGCGGACCGCTACCCTATGTCTGGGAAGACATGATTTCCGCCATGCGACCCATTCACGAACATGGCACCTGGGTGGCTCTGACGTTGGGCGCGCGCGGCGCGCTGCTGGCCGGGCCACAACATGCCTGGCGGGCGCAGGTGCATCTGCAACGCCCGGTGATCCGCACCGTCGGCTGCGGTGATTTTTTCCTCGGCGGTCTGCTCAGTCGCTGGGTCCGCGAAGGCCCCGGCCCCGAAACCCTCGCCGACGCCATCGCCATGGGCACCGCCCGCGCCTACTGCCGCGACTTCGCCACCATCGACGAACCCCTCTGGCAAAGCCTGCGCAGCAGCATCAAAACCGTGACGCTGCGCTGAATGGCGCTGGGTTGTTTTGCTTGACCCTCAATGCCGGTCATTGGCGGGTTTCGCCAATTCCGTTCGCCGTCCCCCCAGCTTCGGCCCCCAGCCCTTCATATTGGCCAGATAATACACGGTGGCGTTTTCCGAGCCTTGGAACAAGTTGCCTTTGACGCCGGGGGCATGGCCCAGAAAGTTAACATCTTTCAGCGCCGGGCAAAATGCGAAGGCATTTTCGCCGATGCTGGTGACGCGGTCGGGAATGGTGATGACCGTCAGCACCGCACAGCCGCTGAACGCTTCGGGGCCGATGCTGGTCACACTGCCCGGCAGATTGATATTGTTCAGTTTAGTGCACTCATAAAACGCCCGCGTCCCGACCCTGGTCAGGGTATTGGGCAGCCCCGCATACGTCAGATTGGTACAGCCGGCGAAAGCCTCGTCCGGCAATGTGGTCAGGTTGTGCAGGACAACCCCGGTCAACCCCTTACAGTCCCGAAACGCGCCTTCGCCCAAACTGGTGACGGTTTTGGGGATGCCATAATTGCCATTCTTATCGCGCGGAAACGCCAGCAATACCGTCTGGGTCTTATTGAGCAACACGCCATCCACGCGGGTATAACAGGCATCAATTTTTTCCTGTGTGGTCTTGGTCAATTTCGGGCATTGGGCAAAGGCGTCATAGCCCAGGCACGTCAGACTCTTGGGCAACTGCACACTGGTCAACCCGCTGCACCCCGCAAAGGCCTCGCGCCCGATCGTGGTCAGCGTGTCGGGCAGGGTGATGCCGCTTAAATTTACGCACCCGGCAAACGCTTTGGTCCCGATGGCGGTGACCGTCGCGGGTACGTTGTAACTGCCGGCTTTACCCATCGGATAGCGCAAGACCGTGGTTTGTGCCTGATCCAGCAATACCCCCGCCGCACTGCTGAAGGCCGGATTACCCGCCTCCACGGTATATGCCGTCAGCCCGGTGCAGCCGTCAAACGCGCCGCTTCCAAGGCTGGTGACACTGGCGGGGAGGGTGATTTGCAGCAATCCTTTGCACCCGGCAAAGGCCTGTTCGCGAATCGTGGCGACGCCGGGGCTGATTGTCACACTGACCAGCGCGCCGCAGCCCAAAAACGTCTGCTTGCCGATGCTTTCCACCCCGCCGGGGATGGTGATGCTGGTCAGACTGCCGCATTGCATAAACGCCTGCATCCCCAGGCTGGTCAGGTGCGGGGGCAGATTCAACTGCGTCAGCTTGCCGCACCCGGCAAAGGCCATATCCCCGATACTGGTCAGGCTCTCGGGCAGCGTTAGCGCCGTCAGGCCGGTACGGGCAAAGAACGCCATGTCGCCGATTCCGACCACCGGCAGTTCATCAATTCGCCCCGGCACCGTCACTTCCCCGCCCTGTCCTTTATATTTGGTAATAGTGACCTTGCCTGCGGTCACGGTATAGGAAAAGTCCTGATACGTCTGGACCACCCCCGGCTTACCCGCTGCTCCGCCCAGCGGCGCAAGGGTACCCGCCGGACCCGCGGCATACCCCGCCGAGACCGCCAGCACACTGCCCAGTAACACCGCGCCCACCATCCCGGCAGAGCCCAACTTCATAACGACTCCCAACTTAAAGACCAACCCGCCGGGCCAGCCGCGCCCGAACCGCAAACACACATCAGCTAAACGCCCAACCGTAGAGAATATTCCACAACACCTCTTTTACTGGTACCCCAGCATCATAGCGTGCGGTAATGCCCTGTACCCGGAGCATTACCGCTTTATCAGTCGCGGGGGCGATGATTCATGTCGCCATCCTACGGTATCAGTACGCTCCGAGTGTAATCTTAAGCGGTGGCATTATTTTGCCGATGATTCGCCATCAATTGAGTTGTGGTAAGATATGGTGAGTGATGGACAAGTCAGTTCATTGATATATCGAGAAAGGAATAACAAATGCGTTCCGAGCCAACTTGGGAAAAAGCCATAAAAACAATCCTCGAATCAACTTCGACGCCCCTTCACTATGACGAAATTACCGAACGTATCATTTCAGAAAAACTGCGTCACAACCTCGGTGCCACCCCGGCCGCAACGGTCAATGCAAAAATTTCTGCATCAATCAAGCATGAGGGTGATAGTTCGCCATATATTCGCGTGGCTAAAGGAATCTTTACGTTAAGGTCCAAAGGGTTTCCCAATGCGAATATCACAAGGGAAAATTCCCCAACAGCATTGGATTCTGAGGAAGATGAAGGGCAGTACGAAATAATAACCTCGTTTGGAATGTTCTGGCGTAAAGAGGCCGTGGAATGGGGGGCTACTCCGAAGCTACTGGGCATGCAGCAAATTGGGGCTACACCAGTGGATTTTAACAAACAACTTGGTGTGTATCTGCTCTATGATGGACGGGAGGTTATCTACGTTGGACGCACAACTGATCGCCCGCTGGGGAGAAGACTTTACGAGCACACAGTTGATCGAATGTCAGTTCGGTGGGATAGATTCTCGTGGTTTGGATTATTACCCGTATCTGAGACTGGCGAACTCGGTAGCTTGCGCACAACATATAAAGCTGAAAATCTCATACCTACTTTTGAAGCGATCTTAATTGAGGCACTTGAACCACGACAGAACCGTAAGCGTGGTGACGATCTTGCGGCAGTAGAGTATATCCAAAAAGTTGATCCGGCAATCGATAAAAAGAAACTGAAGGTTGCTGTGGATGCGCTCTTGAACAAGTAGTAGATTTATTACACAAAGATCAATTCATTGGTTGTCATACCGAGGGTGTTTTCGGAGTAAACGCCAAAAATTTGATTGCTCCTGCGGTTGGGTCCATATCTGTAAACAAGTGAGGCCAACCGGGGTGCGAAATTACTTGATACTTCCTCAAGTATGATGAACCCACCCCCATCCCAGGGCGTACAATGGGCAGGTAGTGGGTTTGGGTCTCATTTCTTTGGGCCTGAACGTATTGCTTTTGCCTCGGGCGCTTGGCTTTTTCGGGCCTTCGTGGTACAGATTAGCCTGCTTTTGCGACCCGGTAGGTCTTTCGAACAGCGAGATTGCCTTTGTCAGAGTCTGTCCTGCCAACTTTAGCGGCACTGGAACCCCAGAAATCGGGGCCTGAGGTGCCTGCGCCGGAGGAATATTACGCGAATGCGGGGGTTGGTTTGGCCCTGCAATTACGCGTGGTCCTGCCGTTGACCATTGCGTTGCTGGCGCTCGCGGTCATTATTAAATATGCCGCACCCGAACAGGAGCCCGTGGCTTGGGGGCTGGGGCTGGCGGGGGCCTTGATTGCCGGCGGGCCGATTATCTGGGGGGCCCTGAAGGGGTTGGCCTCAGGTAAAACGGATGTCAACGAACTGGTGGCCATGGCCATCATCGGGGCCATCGCGCTGGGGTGGTATGTCGAAGCCGGGATCGTGGCGCTGATTATGCAATTGGGCGCGCTGATCGAAGGCGTAGCCACCGAAAAGGCTCGCAAGGCGGTTTTGGCCCTGCAAAAACTCGCCCCCAGCGTGGCGCTGGTCCGGCGGGGTGGCCGCGAACAAGCCATCGCCGCGGATGCCATTGCCGTGGGCGATATCCTCATCATCCGCCCCGGCGACCGCATCGGCGCCGATGGCAATATCCTGACCGGCAGCACCAGTCTGGACGAATCCTCCATCACCGGCGAATCGGTGCCGGTGGATAAAACCGTCGGGGCGCAAGTGCTGGCGGGGACTATGAATCTGACCGGGGCCATCGAGGTAGAGGTGCACCGCGTGGGGGCCCAATCCGCGTTGGGCCAGACCATTGCCCTAGTCCGTCGAGCCCAGCAATTCCAACCCCGCGCCATCCGCGCGGCGGAAATCTTCTTTGCCTATTACACGCCCATCATGCTGGCGTTTTCGCTGGTGGTGCTGTGGGTTACGCGCGATCCCAACCGGCTGGTGACGCTGTGGGTGGTGGGTTGCCCCGCCGAAGTGTTGTTGGCCAGTCCGCTGGCCATCGTGGTGACGCTGGCCCGCGCCAGCCGCAGCGGGATCCAGGTCAAGGCCGGCCCGTTCGTGGAAGCCTCCGCGAATCTCAATACCGTGGTCTTCGACAAGACCGGCACGCTGACCACCGGGCAATTCATCGTCGCCGAAGTCCGACCCGCGGGGGATATCAGTGCGGAAGAATTGCTGACGCTGGCCGCCGGGATCGAAAGCCGCTCGACGCATCCGCTGGCGGTGGCGATTGTCACGCATGTGCGGAAGCTCGGTCTGACGCCGGTACGCGTGGATGAAGTCAATGTACGCGAGGGGCTGGGGCTGGAAGCCCGCGTGAACGGTGAGGAAGTCATGGTCGGTTCGCTGCGGGCGGTGCCCGAATATTTGCGTACCCAGGCGCAGGCGTTGGAACCCGCCGATGTGACATTGCCGCTGGTGGGGGTGTTTGTGGTCCGGGCGGGGGTGTTGCTGGGGGTATTGTTGCTGACCGATGAAATTCGTCCCGAAGCCGCCCGCACCATCAAGCGGTTGCGGGCCCTGGGCGTGCGCCGTGTGGCGATGTTGACCGGCGACCGCAAACGCAGCGCGGAACTGGTGGGCCGGGCCGTGGGGTGTGATGATATTTATTCCGAGCTCTTGCCCGGCCAGAAGGTGGACATCGTCCGGCAACTGCAGCGCGGCAACCGGGGCGTGGCGATGGTGGGCGATGGCATTAACGATGCCCCGTCGCTGGCGGCCGCCAGTGTGGGCATCGCCATGGGCGTGCGCGGCACGGATGTGGCGATATCCGCCGCCGATGCTATTCTGCTCAAAGATGATCTCACCCGCGTGCCGTTGCTGATTTATCTGGCCCGGCAGACGCGCTCGGCCATTTTTCAGAATTTGGCCCTCGCCATCGGCTTTGCCGTGATCGAAGCCACCGGCGCTGCCTTCGGCCTGATCGGCCCGGTGGCCGCAGCGCTCATCCATGTGGTGGGGGTGGTGGTGATTGTAGTCAACTCGATCCGTCTGGCCGGCACGCCCGGCCGGTCGCGCACGCTCAGTCCGGTGGTGCGGGAACAACCCATTGTCGTCCCCCCGGCCAGCACTATATAAGGATTGCCGTCTGTGAAACGCGCCCAGTGGATAACCTTGCTCTGCTTCGTCCTGATGGGGGCCATTGCCGGCACCATGTTGATCGGCGGTCTGCGCTATCAGGCCACGGGCTTCTGGGTGGGGATGTTGGTGGCGCTGGCCCAGTGTGCCCAGTTGGGCATCGCGTGGTGGGGCCTGCGCACGTCCAGTCAACAACAGGATTACGCCCAGACCGAGGCTCCGCACGACGGCCCGCAGGCCGCGGGCGTGGGCATGATCCCCGCCGCGGGTTTCCGTATGAGCTATGCCGCCGATATCGCCCCGCCGGCCGTGGTGGCCGAACCGGGCACCACCACCGCAGCGATGGAAATCAGTTTCCAACGCGTGGTCGCCCTGCTCAACGCGGGCTTTACCTTGCTGCTGGCTTTGGTGGGCGCATGGGTGGTATGGAGTGCATTTGCCAATGTTGAAGCGGGCAAAGAACTACCGATTTCCGGTACGCCGTTGGATGAACTGTCGGTGGTGCTGGCCGTGGGCACCGCGGGGTTGTATGTCGGTTTACATTATTACGCCCGCATCAGGCGGCAGACGGAATTTTTCGGCGAGGCCGCCCGCAGCGTGCTGTCGTACAACTGGCTGGGGATGGTGTTGCTGGGTACGGCGCTGGTCATGGGGTGGTTGAAATTTAACTACGTGGGCGAACTGGCCGGGGTGGTGGCGCTGACGCTGCTGTTCCTGCAGGGGTTGGAATTGATTGTGGGCGCCATCCGCGATTACACCGTGGTGGAAGAAAGCGATCAGGAGCCTATTGATCTGGATGTTACCCCGCTGTTCCCGATGATTACCAGCACCTGGCTGGCGGGGCTGCGGATGGTGTTGGTGCATAGCGTGGGCCTGGCCGGTCAGGGTGATGACGATGGCGTGATTGCCCGGCTGATGCCGCGGGTGCTGGTGGCCGGGGCGGTGGTGGCGCTGCTGCTGACGTGTGTGCATGTGGTGCCCTCTGGCGAGGTGGCCATCCGCGAGCGGCTGGGTTATGCCACGGAACAGGAAATATCTGAACCGCTGGCCGCGGGGCTGCATTTTACGCTGCCATGGCCGATTGATACGCTGGTCCGCATTCCCGTCACGCGGGTGCGCGAGGAAACTTTGGGCCGCGATTTCGCACAGGATAAAGACCGGCTGAATCGGATTCAGGATGCGTTCTGGACGACCCGCGCGCTGGCCCCCGAAGAAGAATATGCCACCGGCGACCGCGAACCACGGACCGGCGGCGCTGCGCCGCAATTGCTGGGCGTACGGGCGCGGGTGCTCTGGCAGGTACGCGATCCTGGGGCTTATTATCGCCATCTGACCGCGCGCGAATTTGTCGAAGCCGCCCGGCCGGGCGCCGCCGCGTATGTGCGGCCCACCGCCGAAGCCGTGGTGCAGCGGATCACGCGCACGGCGCTGATGCGGGCTCTGGCGGAATTGACGTTGCAGGATTTGCTCGGGCGCGAACGCTCGGAAGTGGTCACCGCATTACGCACGAAATTGCAGGAACGTTTGGATGCCTTGGATATTGGCGTGCAGATTGATCAGGTGATTCTACGGGACGTTTATCCGCCGATCGGGTTTATGCCGCGCGAACTGGCCAACGGCACCGAGTTGGGCCCAGCCCACGCGTTTGCCGATGTGGTGATCAAACGGGAAAAGATGGACGAAGTGATCAACGATGCCCGCGCCGAAGCCACCGGCAAGCTCAATCGCACCACCGGCGATGTGGCCAGTCTCATGGCGGATGCCCAGACCTATGCCACCACCCGGCTGAATGTCGCCCAGGGCGAAGCCCAGCGGATTGTGGCCCTGAGCCGCGCGTTTGCCCGCGATCCGGAATTGGCCCGCTATCGCATGAGTACACCGATCATGGAGCAAATGCTGCCCGATGTAAACAAACTGATTCTGGGCCGGGGTGTGACCCCGCCCGATGTGTGGCAGCTCGAAAAAGATGGCAGTTTTATCCCCGGCCAGCCGATGGCGGCGCCGCGTCCGTAACTGGAAATGGAAGGCTTTATGCGTAAAACAATCTTATATGCCCTCGCGGGAATCCTGCTGGTGGTGATGACGTGTCTGTTGTGCACGTACATCCGCCGGCCGTATGAAGAAGTGGTGGTGGACCGCTTCGGCAGTCTGGTCGAAGCCCCCACGGCGCTGGCCTATAACTGGCATGTGTGCCTGCCCACGGACCGGCTGGTGCGGATTGATACGCGTATGCAACTGGCCGAAACCGCGCTGGAACCGGTGAATGCCGGCGGTGAACCGCTGAATATTCAAGCCTTCGCGCTCTGGCAGGTGGATAACGCCAAGCTTTATTACCAGCGTTTACAGGCCAACGATGGCACCGCCCAGCGGCGCATCACGGAAAAAGTCGCCGCCCTGACCAAGAGCATGATCCAGCAATACCGCATGGATGATCTGTTCAACGCCGATGCCGGGAAAATCAAACTCGGTGTATTAGAACAGCAGATCGCCACGGCGGCGGATCGCGATTTGAAGGATTTGGGCCTACGTGTCCGCAAGGTGGGCATCCCGCGTATCAGCTTCCCGCCCACGGCGGCGGAATCGGTCTATAAACG
>JBIJDM010000077.1:0-10952 GCA_044344145.1 Phycisphaerae bacterium
ATCCGCTACCTCAACGAAAATCTGGGCAACAGTCCTGCCTCGCGCGGCTGGAATATCGAAGGCCTCGGTTACACCTACTACCCCATGGGCAATGGCGTCGCCCCCTTCCTCATCGCCCTCAAACGCCAGAAACCCACGGTTGATTTCCACAAAGATGCCCCCGGCCTCAAGTGGACCCTCTGGACCACCTACGCCAGCCTCGTCACCACGCCCACCGGCCTGTGGCGCCCCGACTTTGGCGACGATAACCCCGGCACCAATGGCGAAGGCTGCTATGGCTTCGCCTTCTATTTCGCACCCGATGAAATCAAGCCCGCACTCAAGTTCTGGTACGATCGCACCATCGGCATCAAAGGCAACCGCACCTACGATGCCGGCCGCTTTGGCACCGTCTCCAGTATCCTCTTTTATCCCGCCGACGTGGCCGAAAAAGACCCCATGTCCGTGCCCGCCTGGCGCGACGCCCTCGCCGAGACCGGCGGCAATGGCTATACCGTCTTCCGCAACCACTACAAAGACAATACCGATATAGTCGCCCAGCTCTATGCCAAACTCCGCGGCAACAAAGGCCACGGCGGTCCCGATGCCCTCAGCTTCCGCATCGTCGGCCTCGATACCATCTGGGGCACCGGCGGGGGCCGCTACGGTCCCAAGACCAATGGTCAGGATGTCTATTGGCGCTCGCAGAACACCCTTTATCCCGTGGACCCTGATGCCCGTCTGACCGAGAATGGCAACAGTGGTAAGTATGTCGGCAAGCCCGTGCTCAACGCCGACGGCGGTGGGGGCGTGGTCATGAACATCGCCCAAAATAACGTGGGCACCGCCAACCACACCCGCCGCTTCTTCGCGGACTTCAGCCAAAACGGCGCCAATGCCGCCTTCGTCATCAGCGATACCTCCGACGATGGCAAGTTCTGGCAGATGGCCACGCTGGAAACCAACAAAATCACCACGGATAAAAACAGCTTTACCATCACCACCGCCACCGGCCACACCCTCAAGGGCACGGTGCTCTATCCCGCCACCACCACCTTCAACGTCGGCACCCGCCCGCGTGGCTCGGATGCCGGCCCCATCAAGAACAATAACTTTGTCACCTGCACCAGCCCCGATGGCGATTACCTCATCGTCCTGACCATGGCCGAAAAGGGCAAACCCCATCCCGTGCCCACCGCCACCGGCACCTGGTCCGACAAACCCGATGGCACCGTCACCGTGGGCAAACTCAAAGTCACCGTCAAAGGCGACGAAATCAAGTAACCCCACGCACCCCAACCCAATCCCCACCCACACCGGCGGTATCCCCGCCGGTGTTTTTATTTTTGTACTCTGTCTGCATTTCCCCAGTCCTCATCTACCCGCCCTAAACCACATGAGCAAAATACTCCTTGTGTCTGTCCCCTAGTGTGAGTATACTATGAACCGTGGCGTGTATCTCGTAACGGGAAAACAACATGAATTCAACCGACAAGACACAACTTCGGTTCGCAGCATTGCTCCTCGTATTTACCTTAGTTCTGGGCGCAACGTACCTGATCCGCGACTATATGACCAAACAGAATTCATACGCAGCAGCCGAAGCTCTGGTCTCGAGTTTGATAGCCGATCCTGCCCGACCAATCACACGCGATGAAGACACGATATTACTGTATTATATTGTAGGTAACGTACAAGCCATGCCTGCCGGTTCAGTTACTCCCCCCGAGCGTGAGCGTCAACTCATCCAAGCCATTCTCAGGCGGTATGACCTAACTAAAGATGTGAATCTGTATTGGCACTTAAATTACCAATGGAAACACAGTGAAACTTTTCGTGACTTGCCAGCCTTGGTTTCGGCATATATTGACCGGCGTGATGATAAAGCAAAAAAATTGCTGGTCATGACCTATCCAGAGGTAAAAACGGCGCTATTAACCGAAGCGCGAGTCCGTCAATGGTTAACCCCGCCCCTCAGTGATGATTGGCTCCACGAATTGATTATGTATAGTTCCTCGGCGGTTTTTCAAAGCACTGTCAAAGACTATATGGCGCTGCATTCACAGGGGAAATTGTCCGATTACGAATGGGCCAACGTAAACAAGCGTATTCAACGTGAGGCGAAATTAAAACCGGTATCAAAACCTTGATTGCCACTGAATTTGACAACCTCTAGACCAATCCAATACGTTGGTATCTACTTACTCCGCACGCCCATCACAATGCGCCCAGATCAATGCCACCGGCCATAAAAGCGGCAACAAACACCCCAGCAATACGCAAATCTTGATCCCCTCCAACTGCGGATGATTGCGCTGCCGGGCAATCGCAATCGGTAGTAGAATCAGCGTCAGCGCCAACGCGCATACCCCGCCCGTCAGTAACCCCCAGCCCACAATCCCCTTGTAACCTTGGTTGTCCGTATATGTTAAAAGTATCACGCTCGTGATGACCATCAGCCCGCTGGCCCCCAGCAGGTAATACGGCCACATGACTACTTTAGCAGTGGACTTCCAATGCATCTTTCCCGCCCCGGCCGCAAACCGTTTACGCTGTTCGGCATCCAGCTCTTCCGCCGTCAGCGCCACTGCGGGTCTGATTTCATTATCCCACACGGCACCAATTGCGTCGGTTTGGCTGGCTGTTGTTGTGCCCGTAGCATCACCCATGCGTTATCTCCACGAAAGGTATTCCCATCATATCAGACCGCAACCCCACGGCAAGAAAAATCCGCCTACACGAATTTAACCACCAGCTAACTATTGGGATATCAATGTGTTACGAATCAAACCCACATTCTCAAACCATTGCGATCGCTGGGGCTCGAACCCAGGACCCACAGATTAAAAGTCTGTTGCTCTACCAACTGAGCTACGATCGCATCGCGTCAAGCGGCGTGTTATTCTACTACATACACGGGTCCTCGCCAACTGGACAAAATCCGCAGGCCCCGCCTCTCGTTTTTTGGAGACTCGACGTGACCATCGGCCTGCTCTTGTTACTCGCCTGGCTCCTCGTCCTCGCCACCGGCTGGCTGGACCGTCGTCCCGATGGTCCCGGCTGGGGCCAACTCGCCCTGCGACTGGGCCTGGGCCTGCTCATCGGCCCCATCCTCGCCGCCAAACTCGGCCTCCTGCCCGCACTCCTCGGCGTGCTGGGACTGGGCCTGTGTCTCGGCTGGCCCGCCGAATGGCTCAGCCGCAAATTCACCCCCGCCACCACCGTAACTGCCTGGACCTCGCTGGGCCGTCTGGCTTTGCTCGTTGCGCTTATACTCACCGGCATCGCCACCTACAACACGCTGCACAAATCCCTCGAAACCCGCACCGAGCATTTTCCCGCGGCCCTGACCTCCGCCACCTCCGGCACCGTCTTCATCGCGCCCGATACCGCCGCCATTGCTCCGCGCGACCGCTACGATAATGTCGTGGTCTATCGCATCCCCGCCCGCACGTTTGTCCAACTCCCCTCCGGCGCCGCCTGGACCGCCCCGGAAATGTTTGATCTCCACGTCCGGCCCACCGACGCCAATGCCGGCGCGGTGGACCTGCTGCGTCCGTCCAACCCCAGCGAACTCATGGGCGCGAAAATCAGTATTCCCGCTGGCATCCGCGCCTGGCGCACCGTTACTCCACCAGCCCCCGCGTGGCTGGCCTGTGCCGGCCTGCTCCTCGCCGCGCTACTCGCGGGTTATTGCGGCAACGTCTTGCGCCCCAGCCAGCGTACCTTCGCCACCTGGCTGGGCACATGCGCCGCGCTCGGTGCCGCTTGGCTGGCGCTGGGCTTGGCGCAACAACCCGCCCTCGCGAATTGGTCCTGGCAGGGCTGGCCGCTCTACACTGCCCTCATCGTAATCATTGGCCTGCTCGTCTATTTGCCCGTTCAGTGGTTCTTCTGGCCCCTTGCCCGATTGCTCGGTGGCGTGACCTTGGTCTGGATCATCCTCGCTGGCGCTGGCGTGCTTCTCAGTCAACGCCCGCTTACTGCCGACCTGCTCTATACCGCTATGCCCTGGTCTGAAGTCCTCGTCATTGCCGCGATCCTCAGTGCTGGCGGCCTCAGCAGCGTGGTCATCCTGCAGCGTTATTTCACCCCCGCCACTCAGGAAGATCCACCCGTGCGCTGGGATGTCCGGGCGCTGGCCTGGGGTGGGGGGGTAACCGCCGCCTGTGTGGCGTTGCTCGGCGCTGGGGGCTTAACAGCCTTGCGCGATGTCCCCCTGCGCGATCTCGTCCGTCATCTGGCCCATGCTAGCCACGACTTATTAAATCCCGCCACCACCGCCGTCCTGCCCCCTGGCTGGGGCGAATTGCTCGGTCCGCTGGTCCAAATCCTCACCTATGTGCTCGGTTTCGGCGCCACCGTTCTGGTTCTGGCTATGTTCATCCGTTGGCTCACGGCCCGCTATCCACGTTCCTGGCGCTGGGCCATTAGCCTGATCGTGCTGGGTATCTGGTGCTACGGCGCGGCCAGTTGGTCGGTGGATTCCACTTGGCGCTACGGCGCCCTCGGCATGGTCCTGCTGTTTGCCTGCATTTTTATCTGCCGGCCAATTCCGACTATTAATTCGGATAATTAACTGGAAAAACGCACCCAGACCGCCTAACCTTGGTACGCTTGTACCGGAATTGTTCATGAACCCAGTTTTGTAAAGGTGAAAAAAAGATGGAAAGCTCCGCCCCGCGTGTAAATTTTGCCTCTTTGATCGGCAAAGCCGCCCCCCAGTTCATTCTCGACGCCGTCCTCGCCGGCCAATTCCAGAAAACCACCCTCTCCGATTATCGTGGCCAGTGGGTCGTGCTCTTTTTCTATCCCTTGGATTTTACCTTCGTCTGCCCGACCGAATTGCTCGCTTTCTCGGATCGGATTGCGGATTTCAAGAAGATCAATTGCGCCCTGTTGGCCGCCAGTATTGACAGCAAATACACCCACCTTGCATGGCTGGAAAAAGATCGTAAGTCCGGCGGCATAAACGGCTTAACTTACCCGCTGATTTCCGATCTGGACCGCAAGCTCGCCGCCGATTACGGCGTCCTTACCGACGGTGGCGTGGCCCTGCGTGGTCTGTTCCTGATTGATCCCGATGGCGTCATCCAACACGTCACCGTCAACAATCTCGGCGTGGGCCGCAGCGTGGATGAGACCCTCCGCGTGTTGCAGGCGTTCCAATTCGTTCGTGAACATGGCGAAGTCTGCCCCGCCAACTGGCAACCCGGCGGCGACACCATGAAGCCCGACTGGAAAGGCTCCAAAGAGTACTTTGCCAAGAAAGATTAAACAAAGTTGACATATCTGGCTAAATCATGAGCTCCTGCTCTTGACACCATATAGCTAGCGGTTAAACTACGGGACTTTGCCACGCATAGGCGATGTAGATGCTACGTTGCCGGTGTGGATTCGGATAACCAGATTAGTGCGGAAGACAGAATCATGACCACTCAAACTGCTGTTAAGCCGGTTCGTCGCATTGCCAACTCGGCATGTCGGACCACCTTGGCCAAAGTCGGCCATAAAGACGCGCGTTGGTACGTTGTGGACGCCACGGGTAAGACCCTCGGCCGTCTCGCGTCCGCCGTTGCCATGCGTCTGATGGGCAAACATAAGCCCACCTACACCGCGACCGTTGATACCGGCGATTTCATCGTCATTATCAATGCCGCCAAGGTGAAGGTGACCGGCCGCAAGCTCGAACAACGCGAGTATGAATATTACACCTACTATGCCGGTGGCCGTAAGGTTCGCCCGCTGAAGGAAATGCTCGAACGTTTCCCGGCCAAGACCTTTGAATTGGCTGTCAAGCGCATGTTGCCCAAGACCCGTATGGGGGTCCAGATGGCGACCAAGCTGAAGTGCTATGCCGATGATCAGCATCCGCATGCCGCCCAGCAACCCGAAAAGTTGGAACTGTAATTTTTCTTTCTGATTAAGCAAGTTTTTACGAGGCAATCATGGCTGAAGCTAGCAAACCACGTCCGGTAAAGCGCGGTAAGGGTATCGTGGCGATCGGGGAAAAGTTGTTCTTCCTGGGCACCGGTCGTCGCAAGACCTCCGTGGCCCGTGTTCGCATGTCCTCCGGTCAGGGCAAGTTCGTCATCAATGAACGTCCCGCCGATGAATTCTTCAAAGAACCCAAGGACATCGCCGCCGTCAAGGCTCCGTTGGCCCTGGCCAATGTCAGCGACAAGATGGATGTCAACGTCACCGTAGATGGTGGCGGCGTCACCGGTCAGGCCGGCGCGGTCCTTCTGGGCCTCGGTCGTGCTCTGGTCACCTATGATGTCACCCTCAAGAAGCCCATGATGGATGCCGGCTTCCTCACCCGTGACAGCCGCATGAAGGAACGTAAGAAGTACGGTCAGCGCGGTGCGCGTCGTCGCTTCCAGTTCTCCAAGCGTTAAGCGGGAACTTTACTTTGTGCTCTCGCGACGGCGTCTGCGTGCAGACGCCGTCGCTATTTATGTCAGTTATGCCCCTTGGTTGCGGTTTTTGGACTGTTTTCAAGGCGGCTTAAAATTAGTAAGTCATTGCCTAAAAATGACTTATGCTGGTTTTCGGGAGTGGTCGCATGATTCGGGCTGCCATTGTAGGTGCTTCGGGCTACACCTCGCTGGAAACCATCAAGTGGCTTCTGCGGCACCCCCATGTCCGCATCACCTATCTCGCCAGTCGCAAAGCCGAACAACCCATCAGCATACTATTTCCGGAACTCGCCGGCCGGTGCGAATTGCCCATCCGGGTCTTTGACCCCGCCGCGATCGCCGCCGAAGCCGATGTCGCGTTCCTCTGTTTGCCCCACGTCGCCGCCATGGAGCACGCCCCCCAGTTGCTCGCCGCCGGCGTCCGCGTGATTGACCTCTCCGCCGATTACCGACTCACCGACCCCACGGTCTACGAGCACTGGTACAAACACAAACACAGCGATCTGCCCAATCTCGCCCAGGCCGTTTATGGCCTGCCCGAGCTCTTTGCCGACCAGATCAAACAGGCGAAATTCGTCAGCAACCCCGGCTGCTATCCCACTGCCGCCGCCTTGGGGCTTATCCCCCTGCTGGCCAACGGGATGGCCGACCCCACCGACCTGATTATCAGCGCCGCCAGTGGCATCAGTGGTGCGGGGCGCACCCCCAAGCAGGAACACCATTACCCCGAACGCAACGAAAATTTCGAGGCATACGCCATCGGTACCCACCGGCACACCCCGGAAATCGAACAGACCGTCAGCCGGGTCCTCGGTAGCTCCGTCAAAGTCCTGTTCGTTCCGCACCTGATTCCCGTGGATCGGGGCATTCTGGAAACAATTTTCCTGCCTGCCCGGCCCGGTTTCACCCAGACGCAGGCCGAAGCCGCCTTTACTGCGTATTACGCTGGACAACCTTTTGTCCGCATCCGGACGCACCAGTTGCCCGCGATTAAATATGTCGCGAATACGAATTGTGTGGATATCGCCGTTAAATTGGCCGGTACCCGCTGGGTGGTCAGCGTCGCCATTGACAACATGGTCAAGGGTGCCAGCGGCCAGGCCATCCAAAATATGAATTTGATGTTCGGTCGTCCGATGACGGAGGGATTGTTGTAGGTTTTTATTTAGACAAGACTTGTGAACAAGTCATTGTGGTGGTAAGATTGCGGGTCTATGAAGATTTTGGCCCAATATCTCTGGTCCCGTTCTTCAGGGGCACCCCCACAAAATTAAAATTTAGATTTTCGTAGCTTGATTGAACGAGTTGCGTGGTTTCTTGTCCGA
The DNA here is from genome assembly GCA_044344145.1 of Phycisphaerae bacterium. GTDB lineage: Bacteria > Planctomycetota > Phycisphaerae > WQYP01 > WQYP01 > JBAXGE01. The sequence continues at coordinate 7,724 of JBIJDM010000077.1, forward strand.
GGTGATGCATGCAAGTTAGGCCGGTAAAAGACTATTCCAAACGTGGCGATGCGCAGGCGATTCCCAATCTGGTCGCATTGCAGACCGACTCTTACAAGCGTTTCTTACAATCGGACCTGCCCGCGGAAAAACGGCAGAAATCCGGCCTCGAAGGCCTGCTTCATGAAGCCTTCCCGCTCAGCAGCTTCGATGGCAAGATGAAGCTCGAGTATATCAGCTATGAGCTGGAAGAACCCCGCTATACCCCCGATGAATGTCGCGCCCTGCGTCTGACCTACGGCATGCCGCTGAAGGTCAAGCTCCGTTTGCAGCGCCAGGACAAGCCCGAAATCATGGAAGAGGGTATCTACCTCGGGGATATCCCCATCATGATGGGCGGCGGTGAATTCATCATCAATGGCGCCGAACGCGTCATCGTCAGCCAGTTGCACCGTTCCCCCGGCGTGGACTTCATGATCGGCGAACGCGATGGCGATCGTCCGCTGCATGCCACCCGTGTCATTCCCGAACGCGGCAGCTGGATCGAAATCAACGTCACCAAGAAAGACCTGCTGGCCGTCCGCATTGACCAGAGCTCCAAGATTCCCGCCACCACGTTCCTGCGGGCCATGGACGAAAAGTATTCGACCGATGAAGCCATTCTCCGGGCCTTCTACGAAGTCGAAACCATCAGTGCCGGCCAGCTCAAGCCCGAATACTACGCCGCCGGCGCCATCGTGGACACCGCCACCGGCGAAGAACTCGTCAAGGCCGGCGCTCAGATCGGCGATGCCGTTGCCAAGATTCAGGCCAGCGCCATCAAGAAGGTGGACGTCATCAAAAAGATGAACGATGCCATCATCCTCAACACCCTGCAGGAAGACGGCACCCACAGCTACAAAGAATCGCTGGAAAAGATTTACAGCCGTCTGCGTCCCGGCAACCCGGTGAATTTCGAAAAGTCCAAGGCCCTATTCCACGAGAAATTCTTCGACGACAACCGCTACCGTCTCGGTCGCGTGGGCCGTTTCCGCATCAACCGCAAGTTTGATCTGAACGTCTCCGAAGACCTGATGACCCTCCGCGCCGAGGACATTATCCAATCCATCAAGTATCTGATGGGCCTGCGGGCCAATCAGGGCTACGTGGACGATATTGACCACTTGGGCAACCGTCGCCTGCGGACCATTGACGAATTGGCCGCCGAGGAAATGCGCAAGGGCTTCCTGAAACTCAAGCGGACCGTGCAGGAACGCATGAGCAACAAGGACGAAACCTCCGCCTTCAAGATCGTCGAACTCGTCAACAGCAAGTCCATCAGCAGCGCCATCGAATTCTTCTTTGGCCGCAGCGAACTCAGTCAGGTCGTGGATCAAACCAATCCGCTGGCCCAGTTGACCCACGAACGCCGCCTGTCGGCACTGGGACCTGGGGGCTTGAACCGCAAGCGTGCGGGCTTCGAAGTCCGCGACGTGCATATTTCCCACTATGGCCGCATCTGCCCGATCGAAACCCCCGAAGGTACGAACATCGGTCTGATCGCGTCCATGTCCATCTATGCCAGCCTCGATGAATACGGTTTCCTGATCACCCCGTATCGCCGTGTCGTCGGTGGCAAGGTCGAAGACAAGACCGTCAATCTCCGCGCTGACGAGGAAATGAAAGCGGTCTTCGCACCGCCGGAAGTTCTCGAGCCCGGCACCAACAAGATCAAGCCCGGCACCCTGCTCGCCCGCGTCCGTGGCGATCTGCAGGCCGTGGATTCCAAGGACGTCAACTATGTTGACATCTCGCCCAAGCAGGTCGTGTCGCTCTCTGCGGCGCTGATCCCGTTTTTGGAGCATGACGACGCCAACCGCGCCCTCATGGGTTCCAATATGCAACGCCAGGCCGTGCCTCTGCTCAAGTGCGATCCTCCGTTCGTTGGCACCGGCATTGAGAAAAACATCCCGCAGCATTCCGGTATGGTCGTCAAGGCCGAATTTGCCGGCGTGGTCACCTATTGCGATGCCACGCGGATTGTCATCAAGGGCGAAGAAGAAACCCAGGTCTCCGACCTGCGCAAAAACGCGGGCCTGAACGACAAGACCTGTCTGACCCAGAAACCGCTGGTCAAACTTGGCCAGAAGGTCAAGAAGAACCAGATTATTGCCGACGGTCCCGCCTGTAAGAACGGCGAACTCGCCCTCGGCAAGAACGTCCTGGTCGCCTTCATGACTTTCGACGGTTACAACTTCGAAGACGCTATCGTGCTCAACGAACGGCTGCTCAAGGAAGACACCTTCACCTCGATCCACATCGAGGAGTTTGAAGTCGAAATCCGCGAGACCAAGCTGGGCCGCGAAGAGTTCACCCGCGACATTCCCAATGTCTCGGAAAAAGCCCTCAAGAATCTCGATGATATGGGCGTCGTCCGCATCGGCACCCGCGTCGGGCCGGGCGATATTCTGGTCGGCAAGGTCAGCCCCAAGAGCAAGACCGAACTGTCGCCGGAAGAAAAACTGCTCCATGCCATCTTTGGTCGCGCCGGCGAAGACGTGAAGAACGACTCGCTGGATGTGCCCGCCGGTACCGAAGGCGTCGTCATCGCCGCCCAGAAGTTCTCGCGCCGCATGCATCTTGAAGACGATCAGAAGAAGGAACTGGATACCGCCCGCAAGGCGTATGCCGAAGAAATGGACAAGCGGCGTTGTGCGGAATTCCGCAAGATCGCCGAAGAAATCAACGCCCTCACCGGCGCTGATATGATGGATCCCAAGACCCGTCAGAAGGTCGGCAAGAGCCTGAACGATGAAGTTATTCTCGAACAGATCGAGAACTTCAACCCCGACTGGATCAAGGCCGCCGAGAAGCTCAAGACGGAAGCCGAAAAGATCTACACCCGTTTCCGCAAGTCCGACGAGAAACTGGTCAAGGAAAAACAGCGCAAGCTCGAACACATGAAGCGCGGCGACGAATTGCCCAGCGGTGTGCTCGAAATGGTCAAGGTTTATCTCGCCACCAAACGGCATCTGTCCGTCGGTGACAAGATGGCCGGGCGCCACGGTAACAAGGGTGTTATCGCCCGCATCGTGCCCGAAGAAGACATGCCGTTCATGCCCGATGGTACCCCCGTTGACATCCTGCTCAACCCCCTGGGCGTGCCCAGTCGTATGAACGTCGGTCAGATTTTGGAAACCCATCTGGGTTGGGCCGCGTCCATTCTCGGCTATCAGGCCGTGACCCCCGTGTTCGACGGGGCCGAAGAACG
>JBIJDM010000291.1:0-2660 GCA_044344145.1 Phycisphaerae bacterium
GATGACGCGGGGTCAGGCTGATGATCTCCGGCAGCAGCAGACGCTGGCTCTCCAACTTTCCGCTGGTGGCGCGGGCGAACATTTCCTGATAAATAATCCGTTCATGCAGGGCGTGCTGATCCAGAATCAGAATGCCCTCTTCGGTCTCGGCCACGATATAAGTATTGTGGAATTGGGCCACATGCTTGATGCCATGATTATCCGGCGCGGGGGGCGGTACTGCCGGGCTCTCCGTGGCGGGGGGGATGGCCTCCCGCTGGAGCATGGGGGCCTGCGGACAAGTGGGGACGGGCGGTGCAGGTGATAAGGATGCATATTCCAGCGGCCGTTGTTCCACCGGTGCGGCCCGCCAGAAATCGGCCAGCATATCTTTGGTGCTGGGTGTGGTGACTTCATTCGGGGTCGCGGGTTCTGGATCCGTCGGCGTACTTTCCCCGCGCACCCGCATATGCGGTGTCAGGTCTGTACCCAGCAACTTTTCCCGCACCGCGGCCAGCACATTACGATACGGCCCGTTGGACTCGCGGAACCGCACTTCGGTCTTTTGCGGATGCACATTCACATCAAAACTGTCCGGCGCCATCTCCATAAAAACCACCGCCACCGGCTGGGCGCTGGGTTCGATCAGTCCCCGATACGATTCTTTCACCGCATGCAGCAGGCTGCGGTCGCGAATAAACCGGCCATTCAAAAAGAGATATTGCAGCTTGCTGGTGGCCCGGGCCAATTCCGGCTTGCCGACAAAACCCGTAATCCGCACCCCGCGTTCGTCAAAATCCACCGGCAGGAACAGGTCATACAGCTCATCCCCCAACGCCGCCGCGACCCGCTTGCGGTGGTCGGTGGTGGGGGGCAGATCGGTCACGGTCCGGCCATTGTGCGTCAGCACAAAGCCCACATGGGGATTGGGCAACGCCACGCGCAACAGCATTTCATGACAATGGGAAAATTCCGTCGCATCCGAGCGCATGAACTTCCGCCGCGCGGGCACAGAATAAAACAGATCGCGCACTTCAATAATCGTCCCCACCGCACACGCACACGGGGTAATCGGTCCCAGCACGCTGTCGCGTACTTCCACGCTATTACCGTTGGCCTGCTCCGCCTGCCGGGTCAGCATGGTGACATGGCTGACGCTGGCAATCGAGGCCAGTGCCTCGCCGCGAAAGCCCATCGTGGCGATGGCGAACAAATCCTCGCTGGTGCGAATCTTGCTGGTGGCGTGTTGGGCAAAGGCCAGGGGAATTTCCGCCGCCGGGATGCCCCCGCCATTGTCGGCAATCCGGATCAGCGTGCGTCCGCCATCCACGATATCCACCCGCAGCATCGTGGCCCCGGCGTCCAGACTGTTTTCGAGCAATTCCTTGACCACCGAGGCGGGGCGTTCCACCACTTCCCCGGCGGCGATTTTATTCACCAGCCCCGGGGGCAGCAGCGCGATGGACTGACGTTGGTTTTCCAGTGGCGTCATAATCCCATTGTATCACCCCTCGGGCCACTTGTTTATCTGCCCGCGCTCGCGTAACGTGGTGGGACGGAGATTTTTTATGCATATGCAAAAACTCGCCCCCTTGGTCCATTCCCGGCAGGTCCGGATCGGGGTTATTGGTCTGGGCTACGTCGGCCTCCCCCTCGCGGCCACCTTCGCCCGGCAGGGGGTTTCGGTACTGGGTTTCGATGTGGACCCCCGCAAAATTGCCCAACTGGCCAAAGGCACCAGTTATATCGGCGCCGTTACCACTAAAGAGCTCCGGCAACTGGTCAAAGCCAAGACCTTCGCGGCCACCGCCGACTTTGCCCGGCTGGCCGAACCGGATGTGCTCATTATCTGCGTCCCCACGCCTTTGACCCCCCAGCGCGAACCGGATTTAAGCTATATCGAAAACACCGCCCGGATGATCGCCCGTCATGGCCGCAAGGGCCAGTTGGTCGTGCTGGAATCCACCACCTATCCCGGCACCACCCGCGAAATTGTCCTGCCCATCCTGACCGCCGGGGGCCGAAAGCATGGCCGGGATTTCCTGCTGGCCTTCTCCCCCGAACGCGAAGACCCCGGCCGGCGCGACCATACCACCGCCACCATCCCCAAAGTCGTCGGCGGTTTAACCCCCACGGCAACCAAAGTGGCCGCCGCCGTCTATGCCTTGGCGGTGAAACAGGTTGTCCCGGTGAAAAATTGCGAAATCGCCGAAGCCAGCAAGATTCTGGAAAACACCTTCCGCAGTGTCAATATCGCGCTGGTCAATGAACTCAAAATGCTCTTTGATCGCATGGGCATTGATATCTGGGAAGTTATCGCCGCCGCCCGCACCAAGCCCTTTGGCTTTATGCCCTTTTACCCCGGCCCCGGTTTGGGCGGGCACTGTATTCCCATAGACCCGTTCTATCTGTCTTGGAAAGCCCGCGAATATGGCATGACCACGCGGTTCATTGAACTGGCCGGCGAGGTGAATGTCGGCATGCCGCACTATGTTCTGGGTCGACTCGCCGAGGCGCTCAACGGCACCGGCCAGGCGCTGCGCGGGGCCAAAATTATGGTCTTGGGACTGGCCTATAAACCCGATATTGACGACCCGCGCGAAAGTCCCGCCTTGGAGATTATCGCACTCCTGCAGCAGGCCGGGGCCAAGGTTTGCTATAACGACCCGCACATTCCGCAA
>JBIJDM010000079.1:0-10856 GCA_044344145.1 Phycisphaerae bacterium
GCCGGCTTGGGGGCTTCGATGCTGGCCTCGGTATCGGCCGGGGCGCCCGAAACTCCCTTGTTCACCTGTTCCTGTACCAGCTGCATCAAATCGGTGTATTCCTTCTGGGCCACGCCGATCTTCTGGAGCAGGGGATGAATTTTGAGGCTCTGTTGCAGCGATTCGAACTGGGCTTTTTCCGGCATGCTGATGCTCTGGCCCATCTGTTCTTTGTAGCTCAATTGCTCGACCAGTTGCTGAAACTGTTGCAGCAAGTCGCGGGCACCAACATCCAGCTCCAGTTGGCGGGACAATTCGCGGAAATTCTTGACGGCCGGATCGGTACCGATCAACTGACCGAGTTTGGCGGATTGGGCGAGGATTTCTTGACGATCGGCCATGATTAAGGCTCCCAAAAAGGTTAAAACGCGGAGTATAGCCCAAAATGCCAGCGGTGGGGAATGCCGCGGGCAATTTCCTGACCTAAGTTTCGTAGTTAAGGATTATTTTGTCCGGTTGCTCAGGTATGCAAAAACCGCTATATTCTTGGCTCTTTGCGTGACAAAGACTCCGGGCAAGTGCTTCGGGGCTTGGTACTACTTTTTTTAGGAGACTGGCGTATGGCCGTCAAAGTTGCAATTAATGGTTTCGGTCGCATTGGTCGTCTGGTGTTCCGTGCTCTGGTTGAACAGGGCCTGCTGGGCACCAAGTTTGAAGTCGTGGCCGTGGGCGATATCGTCCCCGCCGACAACCTTGCCTACCTGATGAAGTATGACTCGATTCAGGGCAAGTTCAATGGCACCGTTTCCTCCAAGAAGTCCGCGCCCGATAAGGTTGAAGACGATGTGCTCGTGGTCAATGGCCACGAAATCAAGGTTGTCTCGGCCAAGAGCCCCGCAGAATTGCCCTGGGGCGCCATGGGCGTGCAATATGTCATCGAATCCACCGGCTTGTTCACCGACAGCGAAAAGGCCAAGGGCCACATCACTGCCGGCGCCAAGAAGGTCATCATTTCCGCTCCGGCCAAGGGTGAAGACCTCACCGTGGTCATGGGCGTCAACCAGGACAAGTACGAAAGCGCCAAGCACAACATCGTGTCGAACGCTTCCTGCACCACCAACTGTCTGGCCCCGGTCGTCCACGTCCTCCTCAAGGAAGGCTTTGGCCTGACCGAAGGTCTGATGACCACCGTGCACAGCTACACCGCCACGCAGAAGACCGTGGACGGCCCCTCGAAGAAGGATTGGAAGGGTGGCCGCTCCGCCGCCATCAACATCATCCCCTCGACCACCGGTGCGGCCAAGGCCGTGGCGCTGGTTCTGCCCGAAGTCAAGGGCAAGCTCAGTGGGATGGCCTTCCGCGTTCCCACCCCGACCGTCTCGGTCGTGGATCTGACCTTCAAGACCGCCAAGACCACCACCCTGGCTGAGTTGAAGGCCGCGATGAAGAAGGCTTCCGAGACCTACCTCAAGGGTATCCTCGGTTACACCGAAGACGAAGTCGTCTCCAGCGACTTCATCCATGACAAGACCTCGTCCATCTTTGATGCCGGCAGCTCGATCGAACTGAACGGCAACTTCTTCAAGCTCGTGAGCTGGTATGACAACGAATGGGGTTATTCCAACCGCGTGATTGACCTGCTGACCTACATGGTTGGCAAAGATGGCGCCAAGTAAGATTACTTACGCCTAAGTGAATAAAAGCAATATGGGACGGTCCATCCGGGCCGTCCCATATTTTTTATTACATATGTATGAACTATTGCGTACGCTTATACGTAAATATTGCATCCATCCGCACTTACTTCGCGAATATATTGCTCAAAACATGGATAATTTTGCGAATTAGTTGCATTTTTACCCTCTTTTTTGGTAATTTATAGGCACTATGCCTACTGCACAAAAATCAAAATCGGGTAAAAGTGTAAAATCTGCTCCGGTGAAGAAGGTGGAGAAACCCAGCAAGGTGGTCAAAGCCACCAAATCCCCCAAGGTTGCCCCGCGCCCTGCGCCCGTAGTAGTGGTAGCCAAAGCGAAAAAGTCTGCCCCGGTAAAAGTTGTACCCGCACCCGTGATCGAAGTAAAAACCAAAGCCACCAAATCCAAAGAAGTGAATACCAAAGTAGTGAAAACCAAAGGCAAGCAGCCCCCCATCAAATACGTCCCATCCTCGAAAACTGTCCACTACACCGCCCCGGTCGCACCCGCACCGGCGGTGAAGCTTGATCCCTTCGGCAAAGCTGTGGAATTTCTGACCCAGTCTACCGATTATGAACGCATGCGCGTGGTCCGTTATAACACCACCACGTTCAGTCTGGATCGTATGCGTAAGTTGCTCAAGCATCTGGACGATCCGCACACCAAATTCAAGTCCGTCCATGTTGCCGGTACCAAGGGCAAAGGCAGTGTCTGCCACATGCTCGCCGCGATGTTGCAGGGTGGGGGCCTCAAAGTGGGGCTCTATACCTCGCCGCACGTGACGGACATTCGCGAACGCATCATCCTCAACGGCGCGATGATCACGCCCGACGAATTCACCGAACAGGCCAAAAAAGTCGAAGCCATCTACAAGAAAATGGCCGACGATCGCCCCACGTTCTTCGAACTGATGACCGCGATGGCGTTCGACTACTTTGCCCAGCAGCATGTGGATATCGCCGTCATTGAAGTCGGCCTCGGCGGGCGTTTGGATTCGACCAACGTCATTACCCCCGAAGTCTCGGCCATTACCAGCATTTCCAAAGACCACATGGCGATCCTCGGCCCCACGCTGGTGAAAATTGCCGAAGAAAAGGCCGGCATTATCAAGAAAGAAATCCCGGTCGTCACCATCGCCCAGACGCCGGAAGTGGAACAGGTGTTCCAGAAAGTCGCCGCCGCCAACAAGACCACGCTGAATATCGTGGGCCGCGATCTGGAGTTCTCCTACCGCTTCGAAGCCGGCCGTTTGCATGCCCCGATGATCCGGGTCAGCCTATTGACCGAGCACAGCAAGTTCGAACACATCCCCGTCCCGCTCTTCGGCGAACATCAGGCCCTGAATCTGGGTCTGGTCATGGCCGTCGTTGACAAGCTCAAACAGCGCGGCTTTGTGATTGATGAAGTCAAAGCCTGCGAGGCGCTCAGTCGCGTCTACATCCCCGGCCGCATGGAAATGGTCAACCAGGACCCACGGGTACTGGTGGATGGCGCCCACAACGCCTCCTCGCTGCAGGCCCTGTTCCGCGCTGTGGGCCAGCATATTCCCTATGACTCCATGGTGGTGATCTTCGGTTGCAACTGCGACAAGGATATTGACGGCATGTTGGAACAACTCCAACTCGGCGCCGACAAGGTCATCTTCACCCGCAGCAAGGACAACCCCAAGAGCGCCATGCCCGACGAAATGGCCAATCTGTATATCGAACGCTACGGCAAGATGGCCCAGGTGGCCACCACGCTGACCGAGGCGCTCAGTATTGCCCGCCGCGCTATCAGCCGCGAGGATTTGATCACCGTCACCGGTTCGTTCTACCTCGTGGGTGATGTGAAGGAACACTTCCGCAAGCGCGTTGGTCTGGCGGCCTGGCAACCCAACTAAGGTTTTTGTTCATGGCTGATACGTCCCCGGATACTGCCGTCAGTCGCCGCGCTGCCATGCTGGAACGCATCCGCGAAGCCACCGGCGTGCTGACTTCCCAAACGCCCCGGCCCGAAGACGCCGGCCGTCCCGTGCGCCAGGTGGCCAGCGATGATCCCAAACGCGCCGACCGCTGGGGCCAACTGGCCCGCAAAAATGGGATGTCCGTGGAACGCTGTCGGCGGGAAAACATCCTCGCCGCCGTGGATCGCTGTCTGGAAAAACACACCGTCACGCAAGTGCTGCTGGCGTTTGAAAGTAAACACCTGCTTGCCCCGCTGACCGGCCATTTATTGGGTCAGGGCCGGCAGGTTCACCATTGGGGCGAACCGCAATCCCGCGAACTGGCCTATCAATGTGAAGTCGCCGTCACCGATGCCCGGCTGGGCTTGGCCGATACCGGGGCGCTGCTCGTTTGGAGCGATCCGGGTTTTGGCCGCGCCGCCACCCTGACCATCCCCATTCATGTGGTGCTGCTGCCGGTGGAGAACATTGTCGCCGATCTGGTGGACGCCCTGCTGGTCGTTGCCGAACGCTTCCCCCAACAACTCCCCAGCAATATCGTCATCATCAACGGCCCCAGTAAAACCGCCGATATCGAAATGAACCTCGTGACCGGCGTACACGGTCCGAAGTATCTCTACGTGGTCGTGGTTGACCCCGAGTAACCGGCGGTCAGGTACAGTACCCCAATCCTAACCAATAAAAATACCCCCGGACACGTGACCGGGGGTATTATGTTTTACTGACGGTAACGGTAACCGTTTACTTCGAGCCGTTCCGCACCTCAAATTCCTTCACGCGGTTGACTTCGCCACTGGTTTCATCGGCTTCAAACAAAACCGTTTCACCGTTGGGACCAAACCCGATCTTGGTCAGCAGCATCTTCGGTTCTTTGTTTTCCTTGGTGAACGCATCCGCCGACTTCTGCGAAGCAAAGACAAAAATCCGCTTGGAACCGGTCTTGGTGGTGTATTCCACCTGGGTATACCCGCCGTTATCCAAACGGTACTGCGGGTCCAACTGGCAACCGATCAAACCCGTACCAACCACACCCGCCGCCAACCACATCAACGCTTGCTTCCGCATGTCACAATCCTCCAAGGGGTAATGTAAAACACTCACTTGGCGATATTGTCCGCTTCGGACTTTGCCGCATGATTATGATCTGGTTCAGGTTCGGTTAAGGCTGAACCGCCGTCGGGCTATACTTTCATGCTGACGGTTTCGATCAGTTGGCCTTCATAACGCTGGGTAATCGGGCTGATAACCCCGCGGACAAACTCTTCCGTCTGTTCCGGGCTCCGGCCCACGTACCGCAGCGGGTCCATCGCCTCGCCGATATTGACCTTCGCGAAGGCGCTGTCGCCCTGCAACCGGGCCAGCAGGTCGTTGGGCTTGCCCTCCTGCTTGACCACTTTGGCAGCCGCCATGGAGTGGGTGCGGATGCGTTCGTGCAGGTCCTGACGGTCCCCGCCGGCCTTCACGGCATCCATCAGCAGATTCTCGGTCATCATAAAGGGCAACTCGGCCTGCAGCCGGCTTTCAATCACCTTGGGATTCACCACCAGCCCGCGCGTGACATGAATCAAAATATCCAGTATCGCATCGGCGGTCAGGAACGCTTCCGGAATGGACAGCCGTTTGTTGGACGAATCATCCAGCGTCCGTTCAAACATCTGCTCCGCCGCGGTCATCAGCGGCTGCTGGACCATGCCGATCAGCCAGCGTGACAGCCCGGTCACCCGTTCGGTCAGCGCCGGATTGCGTTTATAGGCCATCGCCGATGAGCCCACCTGTTCTTCTTCAAACGGCTCCTCAATTTCCTTCATGGCACACAGCAGGCGGATATCCACCGCATACTTGTGCGCCGCCGCCGCCAGCGCGCCCAGCGTGGCCAGTACCTGCACATCCACAATGCGCGAATAAGTCTGGCCCGATACGGGATGCACCCGTTCAAAGCCCAGCTTTTCCGCCACTAGAAAATCCAACTTGCCGACCATTGCGTGGTCGCCGTTGAACAATTCCAGAAACGACGCCTGCGTGCCGGTGGTCCCCTTGATGCCGCGCAGCATCAGGGCTTTTTGCCGCACTTCCAGATCGCCCAGCACCAGCACAAAGTCATAGCACCACAGAATCGCACGCTTGCCCACCGTGGTGGGTTGGGCGGGTTGCAGATGGGTATACGCCAGACACGGCAACTGCCGGTGGGTATGGGCAAACTTGCCCATCTCGCCGATCAGGGTCGCCAATTTGCGGCCAATCAAATGCATCGCATCGCGCATGATCAACACATCGGTGTTGTCCACGATATCCATCGAGGTCGCCCCCAGATGCATGATCGGCTTGGCTGTGGGACATACCTTGCCGAAGGTATGCAGATGGGCCATCACATCATGCCGCACGCGGGCTTCCTGCCGGGCGGCTTCCGCGAAATCAATATCTTCCAGATGCGCTTTCATCTCGTCGAGCTGCGCATCGGTAATCGGCAGGCCCAATTCCTGCTGGGCCCGCGCCAGCGCCAGCCACAGCTTGCGCCAGGTGCTGAATTTGCGTTGCGGGGAGAAAATCTCCAGCATCGCCCGCGAAGCGTTGCGCGACACCAATGGAGACTGCCAAATTGTGTTGGGATTGATTGGTTCGGTCATGCTGAAATCCTCGGCAAAGGCCAAAGATGACATCGTACCAGATAGGGGGATTTTGCGAAACTTGCGCGGCTGTGGGGGTGGACTGGATGTCTGAACTTATTGGGGTTCCAGCAACCGTAATTCGGTCATACGGTAGGGGCTGTAGGCCTGGGCATTTTCATAAATCGGGCTCAACGCCGACTGCCGCAGGTCGCTGCGGCCCGACAGTGTGGCCCAGTCGTTGCGAATAATGTTTACCCGGTACCGGTCACCAGCCGTCGCGGTAACCTGCAAGGGCTTGGGTAATTCCTTCAGCGGCACGGCTATCACCACTGCCCAGCCCGCTACACCCGACGGGGCGGCATAATGCCGCGCGGCCAAATTGGCCATCTTCTGACCCTGAATCTGACTGATGGGGAAATTATCGTCAGGCCGGCCATCTTCCAGCGGCTTGGGCGGTACCGCACTGCGATACCACGTATGCCATAGATTCCCGGTGCAATCGGTGCCGATGCGAATATATTCCGTGCCATTCTTGGGCGCTGACGTATCCAGCCACACCTCGACCGAATCATTTTCCCACGGCTTGACCGCACTCGCACCCTCGACGGTGTGGATGGTTTCACTATCCGCACAGACGAAGGCGAAATACAGGTTGTCATGGTCATAGGTACTGGCCACCTGGGTCTTACCCGCGGCCACCCGGGCATTCAGCGTGGGGGTCAGGGTTTGCCAGGCTTGTTTCTGCCAGATTGCGTCGGTAAAGGGATTGGTTTCAAGCGGGGAGGTTGCGGTAGGTGCGGCGGCCAGAATGGCCGTCGAAGGCGCCGGACGGGCATTGGCCGCTTCCGGCGCAGTGTTGCCTTTACAACCCGACCAGAGCAAGCCCACGGTCGCGGCCAATGTGGCAATCGCCAGCAAGTGGAACGCTTTGCGCATCACAGTCCTATATCTAACACATCCGAACCGATACTCGACCCTACAGGGCCAAAACAGCCTTACAGGCTGACACCCGAAATGGACCTTGGTTAGGCCCCTTGGGTGGGTTTTTAGTGACTCGCCTGGGCGTCGTAAGCCGCGCCCTGCAACAGGCCGCTCACATCAGCGCCCGGAGCCTTCAACTTGATCAGCCAGCCCTTGCCGTAGCAGTCCTGATTCACCAGGCTGGGGTCATTCTTCACGGCCTGATTCACTTCAATGACTTCACCGCTGATGCCGCAATACAATTCGCTGGTCGCCTTGACCGACTCAATTTCGCCAAAAGCCTTGCCCGCAGTGACCTTCTTGCCTACCGCCGGCAGGTCTACAAAGGTTACATCGGTTAATTCGTCCACGGCGAATTGAGAAATTCCTACGGTGACCACATCACCGGAGATCAAATGCCATTCGTGACTGGGCAAATACAGGCGATCGCTGGGGCTGGACATGTCGGCTCCTAAAGGTTTCTTGGGCTATTTTACGCAATTATCACAATCTGGGATCTCTGTCACGCATCCCATATGGGGCGAGTATAGCGACATTTGCTCGAGGCGCAAAGCCTTAAATCACTTCAAGTCTTTAAATCGTACAGCGCCGTCGTTATTACAAATTTTAATGGCTGTTTTTGGGCATAAGCCAGCAGATTTTCTACGGCCAGTTCCGGCAGTTGATAGGGGGGCTGCTGATCGGGCGGATAGCCCTTCCCGCTGCTGATGATATGCCGGGTGATAATGGCTCCCGGCAAGCCCGCCAGCGGTGAGGCCGCGAAATCTGCTTCGTTTTCCACCACGTCCAACCCCGCCAACAAACGACCCGCCGCGACTTGCTCCGCCAGTTCCGCTTCGTTGATGATCCCGCCCCGGGCCGTGTTAACCACAATCCCGCCCTGGGGCAACCGTGCCAACAACGCACGGTTCACCGAATGACGGGTTTGGTCATTAAGTCCACAATGGATACTAATCGCCTCACTGCAGCTAAAAAGTTCTTCCAGACTCGCACAACGATGCCACGTTTCGGCGTAGTCTTGGGCATACGGGTCATAAAACGATACCTGCGCCCCCAGCGCCGTCATCAGCCGGGCATAATGTTGCCCAATCGGCCCCAACCCATACACCCCCACGCGCAGGCCGCGCGGCGTACAGCGATAGGCCTGATACACCCGTTGGTCCTGATTGGTCAACGCATAATCATGCAAACGCGGCACCTGCTTGAGCAGGCATAATAGCAATACCATTGCCCCCTCGGCAACATGTTCCACCGCATTGCCCCAGTTGGTCACAATCAAACCCGCGTCGATATGTTCTTTGCTGACGTACGGCCGAATGGTGCCGTGCAGATGACACAGATAGCGTAATTGCCCCCAATGACCAATCAGTTCCTGCGGCAAGGGCGGACTCTTGCGCCCCGTCATCACCACGTCACACGCCCGACACCGCTCCGCCAATATGGCCGTGTCCCAATACCGGGACCGGGGCATGAAGTCCAGTTCATAGTAAGGTTTCAGGGCCGCAAAAACCGCCGGTTCCTGCAGGTGAGTATCTTCGGCCAATATTCCAAGTCGCATGGAGATGATACTTTCTTGCACCCAATAGACTCTACCCTCAGCACCTCAGGGCCGTGTGGTCGCGGCCTGGGTGGTCGTGGCCACCGGCATGGTTGTGGGGGTCGTGGTTGGTTCCGTGAAATCGGGTATTTTCGGGGCCGCCGGACCAAAGACCACCGGTTGCTTGATCTCTTCAAACTGATCCAGACGTCGCTGTGCCAGCTGGGCAAAAGCGGTATTCGCAAAGGCCCCCTTGGGGTCGGTCAGTTTGGTGTACTGTTCCTTGGCCAGATCCCAATTGCCCACGCTTTCACTGACCGCCGCCAAACCCACCATCGCCAGCGGCACGGCCAGCTTGTCATCCGGATACTGGGTCAAGACTTTCTTATATGCTTCCTGGGCATTCTGCCGGGCTTCTTCCGCAGTCATTTTGACGCCCTGCACGCCTTCGGCTGGCGCTCCGGCCAGAATGATCTGGTGATAAAATTCGCCCAATTTCACCAACGCAATCGCCTGTACCGTCGGGATGTCATAGTCCAGCGTGATGGACTTGAGCTTCGCGGGGGGATTTTCCCAGCCGGGAATCGTGGCCAGTTCCAAATTCGCCCAGGCCTCGTGGAGCTTCTGCTCCTGCCGGGTCTTGTTCCAGTGATAGAGTTGCACGACCAGAATTGCCACCGCCACGGCCAACAGCACATACGAGCCGTAGTCCTTCAACCACATGGGGAAGCGTACCAACCACGTGGCCAAGTCGTTCGACTGCAATTCCTGCTTTTCTTCGGGCTTCATGCCAACTCCGCAAAGTTTGAGATTTTCGGGCTCCGGGCATTATAAGCCATATTGCCCCAACCGGAAACACTGCCGGGAACCCCGTTTACAGCTTCAGCGTTCCAATCCGGGCCACCGCCTCCTGAATCCGGCTCACATCCACCGTCAAGGCCATCCGCAGATACCCCTCCCCGGCGGGGCCAAAACCACCCCCGGGCACGGTTACCACAAAGACTTCCTCGATCAGCCGGGCGCACAATTCCATACTCGGGATGTTCTTGGGCGTATTCACCCAGCAAAAGAACCCGGCCTGCGGCTTGCGGAACGACCAACCCAACGCCGTCAGCCCGTTATACAGCGCATCGCGGCGGGCGCGGTAAATATTCATCTGCTGCTTCACCTCCGGGTGGTCATAATGGTTCAGCGCCACCACCCCGGCAGCCTGTATGGCATTGAACTGGCCGGAGTCCACATTCCCCTTCACCTGCGCCAGTGCGCCGACGATGGCCGCGTTGCCCGCCGCCCAGCCGATGCGCCAGCCGGTCATGTTGAAACTCTTGGACAGCGAATGGAACTCAATGGCCACATCCAACGCCCCGGGCACTTCGAAAATCGAATGCGGTGCGGCCTCGAAGTAAACTTCCCCATACGCCAGATCATTGGCAATCACCCAACCATATTTGTGCGCTTCGGCCACCACCTGCTGATAGAAACTCAGCGGCGCCGTCGCTGCGGTGGGATTATTGGGGTAATTCAGCCAAATCAGCTTGGCTTTGCGCTTGATCTCTTCGGGAATCGCCGCTAAATCCGGCAGAAAGTCATTCTTCTCCAGCAGCGGCATCAGATACGGCACCGCCCCGGCAAACAACGCCCCGGAGTTGTACACCGGATAACCCGGTTGCGGCACCAGCACCACATCGCCGGGATTCACAACCGCCAGCGGCAGATGGGCGATGCCATCTTTGGAACCGATCGTGGTAATGATGTTCTGATCCGCGTTCAGCGTCACGCCAAAGCGCCGCTGCATAAAGTCCGTGGCCGCATGCCGGAACGCCGGCACGCCTTCATCGAAGGGATAACGATGGTTCTTGGGTTCGTAAATGGCCTTGGCCATCTCGTCAATGATGAACTTGTGCGTGGGCAAATCCGGGTCGCCCACCCCGAGGTTGATCACGTCCTTGCCGGCCTGCATCAGGGCGCGTTTTTTCTTGTCTATTTCAATGAATAAATAGGGGGGCAGAGCCTGAAGTCGTTGGGTTTTGGTAAAAGCCATAATCGGTTCCTTTGCGGTTAGCATGAAGGCACAAAGTCTAGGGATTTAAGCGCGAAAGTAAAGCGTAAGT
>JBIJDM010000271.1:0-3020 GCA_044344145.1 Phycisphaerae bacterium
GGATAGGCCATGGCGATGCCTCAATTATTAAGCGTGACCAGCCGGCGGACCGGCCCGAAAATTACTTCATCATTCCATGCCCGCGCACCAGCATAACGAGGCGGATGCAAGGGAGCAAATGACTGCACAAAATGGTATGTAAGTGGTTATTTTGACTTGGCTTAGCTACCAATCAGCAAAGCCGCAAACACCACCACCCACGTGGCATCCAGAAAATGCCAGTACATAGCGCTGTAACGTATGCCGGGGTAATAGTTTGCGTGATACGTCCCCGACCTCGCCTTGTGCAAAGTAACAGCCAGTGGGATGATCCCGCCGAGGACATGGGCCGCATGCAGACCCGTGAGGATGAAGAACGTGAACAAGTAAAGATTGCGGCGGGCTTCGGGCAGCGTTGTGGCGGCGAATATTTCCACCCAGTTCCAGGTCTGTAAACCCAGAAACAGAATCCCCAGAATCAGGGTTATCGTAAGATTGATCATGAGTTTGCGCTGGGCATCGGCCCGAACCGCCGCCACGGCCCGATGGATGGTAACGCTGGCCGACAGGATCACCAAAGTAGACAACCACATCAGCCCCGGCAGATGCGGAGCGCCATCGGGCACCCATTGCTCGGAGCGGACCCGCACGATCAGATACGCCATCAGACTGGCGGCGAAAAGCATGCCCAGCGAAGCCAGAAATAGACTCATAGCCAAGGTACCGGCGGCCAGGCGCGGGGGCGGGGTGAGGGTCGGATCCAGAGGTAATTTTTCCGACATGGGCCACCTGTGCTAAAAAATCGCCCTTACGGCTGCGCGGGGGCTTTGATCAAGCCTTCGGGCGTCTTGTAGGGGTCAATCGAGGGCTGATACGCCGACGAATCCACCATCGCCAAGGTGATAAAGATTACCACAAACACCAGACACCCGACAAATACGACCATATTGAACGGACGATCGTACAGCAAATGCAAGAAGAACAGGACCACCAGTATACCCTTGATGCCGGCAATCACCATCGCCACCACTAGATTGACGGTGGGGCCAAAATCAACTTTGGTCACGCCCACGGTAATCCAGGTCAGGGCGACCAGGGCCAGAAAAATCCCGATCAACATCCGTTTGGACATCACGTGGGCCAGGCCATGGGAATCTGCATTTTGCGTTGCCATAATGCGTCTCGTCTAT
This sequence comes from Phycisphaerae bacterium, assembly GCA_044344145.1. Taxonomy (GTDB): domain Bacteria; phylum Planctomycetota; class Phycisphaerae; order WQYP01; family WQYP01; genus JBAXGE01. Next base: position 1,170 of record JBIJDM010000271.1, read on the forward strand.
CGTTAGTGAATCAAATACAACAGGGGGAACAGGAAAATCCACACCAAATCCACGATGTGCCAGTAGAGCCCCACGCTGTCCACGGGGGCGAAATACTGGGCGGAAAACTCTCCGCGGGCGCCCCGGACCAGAATCCAGGCAATCAGGCCCATGCCCACCAGCACGTGGACGCCGTGCAGGCCGGTCATGACAAAATAGATGCTGAAAAACAGCCCGGCGAGTTTCGGCGATTCCCCTGCTTTGGCCGCATGGCCCTGGGTCATGTCGTGTTTCTCGGTCCAGGTTTCCACCACGCCGGTGGGACCGACATGCAAATCTTTGGCGGGTTCTTTGATCACCAGAGTTTCGATAATCCGGCCTTCGGCATCACGCTGGGTGGTGGGCACAGCCGGCACGGCCAGCACGGGAACATCGGTCGCGGTCGTGGTGGCCTGGGTAGCAGCGGTCTCGTGGGCCGCGTGGGCATCGTGATGCTGTGGGTCATAGCGACTCACCCAGAGCAGCCCATCATGCCACTTATGGCGGTATTCGATGGACTTGATGCCCAGAAAGGCAAAGGCACACAGCAGCGTCAGGCTCAGGGTAATGACCAGCGTCCTACGATCACCCATCTGACTGGCCCGCACGGCCCAGGCCATGGTCAAACTGCTGAACAGCAGCACGATGGTATTGATCGCGCCAAGATTCACATCCAGAAATTTATGGGCATAGATAAAAACTTCCGGATGCGCAGCGCGGTAAACCGCATACCAGCAAAATAACCCGGAAAACAGGAGGATTTCCGTGGTTAAAAACAGCCACATCCCCAGCTTGCCCGCATTGTACTGCTGCTGGGGGTTGTCGAAATGGTGGGCCAGATGGGCGGGATGCTCATGGCCGGGCTTCGTGGATTCCGTATCACTCATAATTTAGTTCCATGCGGGATTTAATGCGGCACTGCCGCGGGACCAGCCGGGGTATCCGTGGGCTTGTTCACATAGCCACCAATTGCCGGATCGTAGACGAGGTTATCCGTGTTATACGGTTCATCCACCGTGGGCGCGACCGCAAAGTTATCATGCGGCGGCGGAGAGGTGGTCTGCCATTCCAGCGTGCCCGAGCCCCACGGATTGGCCGGGGCCTTGCGGCCGCGGAACAGCGAGTGGAGCAGATACACGGCAATCAGAATGAACGCCACCAGCTGGATGTAGGCCCCCACCGTCGAGGCGGCGTGGTAGGGCCAGTATTCCGGTTCATAGCGGGCCCAACGCCGGGGCATGCCGTGCGAACCCATGACAAACTGCGGGAAGAAGGTGAGGTTGAAGCCGATAAAGACCAGCAGACAGCCCAGCCGCCCCAGCCCCTGATGGTACATGCGGCCGGTCATTTTGGGCCACCAATGATGGAGCCCCGCGAGGAAGCCGATCATGGTGCCGCCGAACATGACGTAGTGGAAATGGGCCACCACGAAATAGGTGTCGTGCAATTGCACGTTGGTGGCCAGCGCACCGAGGAAAATCCCGGTCAGACCGCCGATGGCGAACAGGAACAGGAAGGCCAGCGCGTAGCACATCGGGGTTTTCAGATCAATCGAACCCTTGTACATGGTCGCCAGCCAATTCCATACCTTGATGGCCGAGGGAATCGCCACGAGCATGGTCATGAAACTGAAAATCGTGCCCAGCAGTGTGGATTGGCCATTGGGGAACATGTGGTGGCCCCAGACCAAAAAGCCGATGATGGCAATGGCAATCGAGCTCAGAGCGACAAACTTGTAGCCGAAGACGGGTTTGCGGCTGTAGGTGGAAATGACTTCACTGATAATGCCCATGGCGGGCAGAATCATGATATACACAGCCGGATGGCTGTAGA
>JBIJDM010000272.1:0-3014 GCA_044344145.1 Phycisphaerae bacterium
CGTCGCCCGTTTGGCCCCCAGACAATGGGCCAATTCGCCCGGCGTGAAGACCCGGTGCAAAAAATGCTCCCCGTGCTTGGCCTGCATTGCGGCAATGCGGTCGGTTTCGATGAAATCAATACCATGTCCTAAAATCGCCATGACGGTAGCATACCATGCCGGGAAAAGCCCCGGCAATCTCCATTTTTATGGATTTTTGGCCCACTTTCGCGAATCCGGACACCCCCTAGCCTTTACCGGACAAAATTGTCATAATTACTAATGACCTCAGCCGATATACCTATCAGAGCTGATGTCAGTGGCGAATTTCCGGGTTATGTTGGCCCGGCGCTGCGAGTGCTTTCAAAAGAAGTGAGCATGTTTACCCAATACCTCGATATGTCCCCATCCTGTGCGGAATTGGATCACGCCATGAACTCTGCCAGCGAACCTTTAGCCCCCCGGCCTCAGGACCTGGTCCTGCTGCAACAACTGGCCAGCGAAGGCGATATTTTCGCCCTCCTTGGTGTCTCCTACGACTTTGCCGTGGATACCTGCCGGCTGCGTCAGAACTATCTGGAATTGACGCGGCTGACCCACCCGGATTTCTATGCCGACCTGCCCGAGAAGATCGGCGATATCCTTGCTTTGTCTGCCGCAGTCAATGACGCCTACCGGATTCTGACCGACACCATCCGCCGGGCGGAATACGTGTTGCAGCGTCAGGGCGGAGTTAGCGCGGGGGACAATAAGAGCGTTCCGCAGGCCCTGCTGATGGAAGTCATGGAAATTCGCGAGCAAATTGACGCGGCTAAGACGGCGGGTCAGGATGAAGTATTGACCACCCTCGAACGTGATATCAAAGCCCGCCGGGAAGCCGCGCTGGCCACGATCACCGCGCTGGGCAGCAAACTCACCGAAGCCAACGACCCCAAGGCCCAGGGCGATGCGGAAACCCTCAAGGAACTGCGTCTGCAACTTAACGCGGTAAAGTATCTGGATGGTATTCTGGCCGCACTGTAAGCGTGATTCCTGAATGTAGTCTTTCAACCCCTGCACCCTGCAACGCGTCCCGCGTTGTGGGGTGTTTTTATTGACTTTGCCCGGCCATCCAGGCCAGCACCCGGGAGACCCGTTCCGGGGCCACGTCATAGGGTAATACCCCGGTCCCCACGATGCCTCGCGGATGACGCCGGGCCAACTGGGTGGCCTGCTGCAAGGCCTGATGTAATGCCATATCGTCACCCAGCCAAGCCGCCACAGGAATATTCACCCGTACCACCACAGCGGGCCATTGACTGGCCACGGCCATAAACCGCGACTGATCGGTTTCGGCGGGGCAAATAACTTCCTGCGGACCGGCCGAAAAGATATCCCCCGCAATCGGAGCCACATCACCGCCCAAAACATAATGCGTGGGCGCCACTTTCAGAACCTGGCGCAAGGCCGGGGCCACAAACGTGCGGAATAGTTCCGGGGTCAACAGCGGTGGCGCCGCACCGGAATCATAGACCGTGACCGGCAGATACAAGACCGCCAACTCCCTGATCAGCCGGGCCTGATGCTCCGCCAAAAAGCCAAGTGCGGCCTGCGTTTCAGTGGGTTGTTCCAGCATGGCAAAGAGCAGATTTTCCATCCCGAGCAAGCCCGATGCCAGAGCATACGGGCCAGCCAAGGGGACCCGTACCGTTACCCCGGGACACAGCGCCCGCAGACGCAGCGCCGCAGCCAGCAACAGGGGCAGCCGTCCGGATTGGTGCAAATGCAAAGGTGTAAGCGCGGTAATTTCGGTCACATCCCCCATACTCGGTCCGAGCAAGGTCGGGACACCATTTCCCGCAGGCTGATGCACAGAGCCGCCCCAGGCTTCCACTTCCACGTTGTAAACATCAATCCCACATACCAGCGCACGGTGGCCATAACCGTGCTGGGCTTGCGCGTGCGCCTGACTGAGTAAATCCGCACTATGGGCGACATCCCACGGGGTACGCCGCAGCAACGCCGCGGCATGCTCCAACACTACTGGATAGAGTTCCATCAGCGCCGGCTCCACCATCCGTGCCGTCCATCCATGCCGACTTAAGCCATGGTTTCCAGCATTTTCAGCGACACGGAATATTTCATCGGCTGGCCATCGCGCCAACGCTTGAATTCGGCAATGGCGTAATCCGCCATGCGGACCACTTCCGGCCCGCTGGAGCCCGCGACGTGCGGCGTCAGCATAACATTGGGCAAGGTATAGAACGGCGAATCTTCCAAGGGTGGTTCCTTGGGATACGTCACGTCAATCACCGCCGTGAGATCGCTGCGTTGCTGCAACACCGCCAGCATCTCGTCTTCCTTCACCACCGCGCCGCGCGAGGTATTGATAAACGTGCTGTTGGGCTTCATACTTGCCAGATGGGCCCCGGTGATCAGCCCTTCGGTTTCTTTCAGCCACGGCGTATGCAGCGAAACGATATCTGCGGTCTGGAACAACGTCGGCAAATCCACCAGTTCCACGCCCAGTTCCCGGGCTTGTTCCGGTTTGACAAAGGGATCGTGGGCGATGACTTTGAAATCAAATGGTTTGAGATATTCGCACACCAGCCGGCCGATCTGCCCCAGCGAGATCAAACCAACCGTGCTTTCATATCCGCCGGGCAGGGGCAGATGCCGCCACGCCGCTTGTTTCTGGCTACGCAGATACTGGGCATGAAGCCACGCGCGTTTGGAACCAAGTAAAATCTGGCCGACCGTAAATTCCGCCACCGGCACGGCATTGGCCGCCCAGGAGCTCATGACCACAATACCCCGTTCCAATACGGGCTGGGCAAAATGCCGCACGGAACCGGCGGCATAAAAAATCGCTTTTAGGTTGGGCATCCGGGCAAAATCGGCTTCCGTCAGTGCTGGCATACCCCAGGTGGTAAACAACACTTCGACCTTGCTGGCCGCTTCGGCATGTTCATCCAAATTCGTAGGGGATAACACGTGGGGATAGAGTTGACAGAGGGTTTCTAATTGCTCATGCCGCCCCGAGCCATAAACGCTGG
>JBIJDM010000081.1:0-10788 GCA_044344145.1 Phycisphaerae bacterium
CATGGGTTACGCAGCAGCAACACGTCAGGCGGAGTTGACTGCGCGGTTGTTGGTGGCGGGTCAGCCGCATGTTTTGCAGTTTCATGATCAACTTGGTCCCGCCGAAAAGCTGGCGTTTGAGGAACAGCTTTTGAGTCTGGATTGGAAGTTGATCAGCAGGCTGATCGAGACGATTGTGCGCAAGCCCAGTCACTTTACGCTGCCGCCCAACGTGCAGCCGGCGAGTTACTTCCCGCATGAACCGACGACGGCGGTTGATGAGGCGAAGTACGATGCGGCCATGGCGCGGGGCGAGCAGTTACTAAGGCAGGGACGAATTGCGGCGTTTGTCGTGGCCGGGGGCCAGGGGACGCGGCTGGGATGGGAAGGGCCCAAGGGGACGTTCCCGGCAACGCCGATCAAGAAGAAACCATTGTTCCAGTGCTTTGCAGAATATCTGCTGGCGCTGGGGGCACGCTATGGCAAGCCGGTGCCGTTTTACATCATGACCAGTCCGATTAATGATGCGCCCACGCGGGCGTTTTGGAAAGATAACAATTATTTCGGCATGAATCCGCACTATGTGATGTTTTTCCCACAGGACTCGCTGCCGGCGATTGATTTTGACGGGCGCGTGTTGCTGGAGCGCAAGGATTCGCTAGCGCTGAGTCCCAACGGGCACGGCGGGAGTTTGCTGGCACTGTACAAATCGGCGGCGATTGATGATATGGCCCGTCGGGGCGTGACGCAGATCAGCTATTTCCAGGTGGACAACCCGATTGTGCGGTGCATTGATCCGCTGTTCATCGGGCTGCATGATCTGGAAGGCGCGCAGATGAGTTCGAAGATGCTGCCCAAGGCGTTCGGCAAGGAAAAGCTGGGGAACTTCTGCATTATTGATGGCAAACTGACGGTGATTGAATATTCCGACCTGCCCGATGAATTGGCCGAACAGCGGCTGGGCAATGGGCAGTTGCGTTTCCGGGCGGGCAGTATCGCGCTGCATGCGATCCGGCGGGACTTTGTGGAGCTAGTGAACGCGCAGGGGTTTGCACTCCCCTACCACCGGGCGGAAAAGAAGGTGCCGTATATTGATCTGACCACGGGGCAGATGGTGAAGCCGGAAAAGCCCAACGCGGTGAAGATGGAGACGTTTGTGTTTGATGCGCTGCCGCTGACGGATCATTCGATTGTTTTCGAGGCGGACCGGCTGGATGAGTTCGGGCCGATCAAACAGCCCGAAGGGATTGATTCGGTGGTGAGTAGCCACGAAACCACCACGCGACGGAATGCGATGTGGCTGGAACGGGCGGGGATCAAAGTGCCGCGGAAGGCCGATGGCACCGCGAATTGCGTGATCGAAATCGCCCCGAGTTTCGCACTGTATCCGGCGGATGTGGCCGCGAAGAAGGATCAGGTGCCGGAGATTACGCCGGGCGCGGCGATTTATCTGGCGTAAGTAGCACTCAGGTAAGACTTTTACCGACTCATTGGAGCAAAATAATATGGCCCTGCCCCCGAAACGTCCGGCATCCCCGATTGCACGTAAACCTGTACCCAAGCCGGTGGGCAAAGCTGCCGGGCGGGATCGGAAAGATAGTTTTGGCCCCCCCGCCCCGCGCAAGAGCCGGGCGGGTCTGTATGGGGTGCTGATCTCGGTGGGGATTGTGTTGGTGGTAGCGGTGGTGGTGATTTTGAACCTGATTGGCGGATCGCTGTTCTATACGTGGTTTATTGGCTCCCCCACGGCGGCGGTGGCGGACCCGGCGATATTCCAGCCGATGAAGGTGAGTTTCAAGGTGGATACGCTGGTGACGGTGCCCAGCGGTAGCGGCGCCGAGGCGACGTATAACAAGATGCTGACGCAGGCGATCACGGCCAGCCATGGCAGTGTGCGCGAATTGCGCGCGGTGGTGAATGAACTGCGCGGGAATCCCAAGAATCATCCGGTCTTTGGCCCGGTGGTGGCGCTGGGGCTGGAGGCGGCGAATCAGGGATTGGCGGCGGATTCGGACCTGAGTCTGCCGGACTATCCGATCGCGCCAACGACGGCGACGACGATGCGGGATGCGATTTACAGTCTGGGCCGGCTGATGACGCTGGCGGCAACGTGGGAAAACAACGGGGGAAATAAGGCGGGCGCGGTAGCACTGGATCAGGCGGCCATTCTGATGGGATACCGCTTTTTCAACCAGAGCCGGTATGTGCCGACGAAATCGGCGGGGATCGGCATCATGAGCGAAGGGATGGCGGGGCTGAAGCGAATTTATGAACGGAACAATGAGACGGACAAGGCCGCAACGATTGGCACCGCGCACCGGGAAGTGGTGGAGTTGGCGAAGAAATGGATGAGCAAGGAACGGATTGTGCGGATGGCCAAGCCGGAGGCGGGCGATCTGCACGCGCTGGCCACGCGGGATATGGACCTGGCCTGGCAGCGGGAAGGGCTGATGTGGCTGGGGGTGGCACAGTGGACGTGTGGGGGCAGTATGCAGCGGTCGGCGATCCAGACGTTCCTGGATAAGACCTATCAGGGGAGCACGAGTGCGGAGTTGCGGCAGACGGCGCATGAGGCTTTGACGTTTGTGAAAGAGAAGGTCCGTGATATCCCGACGGATTAAGGCCGTCTTGACGAGGGATACAGCATTCGCTTTAGCGTATGTAGGCCATTATATAATTTGTAGACAGAGCGTAACTTCATAAGTAGAATATGAATGTGCGATTGGAGAACACATGTCGTTTATAGTGTGTTATCACGTTGGTTCATGTGTAGCGAATCGGCGATTTGGGATCAGGAGTTGGAAGCGATAGACATTTTTTCAAGGAGTTTTCCATGGCTGTTTTGGTAATTGAAGATGATGCTCAGGTGCGGCGATTGGTGTGCCGGATGCTGGACCGTAATGGTCTGATCACGGAAGAGGCCAACGACGCGAAGAGCGGTTTGCGCAAGGCCATGGATTCGGAATACGATATAATCATTCTGGATTTGATGTTGCCGGACCGGGATGGTCTGGAAGTATTGCGGGATTTGCGCAAGAACGGCAAAGACACGCATGTATTGATTCTGACGAGCAAAGATGATCCGCAGGACCGCGTGGAAGGTTTGGACACGGGGGCGGACGATTATCTGATCAAGCCGTTTGTGCCGGAAGAATTGGTGGCCCGCGTGCGGGCGCTGATGCGGCGGCGTTATGGCGTGAAGGACCCGGTGGTGAAGATCGGCGATCTGGAAGTTGATACGTCCACGCATCTGGTGACGCGCGGCAAGCGGCCGGTGGACCTGACCCCGCGGGAATACAACCTGCTGGAGTATCTGATGCGGCGCAAGGATAAGCTGGTGACGCGCGATGAGATATGGCATCACCTGTACAGCGCGGAAAACGGCGCCACGAGCAATGTGGTGGATGTGTATATCGGGTATCTGCGGCGGAAACTGGAAGCCCGCGGCGAGACCAAGATGATTCATACCCGGCGCGGCGAAGGGTTTATGTTCTCGACAGCGCAGCGGTTCCAGAAGCCCAAGAAGAAGAAATAAGCCAAGTTAAAAAGCCTGATGTTAATAAAACCCCGCCGGGAAATCGGCGGGGTTTTTTGTTGGATAACACGGCAAAGGCTGATACAAACGGGCGCGAAAACCCGCCAATCGGAGTAGATGATTGGTATATCAGGGAGTGGGGATGGAATGTGGGTAACATGGCAATGGAGGTTTATTTATTCTCGGTTTGCATCCTACCGTCTACTCGGGCATGATTACGTAGTTAATACAAGGCCAGAATTATGACGACCCAACCCAATGATTCCTCCCCCCCGCCGCGGCCGCAGAGTTCCAAGACGGAGCGGCTGCTGGAACGGCTCCCCCCCACCGATGCCGCCGCGGAAATGGCGTTGATCGGTTCGATGCTGGTGGACCCGGAGATTATCGGCAATGTGGCGGGGATCGTGTCGGATGAACGGCAGTTTGCCCGGCCGGAGAACGGGTTGCTGTATCGGATTCTGATCGAGCTGTCGCAGAATAACCAGCCGATTGACGGGTTGCTGGTGACAAGTTATCTGGAGAAGCAGAATCTGCTTTCGGCCAGCGGCGGGTTGACGCATATCGAGGCGTGTTTAAACACGGTGCCAAGTTCGGCGAACTGGCAGGGGTATGCCGAGATTGTGGTGGAAAAGTCGCTGCTGCGGAACATCATCCGGGCGTGCACGGATACGCTGCAGGATGTGTATGACAGCGGTGAGGACGCCAAGCAGATTGTGGACCGGGCGGAGCAGCGGATTTTTGATGTAGCGCAGGAAAAGAACAGCCATGAGGCCGTGGCGCTGAGCACGGTGATGGAGCAGATTCAGGAAGTCATAGACAAACAATCGGGGGATCAACATACCGGACTGCCGACAGGATATACGGATCTGGACAATCTGACCTCGGGGTTCCAGAAGGGGGAAATGCTGATTCTGGCGGCCCGGCCCAGCGTGGGCAAGACGGCGCTGGCGATGAATATTGTGGAAAATGTCGGGATCAACGACCAAAAGCCGGTGCTGGTATTCAGTCTGGAAATGAGCAGCCAGCAGTTGGCGCAGCGTATGTTGTGCGCCCGCAGTGGCGTGGACGGGCACCGGCTGCGGCGCGGGATTCTGAGCCGCGAGGAACGCCATGGCTTGGGCGATGCGATGGCGACGCTGTCCACCGGGAAGATTTTTATTGACGACACGCCGAGTATTTCGCTGATGGATATCCGCACCAAGGCGCGGCGGATGAAGAAAGAACACGATATCGAGCTGATTGTGATTGACTATCTGCAGTTGGTGGAATCGCCGCGGGCGGAAAATCGGCAACAGCAGATCGGGGCCATCAGCCGCGGCATCAAGGCGCTGGCGCGTGAGCTGAATGTGCCGATTCTGGCGCTGAGCCAGTTGAATCGCGCTTCCGAAAGCGATGGCCGGCTGCCGCGGACGAGTGATCTGCGCGAATCGGGGAGTATCGAACAGGATGCGGATGTGGTGATGCTGCTGCACCGCGAATCGGTGATGCACCGCGGGGATGAGGTGTGGAAACAGGCCAATCAGGACAAGCTCAACGAGGCGCTGTTAATTATTGCCAAACAGCGTAACGGGCCGTGCGATACGGTAAGCTTGACGTTCCTGGAAGGTTCGACGCGGTTTGAGAACCGGGCGAATAATTATGGCGGCTAAGGGATGAGGCCGGGATTTCGTCCCGGCGGTAGATATGCCGGCGCAAACTCAAGGCAGGCGAATACTCATCAGATTGCGTTCTTCCGGCGTAAAGCCAAAGGCTTTATAAACCCCCGCAGCGCGGAGATTGCTGCGTTCGACTTCCAGCCTTAGGCAACAGGCTTGTACTTGCTGGCAACGGCTGTGCGCAAAGGCCAATGCCGCACGGCCCAGACCACAGCCCCGGGCTTCGGGACGAAGATAGAGTTGGTCCAGCACGATAATCTGGCCGCCAAATTCCAAACTGAAATAGTAGATCAGCACCATATAACCCACGGCAACGCCGGCGCGGGTCAGCAGATAGACTTCACCGGCGGGGTTGGGTTCGAGAAGCTGCGCCAAGGCGGAGGGCTGTACCTGCGGGTCGTAGCGCAGATGATCGAAGGCGTAATACTCCGCCATAAACTGCGCCACGACGTCCTGATCCGCAGGCGTGGCCCGCTGTACGGCAACATCCGATGCCGGGGTCATGGCTTGGTTTCCAGTACCATTTCCGACAGACTCACCTGCCGGGGGGTGCGGGCCGCGTTGGCCGGTTCACCGTCGCGCAGGCGTTGCTGTAACTGGGCCACCTTGGTCTGCGCGGCGGCCATCTTGGGATAACGCACTTCACGATAGCCCGTGACGGGTTCCACGCACGACAGCATTTCCAGCCACAGGTCATATTCCCACGGCGATTGGAAGTTGAGGCTGTCCACCAATTCGCCATACCACTGCCGGAAGTCTTTCTCGCGGCTGTGCCAGGCGGGCATCAGCCCGCGCAGCCAGCGCATGTGCCGCAGCATCAATAGCTGCCAATCGCGGGTCTTGAAGTGGAAACGCATATGCCACTTGCCCAGCACAAACTCGGGGCGGTTCAAATGCTGGTAGCTGATGCGGTCGCCATTGGCGGGATTGACATTGAAATGCCGCCGGTCCCGACGGTATTTTTCGGGATTGGTATAGAGCATCGCGACATAAATTTCGTCTTTGATCATCATGGTCTTGGCCAGATTCCAAATGACGGCTTTGGTCACGGCATAGCGTTTGTCGGGCAGATCTTGGCGATATGTGCGTAGCACGCGCTGGCTGTAGGTCCGGGCATATTCCATCCCGCCCCACTGCACGGCATCATACAGCCGGATGACAAAGTCGCGTTTGGCCTGGGCATCCAGTTCCGCCATTTCCGCCAGCATCTGCTGGGCCAGTTGTTCATACGCGGCGGGACGCTGGGTGCTAACCAATGCGGTATGCTTGAGCATCGCCGCCTTGCGGGCAATGGCGGTTTCAGGGGTTTCGATTTCCTTGCGCGAGGCAATCCCAAACAGGTCGGGCCGCAGCACAATCTTGCGCCCGATATTAAAGGCGCGGTAATTGCGCTCGAACTCGCGACCCACAGCATGGCGGATGGCCCACGTGACCGATTTGTAACTGACCGGGAACAGGCCCAACTGATAGGCCACGCCCAGCATCATGATGTTGGCGTAGAGCTTGCTGTCCAGCAGACGTTCGCACAGATCGCCCACGTTGAAGGCGAACATGTGCCCCGGCTTGCATTGCTTGGCGATCAGCCCGGCGAGTTCCTCGGGCTCGAAATCATCGCGCCCCAGCAACGTCATAATCGTGGTGGTCTTGCTCAGATTGATTACCGCCGACGTATGCCCCGGCGAGGCCACGCGCAGAATTTCCTGCGGATTGATGGCCCGGGCCGCCTCGACCACATCCACCCCCAGCAACAGGTCCGCCTTGCCCCAGGGCATATTGGGCGCTCCATCGTGAGGCTCGCGGGTGAAGAGCACCTGACTGAACACACCACCGTTACGAATGGCTAAACCCTTGCGGTCGAGGAAGCTGATATGCCAGCCGTCCTTGTGGCCCGCACGGGTAATAATTTCCTGGGCGACACCGATGCCCATTCCACCCACCCCGGCCAGATAGCAACGCCAACTTTCGTTGTGTTTATACGGCGGTGGATCCGGCAGACCGGTCAAATCCACCACTTCATCGGGCAGACGCGGCGGGCGTGTACGCGTGACGGTCACCTGTTCAAAACTCGGGCAGGCATCAATCCGGGCGCAGGCGCCATCATTGACGCAGGTGCTGAAATCAGTCTGGATTTTCTTGCCGTAATCGGTATCCTCGATTTTCAGCCCCGGGCAACCGGTCTGATTGGTGCATTCCAGACAGTATTCGCACACTTCCTCGGTAACATTCATAAAGGTTTTTTCCTTTACGAAGCCGACCTTTTTCTTTTCGCTTAGTTCCTCGCGACGTTTGCGGCGGTGGAAGGTAATACCGCATTCCTTATCCGCGATGACCACCTTCACGCCATCTTCCAAGATGGTCCGTTCCAGTGTATCCATATAGTGTTCGCGCTGGGCGGGGCTGATGCGCAGCACGCGCGGGCGGTGGGTATTCTTGCCGTCCTTGCTGATCTTGCCCAGTGGGCCGGCGGCATCGGGCACGAGGGTGCGCACAATCTTTTCGATGTCATGGGCCAGAATCCGCTCGCCGGTAATGTCGTGATCCAGCGTGGGATTGGGCTGATGCCCGGTCATGGCGGTGGTCTTGTTTTCCAGAATGATGAACGTGATATCCTGATTCTGCACGATGGCATTGGCAATCGCCAGTTTGCCGGAGTGGAAGAACGTGCCATCGCCCATGAACACAATTTGCTTATTGGTGATAAATGGATCGGCCCCCGCGCCGGTGCCGCCACCCAGACCCATACCGCTGTAATTGTGCATCAGGGCTTTATTGGGTTCAAACATCAGCATGGTATAGCAGCCGGTGTCGCCATGAGCCAGCAGGTCCACGCTGGGCCGCCCGTAATGCTTCTGCATGTATTCGGGGTTGGCCAGATTCTTGCGCACCTCCAGCAAAGCGCTGGAACTGTCGCGATGCGGACACCCCGGGCAAAACGCCGGCGTGCGCACCGGCACGGTCAGGGTCACCGAACTGGCCTGCGTCATGGTGGCCAATTCCTGATCCAGCCGGCTTTGATTCAAAATGGACGCACTGGCCGGGATGCTGCGAAATAGCGTGGCCAGCCGTTCAATCAAGAGCGAGGTGTGCAGCCCGCGCAGATGCGGGATGCCTTCCTGATCATTCGGGAAAAATTTGCCCCAGAGTTCCACCCGGCCCAGAGGCGAATCGGGATGGTTCTGGCGGACTTGGGGCAGATGTTCGGCAATTTGCTGTTCGATAAAGCTGCGGCGTTCTTCGATTACCACGATCCGATCGCAACGCTGGGCCAACTCATCCACCAGCGTCATATCCACGGGATAGCTGATACCCAGCTTGAGAATTGGCACCTTGCCCAGCAGGTCCAGTTCGCGCAGGGCATCCACCAGCATGGCATACGCCGGGCCGCTGGCGACAAAACCCACTGGCACCTTGCCGGAGGCCGGGCCATAGACCACGCGATTAATCCCCAGTTCCTTGGCGGCAGCCAGCAACTTCTCAAACCGGCCATCCATGGAAAGTTCCTGCCGCCACGTACGCGGGGGCAGGAGGACGATCTTTTCGAAGGGGATATTGGCGGTATCCACCGAAACCTTGGCGTTATGCGAGACCTGGGGCCATTGGTTGGGCTTACATTCCACCGTCCCACCACCATCGGCCAGCACCACAGTCATCAGATAACCAATATATAGGTTGGACTGCTCTGAGAGCTTAAAACTCAGGCCAATCCAGTCCTTAACTTCTTGTGGGGAAGAGGGTTCCACGATGGGAACGCGCAAGGTCTGGAACAAAAACCGGCTGTCGGCGGGGACTTGGGTACTTTCGCACCAGGGGTCGTCACCGCTGCAGATCACCGCCCCGCCGGTGGGATGCGGTACCCCCGCCAGATTCCCCAGCGCCAGGGCATCGGAAGCCACATGCAGACCCACACTCTTAAAGGCGCAAAACGCCCGCACGCCGACCATCTGGGCGCCATTGACCATGGCTACGCCCAAGGCCTCATTATTGGCCATCTTAGCGGCCACGCCATGCTCATGGAGCAAAGGCCCAATCTCACCGCAGGAGTCAAAAAAGCCCGCAATGGGCGAGCCGGGATAACCAGTCAGCAATGCCACGCCGCCGGGGGTTTCCAGGCAGCCTTTGAGCAGCAACTCCGAACCGGTGAATATCTCCGGGCCACTTTCAACGAGAAACCGGGGATCTATGCGCATCTCAATCCTTTGTCTATGTGGATTGGCGGCGGGTGCCACCAAGTAATCGCTCAATCCGCTTCCATGCCGGACTTATACTACGCGTATCATAGCGAACCCCGTCGGCTTTCGCACCCCAAAACGAGGGCATATTTCACCTAAGCGAATAACCCCATTTCTCTGCACGGGTGTGTAATTCGCCTTTGCCCGCCTACAGTAAGGATATGAAAACCTACCCAATCATCACCGTGATCATACTCACTGCGACACTGCTCGTTCTGGGTGGTTGCAGCCAAACTCCCGCAGCGGAGCCCCAAACCATGGTTACCACCCAGCCCGCACCTGAGGACCTGAAGCCCCCCTTCACCGTGGACGAAGCCGAACTACCCAAAGGTTTCCCCCAGCCCGGCCCGGTGGATGTGATTATCGTCAAGGAATATCCCGCCTACCGCGGCGCGTTTATCACTTCCAAAGATGACCCGCGCGGCGAGAACTCCATGTTCCGCCCGCTGTTCAACCATATCAAGAAAAATGACATCAGCATGTCCTCGCCGGTCGAGATGGCCTATTCGCTGGATGCCAAGGAAGGTACGAAAGCTACATCCATGGCGTTTCTATATGGCAATCCCGATGCGGGCCAACTGGGCAAAGATGGCATCGTGCAGGTCATTGATGTGCCGGCCATGACCGTGGTCAGCATCGGCGTGCGGGGCAGCTACAGTGCCGCGAATTTCCGTATGAATGTCGAGAAACTGCAAGCCTGGCTGGATAAAAACGATGCCACCTACCACCCGGTGGGTGCCCCGCGTTATCTGGCGTACAACAGCCCCTTCGTGCCGTGGTTCATGAAATACGCCGAGGTGCAGATACCCGTGGTCCGCCATCCAGCCAAGACTCCGTGAGGATTATTCATGGCCACCGATGCCGACTATATGGCCTACGTCCTCGACCAATGTAGCGCTGCCGGCGTGGTCACCAGCAAGAAAATGTTCGGCGAATATGCCATCTATCTCAATGCCAAAGTAGTGGCCCTGGCCTGTGATAACCAGCTATTTGTAAAACCCACCCCCGGCGGTAAAGCCCTGTTAGGTCAGGTCGAGGAAGTCCAGCCGTATCCCAACGCCAAGCCCCACTTCCTCATCACCGACCAGCTTGATAACCGCAGCCTGATGGCCCAACTCTTTCAGATCACCGTCCGCGAAGTGACCGCAACCCCCAAAAAGCCCGCACGTAAATAACCCTCTCGCCACACCCCATAACTTCGTTTACACTATGCACGACTTCATTGGTCTTATGGGATAGGTACGCTATGAATCAGAATTTGCTGCGTTGCGTTTGTCTGGGTGGTTTGGTCGTGGGTCTCTCGATGACCTTTGCGCAAGTGGACATGATCCAGCCTACCACGGCCCCCGCTGTGGCACCTACACCAATTACCGTGGCCGCCAGCGATGCC
>JBIJDM010000278.1:0-2984 GCA_044344145.1 Phycisphaerae bacterium
GTCGGGTTGTCCATCTTGAAGGCATAGACGGTTTCGCTGGTGGTATTGCCGGCCTCATCGCGCGGGGTTACTTCGCGCAGATACACGTCGCTGGCGCCGACATGGTAATGCGGGGTGTAGAATTCGCTGATACTGATCTTGGCACTCTTGGCGGCAAATTCCCCGCGGGCCAATTGCCGGATTTCATCGGCCCGCAGATACACCGGGACATTGCGTTCTTCTTCCACCCCATGCAGCACCGCATCAATCATCACGGCGCGGTCGGTGGTGAAGTCGTAAAAAATCTTGTTGGCTTTGATGGTCTGGGCGCCGTTTTCCAGCGTCACATCGCCTTCCAGATACACGCCCGTCACGCTGCGGGAGCTGGTGCCACCCTCGGGTCCGGCGGCACTGGGGGGACTGAACAACACCGCCCGGTGGGCCCGCAATTCAATGGGGGCCTTACCATCGGGCGTGGTGCGCATCAGATAAAAGCCGCCCTTGATGACGGTCACCTGTTCGTTGCCGATTTTTTTGTATTCCACCAGATCGCCGGTGGCAAAGACCTGCGGCCGTCGGGGCTTCACGGGCACCGCCGGGACGAGCGGGTTGGTCGGATTCTCATTGGAGACCAGCGGGGCATCGCCGGGGCCCAGGACAATCCGGTTGCCGGGGCCACGGGCAATCCAGCCCGCCTGCAGGGCGTATTCCGCATCGGAAATCACAATGGTCGGAATATGCATGACCAGCGGGGGCTGGTTGCGCTGTTCCTGGCGTTGCTTATCGCCCCGTTTGACCAATGGGTGGTCTTCCATGGCTTTGGATTGGGGATTAACCTTGAATACCTGCACATTTTCGCTGATGCGGGTGGTGACCAATAATTCTTTGGCGGCGGTGACGGCCGTTAGCTCGCCGCGGCCTTCGCGGACCTGCACATTGCCGGACAGGAACACCGCGGCATCAAACGCGTTCTCACCGCCATCATTGGCGGGGGTCAGCCAGATGGCGGCGGAATCTGCGGCCATGGTGCGATAGCCCAGTTCCACGGTGACATTGCCTTCCAGCAACATCCGTTGTTCGCTGCCGCTGCGCCAGACATTCATCGTGGTGGCACTTACCCGCATGGGGGTATTCAGTGCCGTCGAGGGCAGGGCCAGCCGGTGGGCCGTGGTAATCAGTGGGGGTTCGACGCGGGGTTTATTGGGATTGACTTGGGCCTGAAGGGTCGAAACCACCGCCAACGTCAGCAATCCGACCACCAGCGCCGAGGGCCGGGGGTGGGGCAGGCTGTTACTAATGACTCGTTGACGCGCCAAACTGGGCCCTCGAATAAAGTTATGCAGGATGATAGCCCAAACCGGACCTTCTGCCTAGCCCTTACGACAGTTTAAGTTCGCGGGCGAAATAATCCTGCTTCATGGCCTTTTTGGCCTTTTGCAGGGTCACTTCGGCCACGGCATTGGCCCGGGCGGTGCCCTGGCGCAGGATATTCAGGACTTCGCCGGGGTCTTTTTCCAGTTCCAACCGCCGCTGGCGCATCGGTTCGACCAGTGCCACCAGCACATCAATGAGCTTTTTCTTGCAGTCCACATCTCCGATGGCCCCGGCCCGGTACTTGGCCTGAGTCTCGGCGATCCAGGTCTTGTCGGGGTTGAAGGTCTCATGGAACAGCCACATGGGGTTGTTTTCCACGGTGCCCGGGTCGGTGGCGCGGAGGCGTTTGGGGTCGGTATACATGCCCTTGATCTTTTTGGTGATCACATCCGGGCTGTCGGAGAGGAAAATGGCATTGTTAAGGCTCTTGCTCATTTTATAGAGCTGGCCGGTTTCGGGGTTCGGCCCACCCAGCCCGACCAACCGCTTCACGCGGCCCAGTTTGGGGGCGATGATGGGGAACAGGCCCCCGGCTTTGATATTGTCGGCGTCGGGGGTTTGGGAATCCACGCCGCAGTAGATTTGGTTGAACCGCCGGGCCACTTCGCGGGTCATTTCCAGGTGCGGTAGTTGGTCTTCGCCCACGGGCACCAGTTCGGGCCGGAAGGCGAGGATGTCGGCGGTCTGGCCCACGGCATAGAGCGGGAAGCCAAAGGGATAGCTGTCGCCGAGTTCCTTGTCGCGGATTTCATCTTTCAGCGTGGGGTTGCGCATCACCCGGTTGAAGGGCAGCAGCATGGCGAAGAAAAAGGTGAGTTCCGCGATGGCGGGGATTTCGCTTTGGACGAAAATCGTGGCCTTTTTGGGGTCAATCCCCGCCGCGAGGTAATCCATGACAATATCGAGCACATTTTCGCGGATTTCGGCGGGCTTTTCCGCCCGGGTGGTAAAGGCGTGGGCATTGGCAATGATGAAGTAGCAGTCGTAATCATCCTGCAACGCCACGCGGTTTTCCAACGACCCGGCCCAATGGCCAATATGCAGCCGGCCGGTGGGGGTATCGCCGGTAAGAATGCGGGGTTTGGTGGACATAGGCAATAATCCTTCACTACAGCGCCCGGCACACGGGCGGTAAAACCGCTTTTGTATCACGACTGGGGGGATAGGGCAACCATGGGCGGGAAATAGCGGGGTTATGGGGTGATGCGGTGCGGGTTTGGGGCTGATGGTGCGGGGGTGGACGGGGGGAGGTCTCACGCAACGGCGCGACGACGCAACGGGGTTTTGGGGTGGCTGAAGGTTTGGTGGATAGCTGTTGGTTGGGGGTATGAATGGCAAATATGCGGTCTTACGCTTATTCTGTTTCCTGTGGCGTGTGGAATAATGAGCGTTTTAACATCTGGGAGTCAGCGTATGAGATTGCTGCGACTTGGTTTGGTTCTGGGGCTGATAATCTCGGTCTGTGCCTGCATGGCCCAACATACGTCTACCCCAGCGACAATTCCGTCCACTACGCAGCCAGACCTATCCCACTTACCAGCGGATGTCCGCGAGTTGGTACAGGCATGGGCTGAGGTGAAACCAATATACGAACGAGGTACCCCGCCCACTATCAAAGAGTATCCGCTGCT
>JBIJDM010000279.1:0-2952 GCA_044344145.1 Phycisphaerae bacterium
GCGAACTCTTGCCCGACCCCGACAGCCCCGTGATCACCACCAGTTTATCGCGCGGAATCTCCAGACTGATATTTTTCAGGTTATGCTCGCGGGCACCAACAATCCGAATACACTTGTCGTGCATACTGCTATCCCGACTTAGGGCCAAGAATCCAATCCAGTATTGTAGCTAATCCGGAGGGTTTTGGGGAACCTTGGGGGACCCGTCGGGCCGTAAGCATCGGTGGGATCAGTCGTTAGCCGATTCGGATTCGTGCTCTGCGGGGGGTATTTCGGAGGTTTCCGGCAGGCCCAGACTGACCACCTTCTCCTGTCGGGCCAGTTGGCCGCAGGCCGCGGCCACATCCCGCCCCCGGCTGCGCCGAATATGAGCATTACACCCCGCCGCCCGTAGTTCCGACTGGAACGCAAACGCCGACTTGCCCGTGGGCCGGCGGAAGGGCAACTGGGGCACTTCGTTATAGTAAATCAGATTCACATTGGCCCGCATGGTCTTGGCCAGCGCCGCCAATTCGCGCGCATGTTCCGGCAGATTATTCAGCCCATCGAGCATGATGTATTCAATCGTCACTTCGCGCCCGGTGGTATCAAAGTAGCCGCGTCCCGCGGCCACGATCTCGGCCAGATGGATATTCTGGGCCCAGGGGATAATCTGGCGGCGCAGCCGGTCGTTGGGCGCATGCAGACTCAGCGCCAGTGTGATGGGGATTTTCAAGCTCGCCAATTTGGTAATCTGCACCGGAATGCCCACGCTGCTGACCGTGATCCGTCGCGCCCCCATGGCAAACGCCCACGGCGCCATCAGCCCGCGCACCGCACCCACCGTGGTCTCAAAATTCGCCAGCGGTTCGCCCATGCCCATGAACACAATATTGGTCAGCCGCTCTTCCAGCGGCATCCGCAACTGCAGCCGCAGCGCCTGCTCCAAAACCTGACCCGTGGTCAGATTCGCCTGCCAGCCATCCAACCCGCTGGCACAAAAGGCGCACTTCACCGGACAGCCCACCTGCGTGGACAGACACGCCGTGCGCCGCTTGGCCGGGGCCACCGCGCCGTGCTCATCATTGGGTTCATCGGCGGCGGGGATCATCACCGTTTCGGTCAGCCCGCCATCGGGCCATTGAATCAGGATTTTCTCGGTGCCATCGGCACTGACGTGATGTTTGACCTCCTGGCCTTCCAGAATCACAAAGTTCTGCGCCAACAGATCGCGGTTCAGCTTGCTGATATTGCTCATCGCGGCAAAATCAGTCACCCGCCGGACATACACCCATTCCATCACCTGCTTGGCGCAAAAATGCGGCAGGCCCAGCGTCTTCAGCCGCGCGGTCAATTCATCCAACGTGAGATTAAGCAAATGTTCCATGACTTCAGGCTCCGGCCAGCACGCGCAGACCACCCCGCGCCGGCGGCGCTGGCGGTGGGTCTACCGGCTGGCTCACCGGCTGACCTGCTGTAATATCCAACATGCGCTGCAAGGCCAATCGGGCCCAGTACGCGGTATACGGTTCCACGGTAATCTGATTGGGCACCACCCCCGCCACCAACTGGTCCAGCACCCACGCCAGATGCGCCAGATCAATGCGGTACATCGTCGTGCACAGACACTGACACTCGGACAAAACGACAATTTTCTTATCGGGGTATTTGGCCATCAGCCGGTTGACCATGTGCACTTCCGTACCCACGGCCCAGACGCTGCCCGCGGGCGCCGCCGCGATGGTCTTACCGATTAAATCGGTCGAGCCGGACAGGTCCGCCTTCTGCACCACTTCCCAGCAGCACTCGGGATGGACGATGACGGTCACGCCGGGGTATTGGGCCCGGGCCTGATCCACATGTTCCGGGCGGAATAATTGGTGTACCGAGCAATGGCCCTTCCACAAGATGAAACGGGCATCGGCAATTTGCGCGGGTGTTAATCCGCCGTTAGGCTGGCGATAATCCCAGACCACCATCTGTTCGAGCGGAAAGCCCATCTGATAGGCCGTATTGCGGCCCAAATGCTGGTCGGGGAAAAATATAATCTTGCGTGTGATCGGAGCATCAGGATCGGCTCCGTCAAATGCCCAGGCAAGAATTTTCGCGCAATTACTGGACGTACACACCGCCCCGCCGTGGCGACCCACAAAGGCCTTGTTGGCCGCGCTGGAATTCATATACGTTACCGGCAGCAGCGTCACCTCAGGCCCGCACCCCCGCGTCAACGCCTCCCACGCGTCTTCCACATCATCCACCTGCGCCATATCCGCCATCGAGCAACCCGCCCCCAAATCCGGCAGGATTACCTTCTGGTGCGGCCCGGTCAGCACATCCGCCGACTCGGCCATGAAATGCACCCCGCAGAAGATGACAAATTCCGCCGCCGTCTGCTGGGCCGCGTCGCGCGATAATTGAAAGGAGTCCCCTACCACATCAGCGAACTGGATAACCTCATCCTGCTGATAATGGTGGCCGAGAATCACCAAACGACTGCCCAGCGCGGCCTTATGGACCGCCACCCGGGCGGCCAGCACACTGGCCGGGGTGGTCAGGTAGTCACGGGGGATAGGTTGCTGCCATTGCATCGCTAAAGTAAATCTCCGTAGAACATTAACGCTAATTATAGCGTCAGATGCCTACGGATGAGACCCCCACCGGGTCAAGATTTTCCGCCCTGCCGGCGCCGCTTTAAGAGCAGACCCGCCGAACCGAGGCCAAGCAAGCCCAAGGTCCCCGGTTCGGGAACCGCGATATAGGATAGACCGTAATTGGTATTGGCCGGATCACCGGGATTGGATTTAACCACCAACGCATACAGCCCCGGCCCCAAAGTCCCCTTGTAGTAGAGGTGTTCCGTATTAGCCATAACGCTGGCACTGACCAGAGTTCCACCCAGACTGCCCCCGAGACTGTAACTGCCACTATTAAAAAAGACCTGGCGTAATTCCAAGTCCAGATTGGCAAAGATTT
>JBIJDM010000083.1:0-10637 GCA_044344145.1 Phycisphaerae bacterium
CCCCCCGTCCCTGTGTTTACAAAAACGAAATTCCCGTTAGCGAAAAACCCGCAGAAATCTTTATGTTTATTTCTTGTTAAGACGAATAATTGCCGATACTATATTCACCAATCGTGGCCCGAGGTAGTCCTGTTACTCGTATGCAGGACGCGGCCGCCTTATCAGAGACACGGTTTTTTTAAAGGAGAAACCATGCTCAACTCTCGCTCTGCAACTTCTGTTGCCGCCATCGCCCTGCTGGCTTCCGCTGGCTTCGTCATGGCTGATGCCCCCAAAATGTCCCTTGATAGCACCCTGCCTCCCTCGGTGGCCAGCCTGCAAGCCGCTCCCGCGGAACGCGCCCCCCTGATGGCCGGCTTGGATTATCTCGGCGTCGCCAAGACCCTCGATAACCTCGGCATCAACATCTACGGCTACGTCCAGGCCGGCTACTACCACGACTTTGGCCGTGGCAACAACGAACTGGGCAATGCCGGTATCGCCTTCCTCAGCAAGGGTAGCCAGCACCTCCTGATGAACGGCATTGATCTCAATATCGAACGCGTCATCGCCGACCGCAGCAAGTTTGATATCGGTGGCCGCGTCGAAGTGCTTTTTGGCACCGATGGCAAGTACATGCACTCCAATGGCTTGAACTTCTACGGCGATAATGCCGTTGGCCCTGATGCCGATCCCGATGATTACCAGTTCACCCTGGTCCAGGCTTACATTGATGTCAGCCTGCCCGTGGCCAAGGGTCTGCTGCTCCGCGTGGGCAAGTTCAACACCTTCATGGGCTATGAATCCACCTATCCGGTGACCGCCCCCTTCTACAGCCATAGCTATAACTTCTATTGCCTGCCCCTCACCCACTCCGGCGTATCGCTGGACTACAACATCACCGAAGAGCTCGGTGGCGCGTTGTTCGTGGTGCGTGGCTATGACCAGGCCACCAAGGATGTCAACGATGTCGTGAGCTATGGCGCTCAGGTCCGCTTCGCCCCCAAGGCGATTGCCGGTCTGACCACCACGCTGAATGTCTATGCCGGCCCGGAAGGGTCGAGCAATGGCCGTTGGCTCCAGGTTTACAATGCCATCGCCAGCTATAAAGTGAATGATGCCCTGACCGTCGCGGCGGAATTTACCTACGGCAACACCGATGTGCCCAGCATCAACGGTTTCACACCGTACACCACCACCTCGGATCGTTATGATGGCGTGCTCTACGCCTCGTACATCTTCAACAAGTATGTCACGGGCAATGCCCGGGCCGAATGGGTTTGGGGCAATGTCTCCAACGGTACCACGGGCATGACGGGCAACATCTTTGCCTTCACCCTCGGCACCACGCTCACCCCGTTCCCCGACACCAAGTATCTCAGCACGCTCAAGATCCGTCCTGAAGTGCGTTGGGATTCCGCCGGTGGCGATGCCAGTGGCCTGTTCAGCGGTGGCGATGCCAGCCAGCGCGTGACGGCCGGCCTCGATGTCATTTACGCGTTCTAATCCAAACCTCCCGGATTAATTGGGCTGGTTAGATTAGTTCCGCCAGGAAAATCGGTTTCTCCTCCGGGGACCCCCTAAAAAGGGTCCCCGGTTTTTTTGTAGACAAGTGCAGTCTTTATACTTGTTAAATAAAATAATTACCGATAGTATATTCGTCAATCATGGCCCGAGATTGGTTCTGCTACTCGTATGCGGGACGCGGCCATCCTGTCAGCGACACGGTTTTTTTAAAGGAGAAACCATGCTCAACAGTCGTTCTGCAACCTCGGTTGCCGCCATTGCCCTGCTGGCTTCCGCCGGCTTCGTCATGGCCGATGCCCCCAAAATGTCCCTTGATAGCACCCTGCCTCCCTCGGTTGCCAGCCTGCAGGTGGCTCCCACGGAACGCGCTCCCCTGATGGCCGGCTTGGATTATCTCGGCGTCGCCAAGACCCTCGATAACCTCGGCATCAATATCTACGGCTACGTCCAGGCCGGTTACTACCATGACTTTGGTCGTGGCAACAACGAACCGGGTAATGCCAGTATCGCCTTCCTCAGCAAGGGCAGCCAGCACTTCCTGATGAACGGCATTGACCTCAATGTCGAGCGTGTCATCACCGACCGCACCAAGTTTGATATCGGTGGCCGCATGGAAGTGCTCTTTGGCACCGATGGCAAGTACATGCACTCCAACGGTCTGAACTTCTACGGCGATAACCCCGCGGGTCCCGATGCCGATCCCGATGATTATCAGTTCACCGTGGTCCAGGCTTACATTGATGTCAGCCTGCCCGTGGCCAATGGCCTGTTGCTCCGCGTTGGTAAGTTCAACACCTTCCTGGGTTATGAAACCACCTACCCGGTGACCGCGCCGTTCTACAGCCACAGCTACAGCTTCTCCTTCCTGCCCTTCACCCACACCGGCCTCGCGCTGGACTACAACTTCACCGACGAACTCGGCGCTGGGTTGTACATCGTGCGCGGTTACGATCAGGCCTCCAAGGATGTCAACGACAACCTCAGCTACGGCTTCCAGTTGCGTTATGCCCCCAAGGCGATTGAAGGTCTGACCACCACGTTGAATGTTTACGCCGGTCCGGAAGGCGTCAACAATGGCCGCTGGATTCAGGTTTACAATGCCATCGCCAGCTATAAGGTGAACGAGGCCCTGACCGTCGCGGCGGAATTCACCTATGGCAACACCGATTTGCCCAACGACGCCTTTCCGGCCTTCAGCGTCACTTCGGATCGTTATGATGGCGTGCTATATGCCTCGTATGTGTTCAACAAGTATGTCACGGGCAACGCCCGGGCCGAATGGGTTTGGGGGAACCAGGCTCCCAGCACTGCGGGCAATATCTTTGCCTTCACCCTGGGCACCACCCTTACGCCGTTCCCCGACACCAAGTATCTCAGCACCCTCAAGATTCGTCCCGAAGTGCGTTGGGATTCTGCCGGTGGCTCTGCCAGTGGCGCTTTCAGCGGTGACGACAGCCAGCGCGTGACCGCCGGCCTCGACATCATCTACGCGTTCTAATCCAAACCTCCCGGATTAATTGGGCTGGTTTGATTAGTTCTGCTTAGAAAATTCAGTTTCTCCTCCGGGGACCCCCTCAAAAGGGTCCCCGGGTTTTTTTGTTTTTAGGAAAAATATTTCCTGAAAAAGACTTGCTTTATCCTTGTTTGGGGTTATATTCTCATAATGGAATCTAGGAGATTCTCCGTTTTTATTGTGCGGGCAGCACAAATAATTACAGAAGATCGCCGCAATATGCCGATGGTTAGGAGTTGGAGTAGACCCGTTAGGCTGGTCTGTACTGGCCCGATGGTGGTTTGGGATCATGTTGGAAGCAAGGTTTTCTTAAGGAGTTCGGTATGATTACACGTCGTGATGCAGTTTCTTCCGCAGTCATTGCCTTACTGGCCTCGGCCGGTTATGTCATGGCTGACGCCCCCAAAATGTCCCTCGATGCCACGTTGCCTCCCTCGGTGGCGAATCTGCAGGCCGCCCCGGCGGAACGCGCCCCCTTGATGGCCGGTCTGGATTATCTCGGCGTCGCCAAGACCCTCGATGATCTCGGTATCAACATCTATGGCTACGCCCAGGCCGGCTTCTACTACGACGAAGGTCGCGGCAAGCACCAGAACTCACAGTACAACCTCTTCCTCGAACAGAGCAATCAGCACGCGCTGCTCAACGGTATTGATATCGCGATCGAACGCGCCATCAAGGACCGCACCAAATTTGATATCGGCGGCAAGATCGAAGTGATCTACGGTACCGATGGCGCCCTGCGTGCGTCCAATGGTCTGAACTTCTACGCGGGCAACACCGCCGGACCCGCTTATGATGATTCCCCGGCCCATCAGTTTGCCATCCTGCAGGCCTATGTGGATGTCAGCCTGCCCGTGGGCACCGGTATCCTCCTGACTGTGGGTATGTTCGAAGACCAGTTCGGCTATGAAACCGCCAACCCCACCACCAACACTTTCTACAGCCACACCTACGGCTACTTCAACGCCTACAGCACCACCCAGTATAATTCGACCTATTCCACCTCGGTGACCGGCATCAAGGCCGATTACAACTTCACCGAAGAAATCGGCGGCTACGTGGGCATCACCCGCGGCTGGCAGCAGGCGCTAGATGATGGCAACGATGTGTTCAGCTACATCGCCCAACTTCGCTATGCCCCCAAGGCCGTCGAAGGCCTGTCCTTCAAGCTCAACCTGCACATGGGTCCGGAAGGCTGGGGCAACGACATCACCAACACCGTTAACAATCCCAATAACCCCAATGGTCGTTGGGCCACCGCCGTCAACCTGATCACCGAATACAAGGCCAACGAAAACCTGACCCTCGCCCTCGATATGACCTACGGTTATGTCGGCAATGGCGATATCAATCAGGGCGTGCTGGAATGGCTGGACGTTTCGGCGTATGGCATCTACAAATTCAACAAGTATGTCACCGGTGCCGCCCGTGCGGAATGGTATCGCATTGATGACGGTTCGGTGGACAGCTTGGCCCCTCCGGGCACCGATTCGGTGGCCCACAACATCGTCAGCCTGACCTTGGGCCTGACCCTGACCCCGTTCCCGGATAACAAGTACCTCCGCAGCCTGAAGATTCGTCCCGAAGTGCGTTATGACTACAGTGACGCCAAGCTCTTCAGCCTGTCCGCTACCGATCCGACCGATCCCGGCGAAAACGGCCGCTTCATGGCCGGCTTCGATATCGTCTACGGTTTCTAAACCAACCGTACCGATCTGCTAACGCTTTCCCCACCGGGGGCTGTCACCACAGCCCCCGGTTTTATTTTTGCCCCCGTGGGAGCGCGGGCGTCCACGCCCGCCTTTCCCCCCGTCCCCGTAACCTTGGCATCTCTGCCAATGATTTCCCCCCGTCCCCCCGTCTTCACCTCTTAACTTTTTAACTCTCCCCCCTCCCCCCGCTTGCCAGATGCGCCCCTTGGCATGAGAATATCACCATGGCGAAAACTGCGGACGCGAATGAAACTTTGGCCCGGCAACGGGTGCTGGTGGTGGCCGGCACCGAGCTCTATTTGCGCAACGAAATACTCGCCCAAATCCAACTCGCCGTCCTCGGCCCCGGCGATCCCGGCATGGGCCTGGTCCGCTATGACCAAAACGCCAAACTCGTGGACGTCCTCGACGAATGCCGCATGCCCAGCATGTTTGCCCCGCGCAAGATGGTCGTGGTGAACCCCGCCGATGAGCTGTTCAAAGCCAGCGATGACGGCGACACGCTGGGCCCGCGCGAAGTGCTGGAAAATTATCTCGCCGCCCCTTCCGAATTCGGCACGCTGGTGCTGGTGTGCAACAATTGGATGAAAACCACGCGGATACACAAAAAACTCGACGCCCAGGGGGCCATTATGTGGGCCTTGCCGGTGAAATTCGGCGGCCTGACCGCCTGGATCACCCGCCGGGCACGGGAAGCCTATCAAAAATCCATCGCCCCCGACGCCGCGGCCCGGCTTGCCGAACTGGTTGGGGCCGATTTGCAGCGGTTGGACAACGAATTGGCCAAGCTGGCGCTCTATCGGCTGGCCGAACCGACCATCGAACGCCCGGCCGTGGATGCGCTGGTGGGCTTTCAGCATGAGCAAACGATTTTTGAACTGATGGACGCGCTGGGCCGGGGTGATGCCAAAGCGGTGCTGACCAAACTGGACGAAGTGTGGCTCATGGACCGGGACTTGGAGCACACCGTGGCGGGCGCGCTGTTCTATTGGCTGATGCAGGTGATCAAAGCGTCGGACCTGATCGGGCAGGGACAGAGCGAATTTGCCGTCGTGAAGGCGCTGCGGATCTGGCCGGAGAGCCGGGGCGAACAGATTTGCCGGCTGGCCAAGCACTGGGGGGTGGGCGGCAGTGCCCGGTGGAGCCGGAGTTTGATGGAAGTGGACCTGGCGAACAAGTCGGGCTTGGGTGAACCGCGGGGGAACATTGAGCGGTTTTTGGTGGAGGTGTGCACATCGATTCGGACCGTGCCGGCAGTCGTACGGCGGTAAGTCTATAGTTGACAATATGTTACAGCGTTATCGCAGCAATTCCACACACACATTTTATAATATAATGATAAACAATTCTGCCCCCCCCTACTGCGCGCTGGGAGCAATTGTTATACAGATGTTTGGTTTTACATTAGGGAGGACGGGGGGAACATATTACATGGATGAATAGGATGAACAGGATAAGTGGAGGGGTATGGCGGCGGGTGGGATAATGGGCGGTAGGTATATCCCCCCTACTCATGCAACCGGGGGTTAATACAATTGTGCCACGTGGCACAATTGTGTGGCTGGACTTCGGAGGCGGGAATCCACGGTGCACCTTCAGTGCATGGGATGGGGTGGGGTGAGATGGTTCCCGGGGCGTTGCCCTGGGCTAGGGAGATGTTGCCCCTTTTGGGCAGAATACACATAGGGTCCCTACCGCGTAAATTGTGCCACGTGGCACAATTTACAGTCCCCTACCCGGACCTAAGCCGGAAACCTAACTTACCCAAAACAATTGTTCCACGTGGCACAATTGTGTGATTCGGCCTTGGTGGTGGGAATCCGTGGTGTACCTTCTGTGCATGGGATTGGGTGGGTGCCATAGTTCCCATGGCGTCACCCTGGGCTATCGTGATATTACCCCTTGGGGGCAGAATACATGTAGGGTCCCTGCTGCGTAAATTGTGCCACGTGGCACAACTTTATCACCCCGTATCCAGACGTGGCTGGATACCTGACTTGTCTAAAACAATTGTGCCACGTGGAACAATTGTAACACCCTGGGTTGTAGTTGCAGTGTAGGGCGATTATGATGGGGACACTAATCAGGAGATCGTGATGGCTTTTCAGAACAAACCGCGGCTGGGTAAGGGTTTAAAGGGCATGATTGGGGCACATTTGACCCATCCGGTGGCTCCGCCGGCGGCGGCGAGTGTCCATGTCCCCCTGATTGCCCTGAATCTGGTGGATAATAACCCGCATCAACCCCGCCAGGCTATCGAGCCGGGGGCCTTGCATGAACTGGTGGCCAGTATCAAGGCCAACGGGGTCCTGCAGCCGGTACTGGTCCGGCCGGTGGGGGAGCGCTATCAGTTGGTGGCTGGGCATCGCCGGGTGGAGGCCGCCCGGCAGGCGGGCCTGACCCATATCCCTGCCGTGGTCCGCGATGCGGTCACGGATCAGCAACAAGCCCAGTGGGCGCTGGTGGAAAACAACCAACGCGAGAACCTGAACCCGATCGAACGGGGTAAAGCATACAAGATTATCATGGAAAGCTTTGGACTCACTCAGACCGCACTCAGTGCCGCATTGGGCGAAGACCGCGTCAGCCTCACTAACTACTTGCGGCTGCTGGAGTTACCCAGCGGCGTACAGGATTTGGTCGCGCGCGGCCTGCTCAGCCTGGGCCATGCCAAAATCCTCGTCGGCGTGGACAACCGCCAGCAGCAGGACAAGCTGGCCAACCTGGTCATCGCCGAAGGCTGGCCGGTACGGAAGCTGGAAGAGTATCTGCAGTCGGCCGAGACGGAAGTAACCCCCAGCGGGGCGGGGGGGGCGATTGGTCTGGTCAAGAAAACCGTAAAGAGCCCGCATGTGATTGATCTGGAAGAACAGCTCCGGCAGCGATTGGGCACCAAGGTTACCATCAAGCCCAGCCGGAACAAAACCAGCGGGACAATCGTGATTACCTATGCCAGCCTGGATGACTTTGACCGCATCGTCGAATCGGTCCGGCCGGGTAGCTCACGGTTGCAGGATTGATGTAAGTGATTGTGGTTGATATAGATGGAAGTATGTTGTATATATAACATACCATATTATATTTAGTAAACATTAGGTGCATGAGGTAAATAACGTGGCCAAGGTTAAGCCGGTGGTACTGGTGGCGGGTTCGTTGAATATGGACCTGGTGATCCGGTGTGCGACGATTCCGCTGCCCGGGCAGACGCTGCCGGGGAGTGATTTTGTGACGGTGCCCGGCGGCAAGGGGGCGAATCAGGCGGCGGCAGCAGCGCGGCTGGGGCGGACCACGCGGACGGTGATGATCGGCCGGGTGGGCGATGATGCCTTTGGCGTGCAGATGCGCGCGGCGGTGGTGAAGGCCGGGGTGGATGACGGAATGATTATGACCACGCCGCGGACGGCCAGCGGGGTGGCGACGATCACGGTGGCGGCGTCGGGCGAGAATGCGATTGTGATCGGGCCGGGGGCGAACGGGAAATTAACGACCGCGGATGTGCGCAAATTGCGCCGGCAGATTGCCGGCAGCGCGGTGGTGGTGGTGCAGTTGGAGGTGCCGCTGGCGACGGTGGTGGAAGTGTTGGCCATTGCGCGGCGGGCGGGCGTGCGGACGATTGTGGACCCCGCGCCGATTCCGGCGGTGACCTTGCCGGCGGAGTTGTATCAGGTGGATGTGTTCACGCCGAACCAGACCGAGGCGCAGCAGTTGACGGGCGTGGAAGTGCGGGATGAAAATTCGGCGCAGCGCGCGGCGGATATTTTGCTGGATCGTGGGGCGAAGTGTGTGGTGTTGAAGCTGGGCGCGCAGGGCGCGTTCTTGGCGCAGCCGGGCGCGGCGGGTGAGCGCGAATATTTATTGATTCCCGGTTATCAGGTGAAGGCCGTGGACACCACGGCGGCGGGGGACAGTTTCACCGGCGCGCTGGCGGTGGCGCTGGCGGAAGGGCAGGAGATCACCGCAGCGATCGCGCTGGCGAACACGGCGGGCGCGCTGGCGTGCACGGTGGTGGGGGCACAGACCTCGATCCCCAGCCGCGCGGCGTGTGTGCAGTTGATGAAGACCGGTAAGCGAGCGCGCTAAGCGCGAAGCGTAATGAAAGTATCTCGTAATGTTCTGCTGATCGGAAGGGAAATTAGTCTATAATGTCCAATATGGTACGTGTTCCGGTTCAACCTCAGATGCTGCGTTGGGCGGCCGACCGAGTCGGCATGGCCGTCGAGGACGCGCGCGCCAGATTTGCCAAGTTTGACGAGTGGATGTCCGGTACACTTCACCCCACACTCAACCAATTGCAGGATTTTGCCAATGCCACACATACTCCGTTCGGCTACTTCTTCCTGCCAAATCCACCGACAATAACTCTGCCGATCCCTGACTTTCGTACCCACGATGGCGAGCGCCCTGACGAGCCTTCTCCCGACCTGCTCGACACGCTTTTTCTCTGTCAACAACGCCAAGAATGGTACAGCAATTATGCCCGCTCGATCGGAAGTGATCCGCTTCCGTTCGTCGGCAGCGTCACGATTGGGGCGAACGTCTTCGGGGTTGCACGCGCCATCCGTAGCATGCTTGATTTTGATTTATCCGCCCGACGACACATGAGTACGTGGGAAGACGCATTGCGTCAGTTTATTCAGGTCGCGGACGATGCAGGTATTCTCGTTATGGTTAATGGTGTGGTCGGGGGCAATAACACACGCAAGCTTGATACCGGTGAGTTCCGCGGTTTTGCGCTCACCGATCCATTGGCTCCGCTCGTGTTTATCAACGGGGCAGACACCAAATCTGCCCAGATGTTTACCCTGGCCCATGAGCTGGCCCACATCTGGCTCGGGCAGTCGGCGCTTTCGGATATCACCGTCGGTAATGTTGCCCCGATTGCCACGGAACGCTGGTGTGATGCGGTGGCTGCCGAAGTACTGGTACCATTGGAACAGTTTACGCACGACTATAACCGCAGCGCATCGGTTGATATGGAAATGCAGCGCCTGGCCCGGATGTTCAAGGTCAGCACGCTCGTGGTTCTGCGCCGAATGCGCGACGCCGGGGGGATAGCTAACGACGAATTCTGGGAATTATTCCATGCCGAGGTGGCGCGACTCATGGCCATCATGGCAGCCAAAGCTGGCGGTGGCGACTACTATCGCACCACCACGGCGCGCGTCAGCGCGCGTTTCACCCGTGCCGTGGTCACATCCACCGTTGAGGGTCGTTCGACCTTCAATGAAGCCTTTCGCCTACTCGGGTGCAAAAAGGTTTCCACGTTCGCCGAACTCGGACGCCACGTTGGCGTTGATACAGGCCTGAGCTTCCAAGGGGGCAACTGATGGCCTACTTGATTGATACCGACATCTTCATTGACGCCAAGAATCGGTATTACGGCATGGATTTCTGCCCCGCATTTTGGGACTGGCTGGTATCCGCAAATGGGGCGCGCCGGCTGTTGAGTATCCGGGCCGTTTGGGGTGACCTGACGGTTGGCGAAGACAGGCTGGCAGAATGGGCCAGAACCCGCGAAGACGGTTTCTTTGTGCCACCTACCGAGCGCGACCTGAGCGCGCTGGGACAGGTTGCACAATACATTAACGATCACCAGATATACACGCCTGCTGCAAAACAAGGCTTTCTTGCCTGCTCAGATTACTTTGTTGTGGCGCAGGCGCTTGCGGGCGGGCACACTGTCGTGACCCACGAAAAACCAGAAAACTCGATCAACCGTATTAAGATTCCCAGCGTGTGCGTTGCGCTGCAGATTAGTTACATGAATCCGTGGCAAATGCTGCGCACCGAGCATGCCCGATTTGTCTTACAAAAAGGGGCGAAGTCGGCAGCGAGTGATTTTGAATTAAGATGAACTTGATGGGACGGGGGGAGTTGAACCACGGAGGACACGGAGGGGCACG
>JBIJDM010000085.1:0-10534 GCA_044344145.1 Phycisphaerae bacterium
GTGCAGTTCTCGGCGTTGGGCATGAGTAACGCAGCAGCCATGCCCAACATTAAAACCCATTATTCGCTTTCGCGCAAGCG
The DNA here is from genome assembly GCA_044344145.1 of Phycisphaerae bacterium. Taxonomy (GTDB): domain Bacteria; phylum Planctomycetota; class Phycisphaerae; order WQYP01; family WQYP01; genus JBAXGE01. The sequence goes on from JBIJDM010000085.1 coordinate 81, forward strand.
GATGTGGGGATTATTTTTGGCAATCGCTCTAAGAGTCATGATTTTGCGGGGATGCTGTTGTACGAAACGCAGATCGGGCCCGCGCAGACGAAGCAAATACTGGCCGCGCTGGGGCCGCCGACGATGGTGCATGAGAATTCGGTGTTCGGGCGGGTGTGGTGGATACCAAGGCGGGTAAGCGCGACGCAGGCAGCCACGCGGCCGGTGGACGCTGGTCGTCCGTAACGTTTTTACCGCATTTTGAGTTTGCGCAGCGCCACGCCGCACATACCCAACAGCAACACCCCGTGCCGCCAGCGTTGGATGTTGGTTTCGCCGTAGACCCGTTCGCGGTAGCGGATGGGATAATCAATAATCTTCAGCCCCAGTTTGGCGGCCCCGAAGAGCATGTCGAAATCTCCGAAGGGATCAAACTCACCGAAGTACGCGCGATTGGCGCAAATCCGGTCCCAGTCCGACTTCAGCAGCACCTTGGTCCCGCACAGCGTGTCTTTGACCGGCTGGCTCATCAGCCACGTAAAGGCCATGCCGAAGAATTTGTTGGCGATCATATTCGCAAAGCGCATCGCCCGGGCTTCCATGGCATACACAAAACGCGAACCGTTGATAAACTCACCCCGGCCCTGTACCAGCGCCCGCGCGGTGGCGGGCAAATCCTCGGGCGGCACCGTCATATCGGCATCCAGAATCATCAGCACCGGATACTTCGCCTGGGCAAAGCCCACCCGTACCGCGTCACCCTTGCCCTTGCCGGGCTGCTTGTAACAGGTGATATCCAACTGCGGAAAATCGCGCTGCGCCTGTTGGCACTGGCCCCAAGTATCATCCTTGCTGTTGCCTTCGACAAAAATCAGCTCCGCCGGCCCGTCAAATTTCGGGAACCGCCGGCAAATTTCCGCGATATTCCCCGCCTCGTTCCGGCAGGCACAAATCACCGACACCCCTGTCGCCTCCGGCATGGCCACCACCGGCCGCACCACCACCAGATTCACCAGACACGCATGATTCCACGGCCACAGCGGCGCACAAACCCGGTTCAGCAGCGTGGACACCAGCGGAATGGAGACCGGCAGCAGAATCCGCTGATCGCGCTGCACCACATCAAAGCCCGCCAGTTGCAACAAATTGCGCACATCGCCGGGCGCCAACCAGTTGGCCCGCGGCTGGGTTTGCTTGAGCCCCAGCAATTCCGCCGTGCGCAAAATTGGCCGCCACAAATGGCTGTGATGGCTGATGAGAATCCGCGTGCGGGGGTGACATAACGGCCGCAGCCGCTGGAACACCGCCTCAATGTCATACAGATACGCCAGCGTGTCGGCGAGGATAATGTAATCAAACGGCCCCTGCGGCAAGGCCACCTCTTCAATCGCCCCGGCGATAAACGTCAGTTCCGGCCGGGCATGGCGCTGCCGGGCCTGCGCGATCGCCGCCCCACTGATATCCACCCCCACGCCTACGGCCGGGGCCAGGGACGCCAGCAAATCCCCCTGATGGCAGCCCACTTCCAATACTTTGGCGCCCGGGGGAATGTGGAACGAAAAATAATGTTTCAGCCAGCTTTGATAGCACCGGGCTCCCCACTTTTGGGGCCGGTTGGCCAGCTTATCGAAGCCCGCCGCCATGCGCGCATGCCAGGCCGTAAGTTCCTCGGCCCGACGCGCGGAAACCGGCGGGGGTACATTCGCGGGCTGGGGGGTGTCCATACGGGTCTCGGTCATGGTAAAATCTCACATCCTAAGGCGCGCCAATCATGCGTTAACATGTTAAGGGCGATACGCCGGTTTGGCGAATTACGAGAACGATTTTTATGCCCCAACCCGCCCGCACCGAACTTGCCACCCCCCCGCCGTGGTATGAGCGCCGCTCCGGCGCCCTGTTGCTGCTGGTCGTGCTGGCCTTGCTGGCGTATAGCAACCTATTTTACACCACCTTTGTCTTCGATGACTTCGACTCCATCCATCTGAACCAAACCATTCGCTGGCAAAGTCCCTATTGGCAGGTATTAAACCCACCTTTCGGCGTGGCCGTGCAGAACCGGCCGGTGGTGAATCTGTCACTGGCAGTGAATTATGTGTTCAGTGGCCTGCACCCCTGGTCCTATCAGGCGTTTAACCTGCTGGTCCACATCGCCAATGCCAGTCTGGCATACCTGCTGCTCCGCGCGGTATTAACCCATTCCCCGGCCACCGCCGCACTACGGTCCCGCGCCTGGCTGCTGGCCCTGATCCCCCCCGCCCTCTGGGTGGTCCATCCGCTCAATACCGAGGGGGTCACCGCCATCATCCAGCGGACCGAATCCATGACCATGCTCTGTGTGCTGGGTATGTTCTATGCCGCCTGGCAGGCGCATTTCGCCACCGGCACCCGCCGGCACATCTGGACCACTCTGGCCATCCTCGCCGGGGTGCTGGGCGCTGGCTGCAAGGAAGCCATGGCGCTGGCGCCAATTTTACTGGTGTTTTTCGACCGTACCTTCCTCTACCCCTCGTGGCGGGCCGTCTGGGCCGGACGCAAAGGGCTCTATCCCGGCTTGCTGCTAGGCTGGATCGTATTGGCAGGTATTGTGCTGCACAATGGTGGCACACGCGGCAACGTGGCCGGATTCGGTCTGGGCATGGAATGGTACGAATACCTGCGCACTCAGGGCGGCGCCATCTGGCTGTATCTGAAACTGGTCTTCTGGCCCACGCCACTGGTGGGTGACTATGGCTATCCGATCGAAAACACCCCCTGGCGCTACTGGACCGCATGCGTCAGTCTGGGCTTGTTGATGCTGGCCGGGCTGGCCTGCTGGAAACGCTACCCCTGGGTGGCGTTTGTGACGCTGGCCTTTCTCTTGCTATTGGCCCCCAGTTCCAGCTTCATCCCGCTGATTAACCAGACCATCGCTGAAAAACGCATATATTTCCCCTCCATGTTGGTCATCATCTCCGTGGTCTTCGGAGTGATCGGCTTACTGGGCTGGCTGGGACGCAAGTTCACCCTACCCGCCGCGCTGGACCGGGGCTTGGGCGGGTTGCTGCTCGTGGTGATACTGGCGCTGGCCGGGCAGACCTGGCTGCGCAATTGCGACTATTTCAGTGAATTGGACTACTGGCAAAGTGTCGCGTTCCGCCGACAGGAAAACTACCGCGGCTGGATGAACTACGGCATACGCCTGCTGGATCGGGGCCGATCCGATGAAGCCCAGGCCGCACTCGCCGTCGCGGTGACCTTGGGCGGACACGATGCCGTCACCCACAAATATCTGGCCATCGCCCTGTATCGGGCTGGCAAAGACCCGAATATGGTAAAGGCCCTGCTAGAACGCAGTCTGGCCATGCGCCCCGGCCAGCCGCTGGCCCTGTATTACCTCGGTTGCGTGGCTCAGGATCATAAACAGTACCGCAGCGCCGCGGACTATTTCACGCTGGCGATCGCCGGTCGCTTCGATACCCCCGAGGTGTATTTGCAGCGTGGCGAGATGTATTGGCAGATGGGCGATCATCCCGCCGCGCTGGCCGATCTGCGGCAATATCAAACCGCCACCGGGAAAGTCCCGCCCACATGGCAGTCGCGCCTGGCCGCACCGCCACCGGCCACACTGCCGGGTGCGGGGCGAAAATAATCCCGGCACTATCCTGCTTGCCCTACTCCCCATACGCTATGGTAGAATGCGGTGTCGGGTGATTGGCCCGGCCTATCAAGTATTTATACGGCGTGTCCCTTTTTACGTATTATCGGGAAACGAATCATGACCCTGCCCCCACCGGACCTGAGCAAAAATAATCCCACGACCCTGCTGGAATATCTTAATCGCGGCCCCTTGGCCATCGCGATTATTGTGGGCTTGGCTTTGTTGGCCTACAGCAACATCTTTCATGCCGCCTTCGTCTTTGATGACTTCGACTCGATTCATGAAAATGAAAGCATTCGCTGGGTCAGTCCCTACTGGCAGGTATTAACCCCACCTTACGGTGTGGCGGTGCAGAACCGGCCCGTGGTCAATGTATCGCTGGCCATCAACTATGCACTGGGTGGTTTGATACCCAACTCCTATCAGGCCTTCAACTTATTTATCCATATGGCCAATGCCCTGTTGATTTACAGTTTGATCCGCGCCGTGGTGCGGCATTATCCGCTGGCCCGGTCGCTGCGTCCGCAGGCGGGCTGGCTGGCCCTGATCACGGCAGTACTCTGGGTCGTCCACCCGCTGAATACCGAAGGGGTGACCGCCATCATCCAACGCACCGAATCCATGATGGCCTTTTTTGTTCTGCTGATGTTTGTCGCCGCCTGGAAAGCCCACTTTGCCACCGGTCACCGGCGCAGTGTCTGGACCGGACTGGCGGCGGTATGCTGTATTCTCGGCGCTGGCTGCAAGGAAGCCATGGCGTTGGCTCCCATTCTGCTGGTCCTGTTTGACCGTACATTCCTGTATACCTCGTGGCGCCAGTTGCTGCGCGATCGCGTGTGGCTGTATGCCGGGCTCGTGCTCGGGTGGGTGGCGCTGGCGGGGATTGTCATCAGCACTGGCGGTAACCGTGGTAATGCCGCGGGCTTTGGCTTTGGTATGGAATGGTACCATTATCTGCGCACTCAGGTCATCGCTATTTGGCTGTACCTGAAACTGATGTTCTGGCCCACTCCTTTAATCGGGGATTATGGTTACCCAATCGAAAATAACCCGTGGCGCTATTGGTCGGCCGGGATTGCGCTGGGGCTGCTGGGTCTGGCGGGTTTGGCGTGCTGGAAAAAAGCCCCCTGGGTGGCGTTTGTCACGCTGATGTTTTTTATGATACTGGCGCCCAGTTCGAGTATTGTCCCGCTGGTCAATCAAACCATTGCTGAAAAGCGCATGTATTTCCCCTCGCTGATGGTCATTGTGGTGGTGGTATTTGGGGTCTACTGGTTGCTCCAGCGCTTCGGGCATGTGGCGCGGTGGCAACGCTTTGGCAAACTGGGCGCGGGGATGCTGATCCTGCTGGTGGTGTCGTTACTGAGTATGCAAACGTGGCTGCGCAACCGGGTTTATGTGGACAACTTGACGTACTGGGGCGATAACGCCACCAAGGCCCCGTTTAACCACCGTAATTGGGTCAATTATGCCGGATGCCTGAATAATGTTGGCCGGCGCGAAGAGGCTCTGACTGCGGCCGATAAAGCTTTGGAACTACAGTCTGATTATCATCTGGGCCATGCCATGCGCGGCACGATACTTTATAACTTGAATCGTAACGATGAGGCCATGAAGGAGTTTCAGACCACAATCCATGAGTTCCCTTGGCATGAAAAATCCTATTATTACCTCGGTCAGATCGCCATGCTCAACAAAGATTATCGCGACGCGGTAATCTTGTTCAATCATACGCTGGAACTTAGACCCACCTATATTCAAGTTTATCTGGATGTGGCCTGGGCCCATTTTTATAACGATGAAATCGAACTCGCCAACGGAAGTCTGGTCGTGTACGAACGGCTGGCCCAGTCCGAACAGCCCAGCGTCCATATACTGTTCACGGAAAAATGGAAGGCCAAGGCCGCCCGCGCAGCCACCCAGGCCGCCAGTCAACCCGCCACCGCCACGTCCCGGCCGTGAGGGCTGTTACTTGATGAAATCGTTGATGTATTTGCTGTCGATGGTCGTGGTGCCCACCGCATACGGTGCCTTGCCGGAGGCCCAGCCGCTGGGAATGATTGCCCGCAGTTGGCCGGTATTGGGATCCCAACTCCAGCCGTTGGCGGTGCCGGTAATGGTGGTGGACAAGAGAATGCCATTTTTGTTGTTGAGCGCATTCATCGGCGGATTATGAAAATACGGCCCGCAGTTGCCATTGGCCACAGAGGTAGAGGTGGCCGCAAAGGTATTCACATCCGACTTGATCAGCAGGATATTCCAAGCCGTCAAACCGTCGGTGCTTTCCGCAAACTCCGGATAGTGGTCGGCATGTTGCAGTTTGAACAATTCGATCTGGGCCCGTACGGTGCTGAGGGAGGCCTGGGTGCTGGTAATGATCGAATCACTGGTGGTGTTGGCAAACTGCGGAACCACGATGGCCGCGAGTAGACCCAACACAATCACCACGATCAAAATTTCGATCAGGGTAAAGGCGCGATGGATATTTCTGGTCATGGTCAGACTCCTTGCGAAACGCTTGGCACCGTGCGATCTACACCAACAATTATACCGCACATTTCTCGTACGCATTTGACGGGGGAACGGTTTGGACATGAACCCGCTCCCATTCTCATACATTTAGTCTATCCGACACTAAACGCGCTAGTCAATACACAATTCGTACGATTCGTTATCGCGATATTATCATGTAGCTTTAAAAATACAGTTTATTCGTGTATGCGATAGAAGTGTTGTGGATTTGGGCAAGGGAAGCGGTTGCGGAATCGTGCGGAATTAAGGTGAGTCCGCTTTATTTAGGCCTGTAGTATCATGCGCTGATGCATCTGGGCAACGGTGGCACGGTTCGGGCCGGGATGAGGGAAAATAGGGTGGGGATTTGCTCTTTTTGGGGACATCGTTAGCATATTGGGATATGAAGCGAGATGTTATAACCCTACCGTAAGTGTGCGACCATGTCCCCGTTACAACCCGAGCGCGCCGAGCGCCCAGCACAACATACCAGCCAACGGGCTGTCCACGGCGTGGTGTTGCGCCGCAGTATGTGGCTGATGACCTATGCGTGGTGTTTTGGAGCGTTGTGGATGTTCACCACCAACGGGCCCGCCGCCACCAAGCTGATCAATCACTTCAAGCAGGATGATCTGTTGCTGGGGGTCTTGACGGCCGCGGGGTTTATCGGGGTGATGGCCCAGATTCCCGGGGCTTTGTTCACGCAATGGTACGGCAGTCGCAAGCTGCCGTTTCTGGTGGGCATGATCATCCATCGGAGCATGTACTCGGTGATGGGGTTGTTGCCGTGGGTGTTACCGCCGGATTACCAGCCGGCGGCGGTGACGATGCTGGTGATTCTGATTGTCTCGAATTTATTGGGGCATTTTTCGGGGCAGAACTGGGTTAATTGGGTGGCCGATATGGTGCCGGAACGGATTCGCGGGAAATATTTTTCCTTGCGCAGCCGGATCGGGCTATCGGTGGGGGCGTTGTCGCTGGTGGTGATGGGGGTGATACTGGATTCTGCCCAGAATCCCCTGGGCTGGTTTTATCAGACGACCCGGACCGTGGCGGATTTTATGCAGATGCCCTGGATGAAACAGCCGCTATCACCGCTGGTGTTTACACTGAGTCTGGTGTTTGTGGTGGCGGGGATTTCGGGGGCGTATGACATTGTGGTATTTTTGGGTATTCCGGAGCCGCCGATGCGCCCGGCCCCCAAAGAGCCGGTGTTGCAGGGCTTGCTCCGGCCCTTGCGCGACAGTAATTTCCGCCGCTATCTGACGTACATGATGGGCTTCAATTTTTCCAATTTATTTTTTGCCGCCCTGCTGTGGCAGTTTGTGCCGGGCCTGTTGCAGGAACGCGCCCAGGTGGCGCCCAATTTTTATAATACCCACCCGGTTCTGGCCACGATCGTCTGTATGCAACTGGCGTTTCATATCGGCCAGTATTGCGGTTATCCGATCTGGGGCCGGTTGATAGACCGCTATTCCAAGCGGGCGATCATTTTCGTGTCGGCGGCGGTGCATTCGTTGAGCTGGATTTTCTGGGCGATCTTGCAGCCCGACTGGATTCCGCTGGGGATTGTGGCGCAGATTTTTGGCGGCTTTTTCTTTGCCGGCCAGGAAGTGACCAATTTCAACCTGATGCTGGGCTTTACCAAGTCGGGCGGGCCGCGGTATCAGTCCGTGGGCGCGGTGGTGATGAATCTGGCCGGGGCGGCGGGGGGCATCACGGCGGGGTTGATCGCCAAGTCGTTGCATGGGGTGACGTTTGATCTGTTTCCTGGGACAGTGTGGTATCTGCACCTGAACCATTACCATCTGGTGATGCTGATGGCATTTGCGCCGCGGTTGTTTTCGGATTTGATCCTGCTGAGTCGGGTGCACGATGTGCAAACCACCAGCCGGCGGGTGGTGGTGCGTTATGTGGTGGGGGATGTCTATAATAACATCACGCAGTTTGTGGGGATGACCACGCGGATGAACTGGGTGCCGGAGTTGTTGCGGCCGTGGCAGCGGAGTGATGCCGAGACGGCGGATAAAACCCCGCCGACGCGGGAATAATGCCGGAATAGGCTGGACTTTCGCGGCGCCATCGGGCATAAAGACGGTATAAGTTACGAATCAGTGGCCGACGATCGGGAGCCTGTATGTTTCGCCTGTTGGCATTATTACAACTGACCCGGGCCGCGCTGGCGTTTACGGCGGTGGCGGATGCGTGGGCGGTATTTTTGCTGGCCGCGCCGGGGTCGCTGGGCGCAGTGGAGCGTTACGGCTGGGTGGGGTCGATCGGGCGGATGGTGCTGCTGGGGTGTATTTCGGTGGGGTTGTATGGTTTTGGAATGGTGCTCAATGATTTGATGGACGTGCGGCGGGACCGCGTATTGGCGCCGCGCCGGCCTTTGCCCAGCGGGCGGCTGGGGGTGCGCACGGCGCTGGTGGTGGGGGTGGCGCTGCTGATGTTGAGCCTGTCGGCGAGTGTGCTTTTGAGTATGTGGGAAATTATCGGCGGGCATGCCTGGGTGCCGTGGGGGATGTTGCTGACCATGCTGACGGTGTGTCTGATTGTGGCTTATGACGCCGCGACGAAATATTTCGGGGCGCTGGGGCTGTTGACGCTGGGGCTGATCCGGGCGGTGCATTGTCTGATCGGCAATGTCCACGCGGAGGCGATGTTTTTGCCCATGTTCCTGTTTACGCATGTGCTGCTGATCAGCGTGGTGTGTTACCGGCTGGAACACAAGCGCCCGCGGCTGGGCAAGTGGGATGGACTGATGACGGTAGCGGGCTTGGTGGGGGTCAACGGGTTTTTTGTGGGGTTGATGTACTGGCGGGGTGGGCTGACCCCGATGAATTGGGGCTTGTTGTATGGCCCGGCGCTGGTGGCGGGGGCGTATCTGTTGTGGGCGTTGTTATACACATTTGTGTATCGGCGGGGATTGTACAGTCCCCGGGAACTGGGTGGACGGCTGATGCTGATGGGGCTGTTTTGGCTGTTTGTGTACGATGCCGGGGCATTATTGGGCAATCGGCAGTGGTTGGCGGGTATAGCGGTAATCGGCCTGTGGTTGTGTGCTTTGGGCCTGTTTTTCGGGATTCGGGCGTTGGCGGCGTTGCAGGCGGGACGGAGTAAATTTGAGGCCGAGGTTAAACCGAACGGGCCCAAGGGCGTATAATAGCAGGCACTTCATGTCAGCCCGGCTTCCGGGGATATGGTGACAAATAACAGAATATTATCCTCCCGATGTTCGGCGCTTTTCGTTTTGCGTAATCTAGGGGATAATGGTGCGTTACTCTAGGCGAAAGGAGCCATTATGAACATGCGTAAGTTATCTCAGTGGTGCGGAGCGTTGGCATTGGTTTCGGGTATGGCGTTGACAGCGGGAGTCTCGGCCCAGGCTACGGCCCCGGCCACTCAGCCGGCACCGAATCCGGTGTTGGCCACGATCAATGGTCAAAGTGTGGACCGGGCGCGTTTCTTTGAACTGCTGATGGCCATTCATGGGCCGCGCATGTTTGAACAGGTTTTGGAAATGGAACTGGTCCGGCAGGCCACGGTGGCGGCGGGGATCTCGATCGGGCAACCGGAAATGCAGGCGGAACTGGATCGCGTGACCGCGAGCTTTGAAGCGCAGGGGATTCCCAAGGCGCAGCACGATGCCGCATTGAACCAGCTTTTGCAACGTCAGAATGTCAGCTTTTTGGAATTCCAGATGGGGCTGCAGAAGGCCGCGGGTTTGCGGGCGCTGGCCAAGGACAAGGTCAAGTTGACCGAAGCCGATTTTGCCAAGGCTCAGGAGGCCGAGTATGGACCCAAGTTGCAGGTGCGCGTGATCAATGTGGGCACGCTGGAAGGCGCCACCCTGCTACGGCGCGAAACCGAACAAACCAAGTTGAGCGCCAGCGAAGCGGCCACCAAATATAACTGGCCGGTGGAAGTAGTCACCATTCCCGAATCCGCCGAAGGTCTGGTCCCTGCGGTCAAGAATGTACTGTTCACCAGCGCCAATCCGCTGAAGGATTTTGAACTCTCCGCGGGCGTGCCGATGGACGGGGGCGTGCGGGTGTTCCAGATTGAAAAGCGCATCAAGCGGGTTGACAACGTGACCGACGCCATGAAGACCAAGTTCCGCGCGGCGGTGGTGGAAAACGTCGAGAAACAGTGGGCTGAACAACACCTGCGTTCGCTGGTGGGCAATGCCCAGTTGAATATCATTGATCCGCAACTGTCGGTGTATTATGCCGAAGTGATCCGGCGTAACCAGGCGGCGGCGACGCAGGCCGCCACGCAGCCGGCGGCGACCCAACCTGCCAAGCCCAAACAACCCTGAACCCGGTGA
>JBIJDM010000139.1:0-7961 GCA_044344145.1 Phycisphaerae bacterium
CTTGGGTTGCCTACTACCGTATGATACTATTATGCTATAACTTGTGTGGAACAACGAGGGCGTTGCCCTGGGCTATACAAATATTGCCCCGTTGGGGCAGAATCCCCAAAGCTTCCCGGAAATATCGGATGCACCTTTAGCTTGCGCCCCAATTACCGCTGCAATTCCGGCCACCGTCCATACACCGCAGCCAGCAATCCTGCCGCATCCGGCTGTGTGGTATCCACCCGCAGATCCGCACATGCGGCATAGATACCATTGCGTTGTTGCAGCAACCGCCGCACCTCTTCCAATCCCCCTTGGGTGGTTAGATTCGGACGGTTTGCCTGCGAGGTCGGGTCGGCCTGAATGCGGGTGTATAGCACCTCGGCCGGGGCGTCCAGCCAGACCAGGTGGGCATGTTGTTTCAAACTGGCGACATTTTCGCGCCGTAACACCGCGCCGCCACCGAGTGCGATCACGGTGCGGGTGTGGCCTTCCAGGCTTTTTACCACATCGCTTTCCGCCTGCCGGAAGCCTGCTTCGCCATGCTGGGCAAAGATGGCCGCGATGCTCTCGCCCGCCAATGCACAAATGCGTTGATCGGTATCCACGAATTCCCAGCCCAGCGTTTTAGCCAGATACTGGCCAAAGGTGGTCTTACCCGAGCCGCGATAACCCATAAGTGCGATATTCATACCTCTATGGTATCCGACCCGGGGGGCCGATTAAAGCCCCAGATGAAAGCTAAAACCGGATGGGGTACAATTCCCCCATGAGCCCAACGCCCGCTATCGTCGAATTGGTCAAGTCGTTTCATTTCGAAGCGGCCCATTTGCTGCCCATGGTCCCGCCGGGGCACAAGTGCCGGCGGTTGCACGGCCACTCTTATCGCGTGGATGTGCTGGTGCGCGGCCCCATTGACCCCGCCACCGGGTGGTTGATGGATTTTGGCGCCCTGAAAGACGCCTTCGCGGATATCGATGATCAGCTTGATCACCGTTACCTCAACGACATCCCCGGTCTGGAAAACCCCACCAGCGAAAATCTGGCGGTCTGGATCTGGGCCCGGCTCAAACCCAAGCTGCCGGGTCTGGCGGAACTGAAAATCCACGAAACTTGCACCAGTTATTGTGTGTATCGCGGGCCGACGGCAACATAATCCCAACCAATATATTTTTTCGCAAAGGGTTTACCCATGGCCAAAGTTGTCTCGATTCCACCCCGCAGCCAGATCAACCCCGCCGATATGTGGGACCTGAGCAGTCTGTACGCCAGTGATGCCGCGTGGGAAAAGGATTTCAAGGTCTTCACCAAGCGGATCGGCGAGTTTGCCGCGTATAAGGGTAGGTTGGGTGACGGCGCGGCGAGTGTGCTGGCGCTGCTGCAATTGGACAGCGCCGTGGATCAACTGGCCGAACGGCTGGGCAACTATGCCTTCCTGAAAACTGCCGAAGATCAGGCCAACTCCACCTATCAACGGATGAAGGGGCGTTACATGCATGTGGCGACGCAGGCTTCGGAAGCCACCGCCTGGATTCGCCCGGAGTTGCTGGGGCTGCCGCAGGCTACGCTGGATGGTTATCTGGCCGCGCCGGAATTGGCCGACTGGAAGTTGGCGTTGAGCCGCATCATCCGTTACAAGCCCCACACCCTTAGCGACCGCGAAGAGCAGCTTTTGGCCATGTCGGGGCAGATGGCCGGCGGCGCGAATCAGATTTTCAGCCAGCTTAACGACAGCGATTTGAAGTGGGGCGTGATCAAGGACGAGAAAAATGTTTCCGTGGAACTGGGCCATTCCAGCTTCAGTAAATTCCTGCAATCCCCCAGCCGGCGGGTGCGCAAAGAGGCTTTTCATGCCTACTACGCCCAGTTTGAAGCGCACAAAAATACCCTCGCGGCCAGCTATCACACCGGCGTGCAGCGCGATGTATTTTATGCCCGCGCCCGTGGTTACGAGTCCGCCCGCGCCAGCAGTCTGTTCGCCGACAATGTCCCCGTCAAGGTCTATGACAGTCTGATCAATGCTGTGCACAAAAACTTCCCGGCCATGCACCGGTATATCAAACTCCGCCAGAAGGCTCTGAAGCTGAAGGCCGTGCACATGTATGACACGTATGTGCCGCTGGTCAAACAATCCAAGCAGGAATATCCCTGGGATCAGGCCGTGCGCATGGTTACCGAAGCGCTGGCGCCGCTGGGGACGGAATATACCAAGGTGCTGCAGGCCGGGCTGACCAGCGAACGCTGGTGCGACCGTTATCCCAATCAGGGCAAGCGTTCCGGCGCGTTCTCCAGCGGTGGCTTTGTGGGCAAGCCCTATATCCTGATGAATTACCAGCCCACCGTGCTGGACCATGTCTTTACGCTGGCCCACGAAGCGGGCCACTCGATGCACACGTATTATTCCGCCCGCAGCCAGCCGTACCAGTATTACGGCTATACCATTTTCGTCGCGGAGGTGGCCAGCACCTTTAACGAGCAATTGCTGCTCAAGCATCTGCTGGAGCAGGCGAAGGACCGGCATACCCGCGCGCTACTGATCAATCACGCGATTGATGAAATCCGTGGCACCGTGATCCGCCAGACCATGTTCGCGGAATTCGAAAAAATCAGCCACGAATTGGTGGAAAAGGGCGAGCCGCTGACCGTGGAATGTCTGCGCAAGGCCTATCGCGGCCTGCTGGAACAATACTTTGGCCCCGGCTTTGTTATTGACCCGGAACTGGAATTGGAATGCCTGCGCATCCCGCATTTCTACAATGCCTTCTATGTCTACAAATACGCCACCGGCCTGTCGGCGGCGGTGGCCCTGAGCCAGCGCGTGCTCAAGGGCGGACCACGCGAACTCGACGCCTATCTGGGCTTCCTCCGGGGCGGCTGCAGCCAATGGCCGCTGGACCTGCTGCGCAGCGCTGGCGTGGATATGGAAAAACCCGGCCCCGTCAATACCACCCTTGCCCACTTCGGCGATTTGGTGGATGAATTGGATGACTTGATTGGGTAAATGGATTGGGACCGATGCACGGACGGACGCGTATACGGGCAAAATGCCCGTGGGGACGCGCATTGGGGGGCGAAACGTCATACAATCCATGCAGGAGCGTTAGGCTAACATGGAATCCAGTCGCAAACGGTTCAATATATTTCGCCGCAAGATGAAGGCGGGTGAGTTGGAGATGTCCCGGTTTCGGGACAAGAATGACCACACGCCGGTGCCGATGGGTTTTGGCCGGCACCGCGACAATGCCCAGCCGCATGAATTCAAACTTACACGCGGGCGATTGTTGCAGGAATATGCCCGGATTCTGCGCGGGTATTACAGCGCGGTGGGGTTGTTGCTGCTGGTGGTTATTCTGGGCACGGTGGTGACGCTGATTTCGCCGCTGGCGATCAAGATTCTGATTGACTATATCGTCCCCGGCAAAAGTCTGGGGGATTATCCGCCGTTGCGGGCGTGGCGCGAGTATCTGCCGGATACGCCGGGTGGGTCGCTGCATTGGCTGGGCTTTGTCATGGCGGGGGCCGCGCTGCTCGGTGTGGGGATGGAGTGGCTGCGGATGATTTCGGTGCAGCGGCTGAATTTCCGGCTGGCGGGCACGCTGCGCCAGCGGCTGATGGCCCATCTGATGAGCCTGTCCATCAAGCAACTGTCCGACTACCGCACGGGCGGGATTGTCAGCCGGATCATGAGCGATGCCGATCAGGTGGTGGGCGGGGTGCAGAATGCGATTATCAATCCGTTTAACGCGCTGCTGCGGGTGGGTGGGGTGGTGGGGTTGCTGCTGTATACGGATTGGCGGCTGAGTGTGGGGGCGGCGCTGCTGATCCCGCCGGTGCTGCTGATTCATATGTGGCTGTTCCGGCGGCTGCGGCCGATGTGGCGGAATATTCAGGATGACAAGGCGCTGTTATCGGCGCGACTGACGGATACGTACAGTGGGGTGGCGGTGGTGCGGTCGTTCCGGCGGGAACGCACCGAGCAACTGAATTTCGGGCTGGCGCAGGACACCATGATCCGCAAGCAGCAGTTCACCAGCATTCTGGCCCGCTGGCTGTCCACGGGGTGGGGGGTGTTTGTGCCGGGGGCGAGTCTGATGATTTTCTGGTATGGCGGGGTGCGCGTGGTGCGCGGGGATTTGCTGATGGGTGATCTGGTGATGTTCCAGAGTTACATCCTGCTGCTGCTGGGGCCGGTGACAAGCATGATCGAATCCATGCAGAACCTGCAACAGAATCTGGGCGCGCTGGACCGGGTGGTGGATGTGCTCAAGCAGCCTGCGGATATGCCCGATGCGGCCGATGCCCTGCCGCTGGCGACGTGCGCGGGCCAGGTACGGCTGGAAAATCTGACGTTCAGTTATACGCCGGACCGGCCGGTGCTGAAGGATGTCACGCTGGAGATTCCCGCCGGGGCGACGGTGGCGCTGGTGGGGCCGAGTGGTTCGGGCAAGACGACGTTGAGCAATCTGGTGGCGCGGTTTTACGACCCGCAGGCGGGGCGGATCACGCTGGACGGGGTGGATATCCGCCGGTACCAGCGCGATGATTACCGCCGGCAGTTGGCGCTGGTGTTGCAGAATGTGTATATGTTCGACGGCACGGTGCGCGACAATATCGCCTATGGCCTGCGCCATGCGACTCTGGAGCAGATTCAGGCGGCGGCGAAGCTGGCCAATGCCCATGACTTTATTATGGAAATGGAACAGGGGTACGACACGCATCTGGGCGAGCGCGGCGGGCGGCTGTCGGGCGGGCAACGGCAACGCATCAGCATCGCGCGGGCGATTCTGGCGGACCCGCGGATTTTGATTCTCGACGAGGCGACCAGTTCGCTGGACAGCCAATCGGAAAAACAGATTCAGGCGGCGCTGCGCAGTCTGATGGGCACGCGGACGACGCTGGTGATCGCGCACCGGCTGAGTACCATCATGCACGCGGATAAGATTGTGGTGCTGGTGGAGGGCGCGGTGCAGGAACAGGGCACGCATGAGGAATTGCTGGCGTTGGATGGGCTGTATGCCCGCATGTTCCAGCAGCAATTCGCGGAACACCGCGATCCGGATTTGGAACGCATCGGGTGGAACGATACCACCGACCCGACCACGCCGGCGGGGGTATGAGCCAACGGTAGGCTGAGCCTGGCTGGAATCTATCCACGAAACTACTCTGGATTGCGGCTGTTGCTGACGCGGGGCGTGGCCGCGCGGTTTTCTGGAAATAGCGATGGAACCGTGTGTAGCGAACCAATATTGGACTATAATTATCCTATATCCGGAAACCGTTTCCGGTGGCGGTGTGTTTTAGGTCAGGATTCGCTGATGACAAAACTATGGTTGAAGTTCTCCCTGCTGATGCTGGGGGCCGGGTTGTATGCCGTGATACGGTATAACTATTTTGGTGGTGTCGCGCCCGCACAGATACCGGTTTTTATCGGTAATAAAATTTGCGCGGTGGCGGCCGTGGCTTGTGTGGCGCTGTTGGCGTATGCGTATTATCGGCGACAGGTGGTGGCGGGGCAGTTTTGGCTGAAGGCCGGGGGGACGCTGGCGCTGCTGCATGTGCTCATGTCGTTAAGTATTTTGAATTCCAGCAATTACAAGAAGTTTTTTCTGCCCGACCCCAATCAGGGACAATTGAGCCTGTTGGGCCAAGGGGCAATTTTGGCGGGGGTGCTGGCGGTAGCGGCGTGGTGGAAATGGCTGCGGCCGCAGGACGCCATGAGTCCCGGCTGGGGCAAAGTGTTGGTGGTGGTGCTGATCGGATCGCATGTGACCATCATGGGCTTTGCGGGGTGGTTTACGCCGGAAAAGTGGCCCGGTGGTATGCCGTCATTTACGATATACGGGGCAATTTTCGCCCTTGCGGCTGTTGGGCTGTTCTGGCCGCGTCGAACCAAGCCTTAAGCGGCGTGGCAACATGCCTCCGGCCAGACTTGAACAAGCGTCCCCGGCATGGTAATCTACGCAATCTACACCACGGGAGCCATCCCGGTGGGGTAGTTGCGGCGAATCATCGCCCCATGATCCGCGATAGCTCAATGGTAGAGCATCCGGCTGTTAACCGGAATGTTGTAGGTTCGAGTCCTACTCGCGGAGGTCTTGCCGTCGGCACGTTTACTCCCCTTTACAGTTGTTGCGATAAGTGCAGTATGGTGCAAAGCCTTGCTAGCATTGGCTAAAGCCTGTTCACCGTCTTTTGTGTGTCCGCTATCGCCAGCCTCTACACTTGTGCAGTATGGTATCATCAAGTGTGGCATTTGGCGGGTATTTATCCCCACATTGTCCCCAAGGTCCCCCGTAGCGTCCGCCGTGCCTGTGGCCCTTTGCTGGTCGTCGCTGGTCCGGGTGGGGATGCTCATATCCCCAATAGCCGCCGATAGGTCCGTCATGCTCAAATTCGTGTAGGTCTTCATGGTCAGGCGGATATCGCTATGCCGTGCCAGTTGCATGGCCATCCGAGGCGCTACGCCCGCCCGGTTCAGGTTCGTGATATACGTATGCCGCAGGGCATGGAAGTCCGCCCGACGTCCTTGGTCGTCTTCGTAGGCAATCTTGGCCGCCGCCAGATAGGCGCGGTGGTTGGCCATACTGGGGACCGTCAGGACCGCCGCCAAGGGGGTGGCCGGGTGGGCTTGCCATTGTTGGCGCAGGTCCTGCACCAAGTCGGGATGCAGGGGGAGGGTATCGGCCTTGGCGTTCTTCGTGGTGGTCGCGCGTAACTGAACGAACGGACGAACGGCGTCTAGGTGCAGGTCCCCCCATTGCAGCGCTACCGCCTCCGCCCGCCGCAGACCCGTCAGCAATATGACGCGATAGCACAAACGATGTTCCGGGGTGGCCGCGTTCAGCAGTCCGACGACTTCATCATCGGACAACGCCCGCCGCGCCCGCCGGATATCTTCATGCTCGGGGAGTTTATCCACCTTGCAGGCGTCCGCCGCGTGTTGGTGGGGGCAATAACTCATCCGCTCCGCCCAGCGCAGGAAAGCCTTGCAGCGCTCCAAATAGCCGTTCACCGTGCCGGGGCCGCAGACCTTGGTTTCCCCGGATACGCAGTTGCTCTTGTGGACCTGATCGCGCCATGCCGTCAGCGTCCGCAGTGTCACGTCCGCCAACGTCGTCGCTGGCATCTCCGCAAATAGCCGCTCCAGTGTGGTCTGGCAGATATAGACCCATTTGCGGTCCCGGCCTTTGGCCGTTTGCTCTTTGGTGTAGGCCCGCAGAATCTCCCCGATGGGCGCTTTCATGGTGGAGGCGAAGCGGTCCAGACAATCGGCCTCCCCGCGTGCCATCCGGCGCAGGCGGTCCGTGCCTAATTGCAGCGCCGCCATCTTGTCCCGGCGGGTGGCCGTGCGATACTTCACGTTATCAAAGTAGAATTCCGCCCGCCAGCCTTTGCCATGTTTACTCAAGTGCATAATTAAGCCTCCCGTGTAAATCTGTTCGTCGTCATCCAACTAGGGCAATTATACAAGCCTGCACAATACAGCGCAAACTTGCGTGGTGGAAGTGACGTAAATGGTGCATTTCTATATTATGAAGTCTAACACACACACTAAGGGCCTTATATGGGATTTGCGTCATTTGCGTCATTTGCGTCATCTTGTAATTTGACATAAACGCCCAACCAGACCAGACCGTCGCCAGTTTTTCCCGCCTCAAAATAGTTGCGCATGGTGTTGTTAAACGTCTTCATGGGCTGTGGCGTGATCTTGGCATTTAGGCAGTAAACCTCATAGGCCGCGTACATCTCTTTGCCTGACGTCTTCATCCGTGGATCGCGTCCAATCTGCAATTGGATAAACGCCTCCGCGCTGGTGCTGGTCCCGCGCAGTAGTCGGGTAGCGTTGGCAATGGCCGCTGATTCTGGCAATCCCCCGGCGGAAAAGTATTTCTTTGCGCCCTCGACCAGCCATGCCAAGATGCCCTCTGCCTCCGCCTCGAGCTTGTTTAGCAGGTCGGGGTCTACGTCACCAGCGT
>JBIJDM010000003.1:0-33653 GCA_044344145.1 Phycisphaerae bacterium
ACTGGCCGCGCACCGAGAGAATGCCCGCCTGCAGTTGGAGGAAAAAGTGCAGTGCGGGATTGCCCAGCGTGACAATGGCACGGGGGCGGATAATTTCGATCTGACGGAACAGATAACCCAGTTGGGCCGCCGCCTCGGTGGCTTCGGGCGGACGGTCCACCATGCGGTGCATGACTTCGCTCCAGGCGGCGCAGCGAACCTTCACCACGTTGGCGATGTACACCTGCTGCCGGGCATAGCCCATGGCTTTGATCATCTCGTCGAGTTTCTGCCCGCTCTTGCCCACGAAGGGCCGGCCCTGAATATCTTCTTCCACGCCGGGGCCTTCGCCGATGAATATGATCGGGGCCTCGGGATCGCCTTCACCAAAGACGACGTTTTTAATTTCATTGTTAAGCAGACCCGCCAGATCAGTTTTAACCGTCTGTTCCAGTGCGGCCAGCTGCGCAATTTTCTCCGCCCGCGTCAACGGTGGCAGCGCGGCAATCTTGCCCGCAGGCGGTGGCGGAAGTGCGATCGATTTTTTGGCCATATCATCCCTTCCTGAGTTATGCAGCCCGGCCATGATGGATACGCCGGGGGGCGGCGCAGGGGGTGGGGCCGAGGTTGGTGTACGCGTGACGAGGGCAGGACGCGCTGCGGTTGGTGGCGGCGCTGCGGGCGTCGGTTTCGGGGGTACGGGCAATGGTCGTGCCGGGGTTGCTATCGTTGGGGTGGCGGGAATCTGCCGAGGGGGCACGGCCTGCGGCACCGCCGCCGGGGCGACCTGCTTGGGCAGTACCAGCGGAACCTCGGCCACGCCGAAGGCCTGGTCGGTCCGTAACCACTGGCGGATGATGCTGTAAGCGTCGCTCATAGGTCCCATTCTGGGGGTTGAAGGGGCAGGACGCAAGACCCGGGGATCAAGATTTGTCCACAGGGGTCGGTGGGGTCAGATAACCACGCAATCAGGCCAGCAGTCTGGCCCCCATCCACCAGCCCATATCCACACACACCACAGGCAGCCAGAAGGTGGCAAACAGAAGCCACAGGGCGACCGTCAGGCTGGGAAACAACCATAAAAGCGTGGGCCATTCATACCGCCCGACGGCCCCGATCAAGGCACTCACCAACAGCGCCCCCAACAGCGTCACCAAGGGCAGAAACCACACGCCCATGCGAAAATGGCGCCGGCCCAAATCCAGCCAAATTTGCAGGCCAATAACCAATCCGCAGCATAATGCGCCCGCTAACGATACGACCAGAAGCGCAATGATGCTAAACAACAACAATAGTAGGCTGTTAAAAATGAAAATGAAGACACAGGCGGCGAAATAGCTGCTGATGATGATATTTGGGTCGGCGTTCTTGATGACATCATAGAAACAGTATACGAATAAAGTAACTTCGGCGATGCAAGCTGTCAGTGCCACGAGGCCCAACGGAACCAACATCAGCCAAAAAATTGTGGATACTGCACCCAGTGCCTGTGCCGAGCCCACGCGCAGCCACGCGAGCAGTTGCGCCAGCCAACAGCGCCACCAGATGGGACGGCTGGGATAGGAAATTACCGGAGCATCGGTCATAGGGCTATTCTACCATCCACAGCCGTATGACTGTAGGGTCATCTCAGGGGGCTTTCGGCGCGGTGGCCGGGGCTGTGGTGGGGACGGCCGGGCCATAACTGCCCAAGACTCCATCATACGACCACTTGAAGGACTGTTTACCCCAGACCGCCAGCGCTTTGGCGGCGGCATCGAGATCGGCGGGTTTTTCCCGTTGATAACACAGCAACCAGGACATCATCAGCCCCAGTTCCTTACTCCCCTGCTCCCAGGGCATCATGACGTTATGCGGCGCGCCGGGGACTTCGCGGTAGACGAACTTCTCCTCGCCAATTTTGTTGTATTTGTGTGGCTCTTTGAGTTCCAGCACATTCATACCGATCTTGGTCAGGTCTTTGACGGCCAGACGGCTACGTTCCACGGTGACGGCTTCATCTTTCTCGCCATGCAGGCAGTAAATGGCCAGATCTTTTAGACCCTCCGCCGGCGGCGCGGGAACCGCACGGTACCAGCCGGAAATCGGGCCGATGCCCGCCCAAATCTGATTCATGGTGGCGCCCTGCGCCCAAGCCCCGCCACCGCCCATTGAAACGCCAACCAGATAAATCCGCTGGGGATCAATGCGATACGTCGCAGCCACCTGCTTGATCAGCGCAATCAGGTAAGCGCCGGATTCGGGGTAGTTCCAAGCCAGAAGTTTGTTTTCCAAGGCGTTGGGATACACACTGATTACCCCCTTGGCCGTCAGCCCACCGCGGAAAAACGAGACGATATCATCAGGGCCATTGCCCCCGGGACCACCGTGCAGGACGATCATCAGCGGATAGGCTTGCGTGGGCTGGTAATTCTTGGGCACCGCGAGATGGAACCAGGCGCGGTCGTTTTTAACGCCGGCGAGGGGCACTTTGTTGATGGCACCGGTTTTCACATCCCGTGCAAACCCGCCCGCGGGTCCGGCGAAATAAGCTGGGATAGTCGTGGGTTGGGTGGCCGGAGCGGTGGTAGTCGGCTGGGTGGCGGGCGCAGTGGCCGGCTGGGCCAGCAAACCGGCACCGGCAAACAACAGACCCAATACAAAAGTCAGGGGCGAACGCAGCATAGGGCACCATCCTCGTTAAGACAACATACGGTTACAGCCGATATGTTGCCGTCAACGGAAGGGCGTTTCCGTGTGCGGCTTAATAACTCATCTGTAGGCGATGACCATGGGCATACCGCACATGGCGATGATCAGCATAATCCAAAGCGTCTTATCGCTGCTGGCGGTATACTGTGTCCCGATTAACCGAGGAATCGTCCCTTGTCTGCGGATAGTCCGAACATGCGTCGCCAATTGACAAGAACTACTTTGATAAGCCCAGCACCAAGGCAATGGGCCGTTGCTATATCCCCGGCCCCCCAACCCCGCAGGGCCCGCGCCCTTCCGAGCCACACCGGCACCACCGCGCGGGATCATTTTACCAATCATTGAGGCCACCATGTCCCATCGTGATATTCCTGCGAACGCGCCCGTTTCCCTGCGCAGCCTGCTGTGGCCGGGCCTGCAGGCGATACGGCTGTATTGGCGTGCGATCGTGGTGTTGCAAGCCACCGCACTGGTGCTGGTGTTGGGCTATTTTCATGTGGCGTTGGTACGCGAGTTCTGTGAGTATTTGGCCCGATTGCGTCAGGACTGGGGCATGATTCAGCCCGTGGTGGGCACGATCATTGCCGGCGTGGTTCTGCCTGAACTGGCCAAACTTCTGCTGCCCCGCGCCCATCGGCAGACACTCACGCCGGGTGAGGTATTGATCACCGCCGTTTTCTTCGCCGGGGCCGGGGCCGGGGCCTTTGTAGATGCCCAATATCGCCTGCTATCGGTGCTGCTCGGGGATGACACGGGCATGGGAACGGCCATCAGCAAAATGCTGATGGATCAGTTCCTCATGACCCCGCTGTATGGCGCGCCATATTGGATTCTGGTCTATGCCTGGAAAGCCAATCACTTTCGGATTCTGCCGACCCTGCGGCCGCTAGGCCGACACTGGTATCTGACCAAAGTTCTCCCCCTGCTGATTCCTGCCTGGGCCTACTGGATACCCATGACGCTGATGATCTTTTCCCTGCCCGCGGACCTGCAGCTTTCGCTGTTTGTCTTCGCCATGGCCGCATGGAGCCTGGTGATGGTTTTTATCGCCCAGACCGAAGCGAAGCAAGCCAGCCTACCGACAATTTAATAACTCATCTTGTCCAGTTTGACCTTGCCGCGGAAGACCCAGTAGATGCTGCCGGTGTAGGCGATGACCATGGGCATACCACACATGGCGATGATCAGCATGATCCAAAGCGTCTTTTCGCTGCTGGCAGCGTTCATAATATTCAGGTTCGTACCGGCTTCCAGCGTGGTACGGATCATATTGGGGAACAGGCCGATGGCCAGCAGGGTAAGCAGCGCCGCGATGGCGCAGCAACTGCTGACGAACGCATTGAAATCGCGGCCATGGTAAATTTCGCGCGGGATGTTGGCGATGGCCAGCATATTGGCCAGTGCGATCAGCCCCAGCGCAGGATACTGTTTGAAGGGTTCGGCCATGTGGGGCAGATAGAGCAACGTGGCCATGGTCGTGATGACGTAGGTGATGACGAAGAAAATGATGGTGTTGTTGACCCAGCCGCGGACACGATCATGGAAAGCGCCTTCGGTCTTCATCACCAGATAGATGGCGCCATGCATCATGAACAGCGCGATGGTGGTGATGCCCACCAGCAGGGCATAGGGATGCAACAGGGTGAACAGATTACCGCTGAATTCCATATCTTTGTCCACCGGCAGGCCCCAGGCCAGATTCCCCACCGTCACCCCCAGCAGCAGCGTGGCCAGCAGACTGCCGACAAAGAACGCGATGTCCCACATGCTCCGCCAGGCGGGGGAGGGTTTTTTGCTGCGGAACTCGATCGAGACGGCCCGGAAAATCAGCGCCACCAGCAGCAACATCAAAGCGAGATAGCAACCCGAAAATAGCGTGGCATACACATGCGGAAACGCGGCAAACAGCGCCCCACCACCGGTCACCAGCCACACTTCGTTGCCATCCCAGACCGGACCGATGCTGTTGAGACTGATGCGGCGTTCGTCATCATCGCGGCCAAAGAGGTGCAACATACCCACGCCGAAATCAAAGCCATCCAGCATGGCATAACCGGCGAACAACACCCCAACCAGCGCGAACCATGTGATATTCAGCCAATGATATTCCATAGTAACCTCATATCCAAAACAGTACTCAGCCAACCTGATACGGTCCTGACGACACGAAACCCTTAAACGCTGGCACGATCACCCTGTAATAAGGGAACTGCTTCACCCGAGCCGGGGGCGACCAGCGGTTCATCTTCGGGGCCATGCTTGATCTTCATATCCATCAGGAAGATAAACAGTGCAAAGAGCAGCAGATAAATCAGCGTGAACAGGATCAGCGAAATCATGATTTGATCACTCTTGACCACGCGCGAAACGCCCTGCTCGGTACGCATCAGACCATAGACAATCCACGGTTGCCGGCCAATCTCGGCGGCGAACCAACCCAGTTGGTTGGCGGTCTGGGGCAGGATCACGGCAAAGACCATAACCCACAACACCCCGCGGTTGGTCCAGAGTTTGTCCCGCCACCAGAGTACCACGCCCAGTAGACTCAAGCCGATCAAGGTCATACCGATGGCCACCATGAGGTGGTAGGCCTGAAAGACAGGCTGCACCGGAGGCAGATCACCGGGCTTGAAGGCATCCAAGCCGGTTACCGGCGCGGTGGCATCACCCTTGACCAGCCAACTGAGCATGCCGGGAAGTTGCACCCCGTGCACCTGTTTGCCATCCATATCCACCCAGCCGAACAGGTATAGACCCGCCGGGGCACTGGCAGAGAAATGCCCTTCGTAGGCGGCCAGTTTCGCGGGCTGGTTGTTGGCCACGCCAATAGCGCTCTTGTGGCCGCTGACCAACGTCAGCAGACCCGCGACCAGCGCCAGACTCAGACCCACTTTGAGCGATAGCTTGGCAAATTCCACATGCTGCTTTTTCAGCATGTACCAGGCCCCCACCGAGATGGTCAGCCAGGCCCCGCTCTGCCAGGCGCCCATCAGCACATGCCAGAGGCGCTCGACCGAACTGGGGTTGAAGACCAGAGCCCAGAAATCGGTGATTTCCGCCCGCTGAAAACCGGTCACCGCATCGGTGACGATATGATATCCCGCCGGCGTTTGCATCCAGCTATTGGCCACCACAATCCACACCGCGCTGAACATGGATCCGAGAAACACCATGAGCGTGGAAAAGAAATGCATCTTGGGACCCAGACGGTTCCATCCGAACAGCAACAGGGCCAGAAAACCACTTTCCAGGAAGAAGGCGAAAATGCCTTCGGCGGCCAGGGCCGAACCAAACACATCGCCGACATAACGCGAGTAGTGCGACCAGTTGGTGCCGAACTGGAACTCCATCACAATCCCGCTGGCTACACCGATGGAAAAGATCAGGGCAAAGATTTTGGTCCAGAATTGGGCGGCGGAGAGATACAGCTTGTTGCGGGTTTTGAGATAACGGGCCTCGAGGATCACCATAACCAGCCCCAAACCAATACTCAGGGGCGGGAAAATATAGTGAAACGCAATGGTCAACCCAAACTGAATCCGGGCCAGTAATACTGCATCCATAAACCGATACCTCCTGCAAGCCGAAAGTGTTGCGAACATATTATGCGAGGGGCGAAGGGAAGTAAAGGATAATCCGAACTATTAATGGGCTATTTAATATGGCCCCCAAACGGCAGAACCGTATGTGCTACCCCTATAAAAAAAACTGCGGCAGGTGGTTAACCTGCCGCAGGGGGGAAACTTGATTATTAACTCAGGCCGAAATCAGGGCTGGGTCGCCGGGGCCGGATCCGGTACTGGGGCCGGGGCCGGTGCGATGGCGGCATCGCCCGCGACGACATCGCGGACGAAGTTGTGGATGCTGGAGGTGGTGGCCTCGTTCATCCGTTTGCCGGTGAGTTCTTCACGCATCTGCAGCGCTTCGACGAACTTGGGATTGGCATTGACGGCCCAATCCGCAAACATGGCGGCCTTTTCGGTGTTGCCGGCTTCCTTGGCTTCCATGGCCTTGCTATACCACATCTGGGCGATGCGATCGCGACCCCAGGGCAGCATACCCGCGCGGTTGCCCAACTGCATGCGGCGGATATCTTCCTGAATCTTCTGGGTTTCGGCATAGAGCGCGCCGTCATCGTTGATGATGTGCGGTGTCATCAGCACAATCAGCTCCTGACGCTTGGTCTGATCGTTGTTCTTGCGGAATGGGATGCCCAGAATCGGTACATTGCCCAGGCCGGGAACCTGTGACTTGTCGCTGGAGGTGCGTTCGCGGAACAATCCGCCCAGAACCACGGTACGACCCGACTTGATAATCACGTTGGTGGTCAGTTCGGCGGTCACCTTGGAGGGCAGGGCCGGACCGGTACCACCCACCTGCGAGACACCGCCCGTGGAATCTTCGGGATGGATTTCCATGCGGATATAGTTGTCTTCGCT
The DNA here is from genome assembly GCA_044344145.1 of Phycisphaerae bacterium. Taxonomy (GTDB): domain Bacteria; phylum Planctomycetota; class Phycisphaerae; order WQYP01; family WQYP01; genus JBAXGE01. Next base: position 7,110 of record JBIJDM010000003.1, read on the forward strand.
GATGAACGGGCGGAAGAGTAACCGGGTACCGGTCTTGACCGTTTCCACGTTCTGGACGGTGGTGGAATTGCTGACCGTGGTGGTCAGGTAACCGTCTTCGTTACCCAGAAATACTTCGCCGCGCATCTTGTTGAGCACGAGGATTTTGGGATTGGCCAGAACATTGGTATCCACAGCGCTTTCCAACGCGCTCATGATCACGCTGACATCCGACCCCATATAACCGATGGTGAAACCTTTGGCGGGGGCGGCCACGGTGTTGAAAGAGTTGCCGGCCAGAGCCGTATTATTGAACGGCGGCGTGGGTGACTGGCCATTGAGCAGCGAGGCGATGGGCAGGTTGTTGCTGCCAATACCGGCATTGATGCTGATATCCATGCCAAACTTATTGCTGTCATCCAAGGTGGCGTTCAACAGGCTGGCTTCGACCAAAACCTGTTTGGGCCGGACGTCAATTTCGGCCAGCGCTTTCACAATGGCATCCACATTGTCGGAGAAATCAGAAACTACCAGCGTGTCCTCGTTGGACAGGGTGGACCCGCCCGTATCGGTCACCCCGGAAGGCAAACCGAGCGCGGCGATGGGGGTCAAAGCCACCAAGCCACGATCACTGAGCAAGGGTTTGATCAGGGTATTGGCATCGGCGGCATTGATATATTGGAGCTTGAAAACTTTATTGACCACCTTGCGGTTGCGCTTGTTCTGTTCGTCAATTTCCTTGAGCGTGTAGACGTAGACAAAGTTGCCCTTTTCCACATAGCCAAAACCGTTGGGTTCGAGCATGGCATTGAGCACTTCATCCATGGTGACGTTATACAACGTCAGATTCACGCTGCCGGTCACGGCCCGCGAGACCACGATGTTCTTCTTGGTGGCGGTGGCCACGACCTGCAGGGCGGTATTGATATCCAGCCCCGGCAGCGACAGGGATTCGATCCGCCCGCCTTCGGTGGTTTTGATGCTGGCTTTGCTCAAATCCGTGCTGCCCGCAGGCTGGGTGGCCGGGGTGGGGGATTCCTGCGCCCATACCGCGCCTACCGCCATGGAAAACAAGGCCATCGCCATCATCCGCGATACGATTCTGTTTACACGCTTCATACGCAAGACTCCTCTTGCAAGTACAACTGATGACGGCCACACGACCGCCGGTAATCTACACACAACCGCTGGCTACCGGCTCTGAGAACGGTAGTCCGCAGTCTACAAGACTGGTTTATTTCTTCTCTTCGGTAACCACCCGGACGGTGATCTTGCCCGAATCCAGACTGGCCTGCAGCCCGTCGAGTTTCTTGTTAACGCCTTTGAGTTCCTCAACCATGGAGATAAACAAGGCGCCGGTATCGGGGACCCCACCGGCCTTCTGGGCCGTCAGGTTACCCACCAACAAAGCACCGATACTGAACACGGCCACCGCGATCCAAGGGGTTTTTGACGATTGCATAACATTTCTCCTTTGCATACTGACATGCGCAGTAAGCATATCTTGCGCATCGGCACCGGGCAAGTAAAAAATATTCATTTTTACAATTTAATAGCCTTGGTGAACATCCTGCTACGGTCTTTATCGCGTGAATCCACAACAAATCTTGAACTTTTTTCCGCTGCCACAGGGACAGGGACCATTGGGCCGGGGGCCGTCGGTGCGGGCCAATTCCTCCCGCCGGAGTTCCACCATAAGTTCGGCCGGGGCCCGGTGCTGGCGGATCAAGGTGGCCATACGTTTCATATAGGGATCAATATGCGAGAAAAAAGTCTTATATCCGGCACACAAATAATTCCAACCCGGTTCACCATCAGGTGTGGTCATAAAGCGGTGCTTGGGGCATTCCCCCCGACAAGCAAACAGAACCGGACATTGCCGACAGTAGGCCGGCAGGCTATCGGCTTTATCCCGGCCAAACTTACGTTGGGCGGGGGAATTCACCAGTTCGCCCAGGGACTGGTCCATGATATTGCCCAGCCGATACTCGGGATAGACATAATGGTCACACGCGTACAAATCACCATTATGTTCCAGCGCCAGCGCGGCGCCGCAGGTTTCGGAAAATATACACAAACTGCTGGGCAGACCCAGCCAGATCCCCAGTTGGACATCAAACAGTTGCACATAGGTCCGACCAATGTCATGACGGACCCAATGGTCGAAAATCTCGATCAGAAAGCGGCCCCACGCCGCGGGCTGTACCGACCAGGGCGCCACCGGCCCTGTGGCCGACCAGATGGGCAGCAAATGCGGCGCCCCGGAAGGACTGGGGGCCTGAGTGCGTTCGACCAGCGGGATAAACTGAATAAAACCCCCGCCGTGGTCGCGCAGCCAGCGGTAGGTTTCCAGCGGATATTGACTGTTGTAATCGTTGACTACACAGAGAAAGTTATAGTCCACCCGATGCCGCTTCAGCACTTCCAAGCCGTGCATGACGCGGTCAAACGTGGGTTGACCCTGTTTATCCACCCGGTAATGGTCCGTCATGTGCCGGGGGCCGTCCACCGACACACCCACCAGAAATTGCTCCCGGGCTAAAAATTCACCCCACGTGTCATCCAGCAACGTGCCGTTGGTTTGCAGGGCATTGAGAATTTTGGTGCCCGGCGGGGCATATTGGCGCTGCAGTTCCAGTACCCGCTGGAAAAACTTGACCCCCAGCAATGTGGGTTCGCCCCCCTGCCAGGCGAAACTAATCTCCGGGGCCGTCTGACTGCGGATATATTCACTGATATAGCGTTCCAGTAGGGCCTCATTCATCGCCCAGCGGGTGGAACCGGGATACAACGCCTCTTTTTCCAGATAAAAGCAGTATCGGCAATCCAGATTACAGATCGGACCAATCGGCTTGGTCATGACGTGATAGGCCCGCGGGGGCGGGGTTATGGATGCGGGCTTTTCCATAGCATGATGATACGACCACCCGGCCGGAATGCAATCCACTTGCCCCCCGGCGATAAATCACCACAATAACAGCATGCATACGGCCCCGCTGCAAACTTTCTGCCTGACGATTGCCTATGACGGCACCCAGTATCATGGCTGGCAACGCCAAAATGGGGTGGCCACGGTCCAGGCCGAGGTGGAACAGGCTGCGGGCCGGATTTTGAACCAACCCGTAGGTATTCATGGCGCCTCGCGCACCGATACCGGCGTCCATGCCTGGGGCCAGTTGGCCCGGATGGAGGCGTATACGACGCTGGACCCGCTGCGCATGCGCCGGGCGATCAACAGCCGCCTGCCGGGAGATATTCTGGTGCGGGACATCACACCCCAACCGCTGGGGTTTGATGTGCATCCCGCGCGGCGGAAGCGCTATCGCTATCTGATCTGGAACAGTCCCGACCGGCCCATGTTCAACCGGGCGTATTGCTATCACTATTACCGGCCGCTGGATATCGCCCGTATGCAGGCCGCCTGCCGACACTTTGAGGGGACCCACGACTATATCGCGTTTCGCGGCTGTCAGGACCACCGGCCCAATACCACGCGCACAATTTACGACTGCTCTATCCATCGGCGCGGACCGCTGGTCATGTTCAGCGTGATCGGCAGCGGATTTATGTACCACATGGTGCGCACCATGGTGGGGACCGTGCTGGAAATCGGCCGCGGCCACTGGGAACCCGAGCGCATTGATGCCATTATCGCCAGCCAAGACCGCCAGCAGGCCGGGCCGACCGCCCCGCCGCAGGGGCTGTGTCTGCAATGGATCGAATTGGGCACCCCCGATGATGCGCAGACCGCCGACGCGGGGGAGGAATAACCATGCGGATCATGCACATCATTACCCGGCTGGTGGTGGGCGGAGCGCAGGAAAACACGCTCCTGACCTGCCGGGGGCTGCACGAACGCGGCCATGAAGTGATTTTAATCACCGGGCCGAGTCTGGGGCCGGAAGGATCGCTGCTGGAGCGGGCGCAAAGTGAGGGGTACCGGGTGATCGTGTGTCCCCATCTGGTGCGCAATCCGCATCCGTGGCATGATCTGATGGCGTATCGGGCCATCAAACGCTGGTGCCGTCAGTTGCAGCCCGAGGTGGTGCATACGCACTCGTCGAAGGCGGGGATTATTGGCCGGGCCGCAGCGCGGGCCGCGGGGGTGCGGCGCGTTATCCATACCATTCACGGCCTGCCGTTTCATCCGTATCAGGCGGGCTGGATGAATAAGTTGTGGGTAGGCTTGGAACGCTGGGCGGCGCGGCGGTGTGATCATATTCTCTGCGTGGCCGACGCCATGACGCGCCAGGCCCGGGCGGCGGGTGTGGGTTATGAAGGGCAATTCACCACGGTCTACAGCGGGATGGAAGTGGAGCCGTTTCTGGCCGATGCACCCACGCGTGCAGCCATGCGGCAGGAATTGGGCATCCCCGCCGACCGGCTGGTCATGGCCGTGGTGGCCCGACTGCAACCGCTCAAGGGGCATGATGATTTGCTGGCCATGACGCCGGAACTGTTTGCTGCGTATCCGCAGGCCCACTGGCTTTGGATTGGTGATGGTGTGTATCGCGCGCGGTTCGAAGCGCACATCCGCAGTCAGGGTTGGCAGGATCGCTTCACCTTGACGGGACTGGTCCCCCCCGCCCGGATTGCCCCGCTGCTGAAAACGGCGGACCTGCTGGTGCATCCGAGTTATCGCGAAGGCCTGGCGCGAGCGCTGCCCCAGGCGCTGCTCAGTGGCTTGCCGGTGGTGAGTTACGACTGCGACGGTGCGGCGGAAGTATGTCAGCCGGGGCGTACGGGGGTTTTGGTACCGACCGGGAACCAGAAACTATTGGCCCGCGGTGTGGGTGAATTATTGGCGGATGGCGACCTGCGCCAGCGCTATGGACAAGCGGGACGAGACTGGTGCTGGCGGCGCTTCGACTGGCGCGTAATGGTGGAAGAAATCGAAAAATCATATGATTTATGACGTACGTAGTATCGCCTTCAGGCGATGACTCGCGGCGCCGCACCGGAACCGCCTGAAGGCGGTACTAGATACATAAGCGCTTTTCTTCACTGGTGGATGCCGGAATAGATTTTTTGTACCGGGTGATACTTGCGGATCAGAGCTTCGGCTTGGGCAATGGTATCTGCCGTCGAGGTGGCAGCGACCGCATGTTCTTGCGTGTTCATCATGGCCGTGGCCACAGGCGGCCGCGCCTCCGTTGTCTCGGTATACGTGTGCACGGCACTGCACCTCGGACATATTTCTAGGGGTATGATTAGTTCGGACCCGGCGACACCACCGACCCGACTTTGGGCTTGGGCAATGATGTCATACGCCTCGGTACGTTCCGAACCCTCGACCATCATGGCGGCCGTGGCTTTGGCACCGGTAAGGTCGCGGGCCCGGACCTGGGCAACCACCAACTGAAAATACAGGTCCATACGGATGAATTCATTATTAATTGTGGCCACCCCACGATCATTGGGATAAGACAATTGGGCAACACACTCTTTGGCCTGCTCAACCTGCCCGGCCATAATCATGGCAGAAATTACGAAGGCCTGCGGATTTTGATAACTAAAAAACAGAAACTGACCATCGTGCGGTTTGACCTTGACCGCCAGCCTCCGGGTGGCGGCAACCTCTCCCGCCAAGGCATACTGGCCGATAATGGCCCGGTAAGACTGATCTTTAAGGTCAGGATCAGTCATGGCTTCGGTCTCCGTTTCCGCCCTCTTCAGCAACGCCACCACCGCCCTCATGTGCTCCTGAGGTAGCGTCAAGTAGGTGTATGCAGGGGTGGTCTTACGTGTGGCCGGGTGACTGGCTGGCATGGTCGCAGCTCGGGGTATGGCAGGTAGCGGCGCGGGTGTAGGATCCTCACCACAGGCGGCCAATCCAATGAGCAGTGCCCAACCCAGAATAGCTTTGCAGCCAAAGTCAAAGCAGTAACCATGTGGATAGGGCATATCTTGCTCCACGGCCAGCGGGGACGGCACGCCAGTAAGAGTCAACACGCGCAGCAACAATACCACCAAACCTTCAGATCGTCAAAATCATCCCGGTTATGAGGTGGATCGCGTCAGGCGCTGGGGGCCAGGCGCGGGGTCCAGGTGGCGCCGGTGGGAGTATCTTTTACAATCACCCCCAGGGCGGCGAGTTCGCCGCGTAAGGTGTCCGAGCGAGCCCAATCTTTATCGTTACGGGCCTGTGTGCGTTGCGCCATCAGGGCAGTGATTTGGGTCTCGGTGGCGGCATCGGGCATCAACAGCGGGGTGAAAACCACGCCGAGCACACCATCCACCTGCCGCAGACACGCCAGCGCGGCCGCAGCGCGGTCGAGGGGGAATTTGCGCTGTTTGCTGAGGTTCGTCGCCCAGGTATAGACTGCCCCCACCGCCCCGGCGATATTGAGATCATCGTGTAGCGCCGTGCGGAAATCGTTGATCAAAGTAACATCTTCCGGGGCACTCACCGGCTTGGCTTCGGCCCAGCCGGGGGTGGCTTCCAAACGCGCGGCCAGATCGCGCAAGGTGGTTACCCCGGCAGCGGCATCGTGCAGCCCTTGCAGCGTGAAGTTCATGGGCTCGCGGTAACGCGTGGTAATCAACGCATAGCGGATCACCACCGGCTGGAAACCTTTCGCCAGCAGATCGCGGATGGTGAAGAAATTACCCTTGCTCTTGCTCATCTTGGTGCCGTCCACCATCAGGTGGCGGGTGTGCAGCCAATAGCGGACAAACGGGTGGCCGGTAGCGCCTTCGCTCTGGGCGATTTCACACTCGTGGTGCGGGAAGATGTTGTCCTCACCGCCGGTGTGCAGGTCGAGACTGTCACCGAGCAATTGCGTGGCCATGGCGGAACATTCGATATGCCAGCCGGGATAGCCTTCGCCCCAGGGACTCGGCCAGCGCATCAGATGACGGGCATCGGGTTTCCAGAGGAAAAAGTCGGCGGGATGCTTTTTGGCCGCCTGACTGGCGGTGCGCCCACCAGCGCCATGGCTGAGCCGTTCCAGCACATTACCCGACAGACAGCCGTAGGCCGGAAACGAGCGGATATCGTAATAGACCACGCCATCGATGCCGACATAGGCATGGCCGCGGGCGATGAGTTTTTCGATCATGGCGATAAACGCAGCGATGTAGTGCGTGGGCCGGGGCATGATTTTTTCGCGGGCTGCGGCATCGGGGGCGGCATCGTAGTCCCCCACCACGCGCAGGCCCAATTGCCGGGCATCGTGCAGGAATTGGGTGATGAAATACTCGGCCACTTGATACGGATCATCGGGATTTTCGACCTGGGCAACCCCGGACTTCTTGTTTTCTTTCAGCCGGCGGGCGGCCACGGCCATTTTATCCTCACCGCTGCCATCGGCCTGGGCATCGTCGGTCATGTGGCCGACGTCGGTCATGTTCATCACCTGTTGCACGGTAGCGCCATCGAATTCCAGGACGCGCCGCAACAGATCGGCAAAGAGAAACGCGCGGAAGTTCCCGATGTGGGCCAGATCATAGACCGTGGGCCCGCAGGTATAGAGACTCACCGAAGCCCCGCGCAGCGGCGCGGCGGCATCCGGCCCGGGCTTCAGGGGGACAAAGTCGGCGATTTCGTGCTTCAGCGTGTTATACAAGCGCAGGGTCATAGTAATTCCTAACGAACCAAAAATACGTAGCACGTATGGTAGCGACCATGGCCGATGGCGTAAACCCACCCCCACCGTCGGCGGGCTGGGTCAGGCCTTGCGTTCGTAGGTACCCGTCAGGGTGGTGCGGGCGAGAATATGGCCGCTCATGGCCCGTTTGAGGGCGGCTTTGTCCGCGCCGGGAGGCAAATCCAACCGCCGATCCAGCGCGTAAAGCTGGAAATGATAATGATGTACGCCATGGCCGGGCGGGGGCATGGGACCGTTGTAACCCACGCGCCCATCGGGCCAGGTATTGGGCCCCTGCCGGGCAGTCAAAGCGCCGGCAACCTGGATTTGTTGGGGCACACCTTCGGGCAAGCCCCGCAGCGTGGGTGCAAGATCATAAATCACCCAATGAACCCAGGCGCCGGGCGTCGGCGCATCGGGGTCGTCGCAGATCAGGGCCAGACTAACAGTACCGGCAGGCGGTGTGGTCCAGGTCAGCGCGGGCGAGAGATCGGCGCCATCGCCGGTGTGTCGGGTGGGGATGCGGGTGCCTTGGGTAAAGGCGGGACTGCGAAGTATGAAGTCAAAATTCGGGAGCATCGGGACCTCCTGCGGGTTAGGCACTGGCTGCTCTTATTCTAGTCACCCGGCGGGGTCAAAGACAGCGCTTAGCGCTGGTAAAGCGGAACATAGTGATACGGTAACGCCAGCACATGGGTATAAACCGCGGTGGCATAGAGCGTCCCCAATTCCTTGTGCCCGCCGTCGAGTTGCTCCCAATAAATCATGGTCTTGTCGCCTTCGATTTTCTTGGCTTTGTCTTTCAGCGTCTTATTCACCAGACCATACCAGGTTTCCCATGATTCCCCGCCGACCATATACATGGCCGGCGCGGCATAAAAATAACCATACGTAAGCCACGATGTATCCGCGCGGCTCTTGGGGTCTTTGAGTACCTTCAGCAGATAGTCCACAGCGGTGGTGATTTTGGGATCGTCATAAATCCCGCAGACCTGAATGGAATAGATTGCCGCCGCCGTCCGGGCCAAACCCGGTTGATTGTTGCGCGGCTGATAGGTAAACGCCCCCGAGGGTTTGTCGTAGCACGATTTCACATACGCAATGGCACGGTCAATCGTCTTCTGGGGGACATCGACCCCGGCATTTTTAGCCGCGCGCAAGGCCACAACCTGAAGCACCGTAACGGAAATATCCGCGCCGCTCGGTTTGGGTTCGTAGCGCCAACCTCCCTCTTGGTTTTGGGCGCCGATAATCAACTTGATGGATTTTTCCAACGTGGTTTTGACCTTCGGGTCGCGCGTCAGGCCGTAGACCTCACCCAACATGATCGTGGCGATGCCGTGATCATACATGTTGGATTTCTTGCTACCCTTGGTGGTTTTTTCCGAATTCAAATAACCTTCGGGCAGGGCGCAGCTCAACACAAAATCCACGCCGCGTTGAACGTGCTTGCCATATTCACCCTCGTTGGGCAGATTGCCGGTGGCCAGCAACGCCATCACGGTATATGCCGTCATGGCCAGCGGATGCTCATCATCCTGCACGGTCCAGGAACCGTTGGGATTCTGCCGGGAGGCCAGATAGCGCTGGGCGCCTTTGAGCAATTCCTCGGTGGCCGCATCCACGACCACCTTGTCCTTGGGCCGGGCGGGAGTAGTGGTCGGGCCCGTGCCCGAGACCGACAGCACGCCCAGTGTGGTCGTGGCCAGAAGGATGGCCGACAGAATCAGGGCAAGTGATTTGTTCATGGTTTATTAGCCTCTTGAGCTTTGTAGTCCGCGAGATTGCGCAGGTATTGCTCGATCGCCTGATTATATTCCTGTGGGCTGCGCTGTTTTTGGGCCTGCAACAGAGCTTCGCGCTGCCGTTCCGGCAGGCCCTGATAACCGGAGGTGCCGGTGACATTATTGCCGGGCCCGACCTTGCCCCCGGTGGTGACATTGGCATCCATACGATCGCCGGTGCCCTTGGACATGGGATTATCTATACCCGGTGCGGGGGTCATACCGGGCATCATGCCCATGCCCGGCATCATGCCCGGCATCCCGGGAGTGCCCGGCATTCCGGCCTGCGCCATGGCCATACTGGCCTGAGCCTGCGCCATCGCAGCCTGCGCTGCCACAGCCGCCGCAGCGGCGGCAGCGGGTTGACCAGCGGCAGCTTGGGCGGCAGATTCGGAAGCCGCCGTCTGGGCTTGAGCCAAAGCGTTTTGTGCGGACTCGGGCATGGCGGCGGATTCGGCTTGAATCTGGGCCATACTCTCCGCAGCTTGTGCCATTGCGGGGGCAGACGGTGCCGCCGCTTGGGGTTGGGCCATCATGTTCTGCAGCGCTTGTTGTAATTGCTGCTGCTGTTGGGCCATTTGTGCAGGCGCGGCGGGGGCGGGTTGACCCGGTTGACCGGGCTGTCCAGGTTGACCCGGTTGGCCAGGCTGACCGGGTTGACCAGGCTGGCCCGGTTGACCCGGTTGGGCGGCTTGCGCTGCAGCTTGGGCGGCTTGGGCTGCCTGAGCGGCTTGCGCGGCTTGGGCGGCGGCCTGCGCGGCGGCGGCTTGGGCGGCTTCCTTGGCTCCCGCTTGGGCGGGTTGGGCCGCAGCCTGCTGGGCGGCTTGGGCGGATTTTTGGGCGGCTTCCGACGCTTGCGCCGCCTGCTGGGCAGCTTGTTGGGCCGCCTGCGCGGCGGCGGGTTGCGCGGCTTGCGGCGGAGCCTGCGCGGCCTGTTGGGCCGCCTGCTGCGCCGCCTGAGCCGACTGGGCGGCCTGGGCGGCCGCTTGCGCGGCTTGCTGGGCGGACTGTTGCGGAGTTTGGGCAGCGGCGGCCTGCTGCAGCGCGGCTTCGGCTTTTTGCATGGCTTGGTTGGCCTGCTCCAACTTACCCTGAGCCAGTTGGCTGGCAGCCTGTTCAGCGGCTTTCTGGGCAGCGCTGAGTGCGGGGCTGGGGCTTTCGGTCTGGGCCTGTTTAATCGCTTCGGCCATCTGATTTTGCTGCTGCTGCAGGGCGGCCATGTTGGTGGGCGCCGCAGCGGCCAATTCCTCGGCGGCTTTTTGCAGCGCGGCCTGGGCGGCAGCCTGTTTTTCCGCGGCTTTATCATCCGTCACACCCGCGGCCAACTGGGCTTTGGCGATTTCCTTGTCAATCGCCTGCTGGGCTTCCACCAAATTCTTCATGGCCTCTTTTTGCTGGGCGTTGGCTTCGGCATTTTTATCCTGGGTGAGTTTTTCCGCAGCGGCGGCCATGGCGTTTTTCGCCTGATCCAGTTCCTTGCCTGCTTGCGGCACCAAGGGCGCCACCTGTTCCCGGGCCTGATTGGTGGCTTCCTGAGTTTTGAGTTGGGCGGCCAGATCGGCGGGATTGGGTTTGGGCTTTTGCCCGGCGGCCTCTTTGGCCGCCTGTGCCGCAGAATTCAATTCCGCTTTGGCTTCCTGTTTGATCAGTTCGCCCACCTGGGCGCGGACCACCTGCAGATCATCGATCTTTTCCAGCGCCGCTTTGACCAGTGCGATTTGTTTGGCAATTTCCACCTGGGCATTCTGGAGGGCGGTCTGCACCCCGGTTTGGGTGCCCGTTAATTCTTTCTGGCCGGGGTCTTTTTGCATCTGGCCGGTGGCCAATTGCATCCGGGTAATGGCAGTTTGTAATTCCTGGGCGGCCGCTGGTACCAGCGACTGGGCCGTGGTCTGGGGCGGCGTGGTATCCACCGCCAACTGGCCCTGAGCTTTCACCAGATTTTCCAGCGCATCTTTGCTGGTCAGCGTAGTGCGCAACTGGATAATCAGGTCCTGCTGTTGTTGCAACTGCGCGACTTCTTTTTGCAGCGCTTCCAGCCGGGCCAACATCGCGGCCGGTTGCTGGGCTTCCTGCAGTCGTTCGATCACGGCCTGCAGCAGCGTCACCACCTGCCGTTGGTAATACAGGGTTTGGGCAACACTTTTGCTCAGTAAGGCCATCTCCCGGCGGACCAAACCGGTATCAGGACGCCCGGCCAAACGGTTCACTTCCTGGGCCGCGGTCAGCGCTTCGGTCATCAGACTGTTGGCCAACGGCACCAGCGGGCCAAGTTGTTGCCGGGTATAGACCAGCGCGTCCATCTGATCGGAGATCTGATCCTGCAATTCCTGCAGTTCCGCCTGATCGGTCTCGCGGCCTTTTTCATCTTTGCCGAAGACTTTTTTCTCCGGCCACTGGGCGACCAGCGTTTCCTGCTGCTGGACAATCGGCGTCATGGCTTGCAGGACGATCCGGACCTGCTCAATGGTCGTGCGGGTCGGCGCGGCGATCAGGCTGAGTTGGCGCAATTCATCGCGGATTTTGCGCTGGCTTTCCAGCGCCTTGCCCAGATTGCCCGCACCCACCTCATCCGAAGCCGTGCGTAATAATCCAGCCAGACCGGCCTCCGTCATGTGTTTTTGGATTTGGTCCAATTTGGCATCGCCCCCACCGGGCTTGGCGATTTTGGCGAATTCCTGCAATTGTGCCAACACCAGATTGATTTCGTCGCGCAGGGCGCTCTGTTCCGTAGTCAACAGTTGCTGCATGCTACGCATGTTTTCGCGATGGTCCTGGTGATGTCGGGAATTGTTATACTTCGTAAGATCGCTGGTGCCTAGCCGGCGCATGGCCTCGCGGCTGTTGCGCATGGCCGCCTGTTGGCGCTGGGCCTGGAGTTCGAAACGTTGCGACAATTCGGCATATTCGCGCTGTCGGTTGAACTCCAGCAGCAATTGCCGGAATTGCAGATTGATATTTTTCTGGACAGCGTAAGCCTGATTGGCCGTGGCCTGAGTAGTGGCCACACTGGCCTGACGCACCGCCTGGAGCAGTTCCACCACACGTTGCATATCGCGCTGGGACATTTGCGCCAGCACCTGGCGGATCGCCAGCAAGGTTTTGACATCAGCGCTCTGGCCCAGTCCGTTGGCCTGAAATTCCGCGATGATCCGGTCCAGATCCTGGGCCGCTTCCAGCGTTTGCGCCCGCAGCAGTGCCTGCTTGGTTTCCACCTGCAGCAAGCGTTCGCCCCCGACGGGCGTGGTCTTGTTCTGGGCCGGCAGCAGCGCGGGGATACATACCAGCGCCACCGCATAGGCCAGTACGGCCCGATTAAGTCCGGTTTTACGCATGACTAAACTCCTTTAGGGCCGGCCCGGGGCGGGTTGGGTGGCCGCATTTTTGTCGGTAATAATCTTGCCCAAATCCTGACTGGTATTTTCCTGCTCGGTGGCCATGTCGTGGACCTGATTCAACGAACTGCCCAGCCGGCTGATCAGTTCGGCGTGTTTTACTTCCGAAGTCACCACCACCAGACTGTACGTGTCGCTGCGCTGGGTATTGGGCTGGGGGGTTTTGCCGTCCGCGATTTCCAGCCAGAATTCAATCCGGCTGTCGGGCGCCAATGCGGTGGGGAAATTAGCCTGAGCCAAATCCCAGATATATTCCCCCTGCCAGCGCGGCTCGATCAGATTGGGGGCCCGGGTATACACCGGCACGGACTGGGGCTCGTTCTCTCCGAGCCGATAATACAACCGGATCTGCCGGACGCCATAATCGTCCTCGGTTTGCAGCCGCATGGGTACCGTACCGGCGGCGACAATAGTTTGCTCGTGGGCGGTGGGCCACAATACGCGAATTTTGGGCGTGGCATCGGGCACCATCTGAATCCGGTACATGACCGAATCCAATGAGGCAATACCGTTGCTATCCACCAGCCGGATACTCACTCCGATGGCGTTGTCGGGCAGCGGGACCAAGGCCTGTAGCTGGGTGGGTTGTTGGGCGTCCACCTGCATCGGCAGGCTGATCTTGCGTTCCGGGGTATGCACGATCACGACACTGCCTGCGGCACCGGAGCTATCTTGGCCACGACAGGCCCGATTCGCAGTCAGGGTCAATTGCAGACTGCTGCCCTGCACCATGGTCAGGTCATTGACCGCCAGTGGTCGGACAGGCAGCGGGATGTACGCGGGATAGCGCTGAGCGAATTCCACCTGCACCAACGCCGGACGCGTCATAACCTGAACCTTATGGGTGAGTGAATAGCCATCTCCGGCGTACAGCACATAGGAGAAGGACTCCTGGGCGTTGTCAATCACCCCGACAAAGCGGCGGCCCCCTGACGCACTGGCGGTCATCGGGAGGATTTGGCGACGGTCGGGATATTTCAATTCCGCGCGCACCGCGCTGGCATACCAGCCGGTCACCAGTGCTTCCAAATTCAAACTGTCGCCTACGGCCACATACACATTGCCGGTCACCGAGGTGATTTGGGTCCGGGTGGGCAGCTTGACCGATAGCAGACAGAAGCGTTGCAGCAGGATGCTGCTGGTGGGCCAGGTCGCCACCGTAATCACGCCACAACTCAGCAATACCACAGCGCCCCAAAAACTGGCGCGGCGCAAGGCCCGGCTGGGCAGGACTTGCACCCAGTCCAAATCGCCGATGACGGACTGGGCCTGTTGAATCACCGCCTGAACCAGGGTTGGGGAAGTACCCACCGCCACCCCGGCGGCTTGAAACTGCACCGCCGAAATCAACCGCGACGACAGTTCCGGATAGGTATGTTCCACCGTCAGCGCCAGCCCTTCCTGATCGGGCACCCGCAACAGAGGCCGGAGCATATGACGCCACAGCGTCACGCCGGCGGAGACCAGACACACCAATAAACCAATGGCCCGCAGGGGGAGCGGGAAATCCAGCAGATAATCCAATCCACACACCAGCAGCATGCCCAGCAACAGCGCCGTTTGCGCCAACGCCCCACCGTGTAAAAACGCGAGGGTCACATAGCGCCGGCGTAAAGCCTGCAATCGTATGGTTACGGCATCTTGCATAGAACTACCTACCCGTTATTTCAAGTACCAACGCTTGCGTAAAATCCATTCCGCACTAACCAGCCCCACCAGGAGCACAAACAACAGCGGGCTGGACCAGAACTCGACCGAGATTCGCGTCAACACCGGCACCACCGTCCGCTGCACATCGCCGGGCAACCGGGACAACTGCTCTTCGCGATAAAATTGCCCGCCGGCCGTGTCCACCAATTGTTGGAGTCCGGCTTCGTTCATGGCTGCCTGCAACAATTCCCGTTGCGCGGTCTCGACTTCGAAAGTATAGAACGTCTTGGGATCATGGGCGACGGTGATTTTGTGCCGGCCCACCGCCGGAGCGCTCAGGCTCGCCCGGTACATGCCTTCCTGGCCCGGCAGCGCCCGCAGGATCAAGTCGCGCGGGGCGTCCTTGCTGTTCAGGGGGGTGATCTGGGCGGTGACCTGCTCCTGCGTGAACGGCCGTAACTGGCTGTCGAACAACCGGGCGTACACCTGCATCTGGGCGCCGGGTTCATAACGCGGCTGGTCGGTGGACAACTGGGTCATCTTGGCCTGACCGAGAATACTGCTGACCGCCAGGCGCTCGATCATCTGGCTCCAGAATTGGATATGGATTTTTTCGCCTTCATTGCGCCGCCAGCGCCAGGTATTGTCCGTACCCACCCACAATACCGAGCCAATCCCGTATTGCTGCAGCACCACCACCGGCTGTTTGCCGAAACGCGTGGCCCGCGCCGGATTACCATCCACCACCAGCACCTCCGCGCCCGGCTTGGCCCGCACCACCGGCGCCGCCCAGTACATGGGCGGTAGATCGTTCCACAACCGCAGATTGTCCTCGGGCTTGTCGCTGAGATTCAGCATGTTGTGCGTGCGCCCCAGAGGAGTCAGTTCCAGCTTGATGGGCTGGTTGAAGACCGTCGGGCGTGCATCCTCGCCCCGCGCAACCTGAAATTCCACCGGCAGCAAACTCGCCAGCGCGGTTTTCGCGTAGGCATTGGGGGTGTGCATGCGGCCAGGAATGACCAGCAGCGAACCGCCGTGGATACTGACAAATTTTTGTAAATCCGGCAACGCCGTATCAGGCAGTTTCTTAGGATCCACATCGCCCCAGATAATGACATCGTATTGCCCGACCAGATCCTTGAGTTCCTTGGGATACTTGGCCAGATAGGGGGTCTTTTCGCCTTGCGTCAGACCCGGGTCAACCTCGGCCAGAAAGCTGTGATACTCCACCCGGCGGTCGCGCATCAGCATATTTTGGATGTGCTTGTATTCCCAGCGCGGCGTCTGTTCCACCTGCAGCACCCGAATGCGGTCGTCCACCACTTTCAGTTTCTGGGTGTAGGCGTTGTTGGTGGTCATCACCTCGTCGGAACGGGTTTCAAATTCGGCGGTGATTTCGTACTCCCCGGGTTGTTTGGGGATGTATTTCAGCGGTACCAGAATTTCGTCATCACCGGTCCAGGTGACATCTTCGCTGGCCACCACTTCTTTGCCCTGCCGCAGCAGCAGACGCGATTTTTCGCCCTTGAGCCCGCGGCCCTGTACCCGCGCCACCACCGGCACATCGTCGCGGACAAACACGCTGTCGCGCATCAGCAAGCCCACCACCGCGAGGTCTTTGGGGTTGGTAATGCCGGTGCCATAGATAAACAGCGGGATATTGTCGGCTTTGGCCAGCGTGGCGGCCTGATCCATCGGCAGGCCGGCATTGTTGCCGCCATCGGTGATCAACACCACCCCCGCCAGACTTTGGCCGCGTTGCCGGACCAGCGCATCGCGCAGGGCTTCTCCGATGGCCGTGGCAGGCAAATCCGCTTTGATCTGGGTCTGCCACTGGGTATCCGTGGTTATCGGATTCGGCAGACTTATTTCCTGATTCTGGGCCCCGAAGGTGTACAGCACCACACGATAGTCCTGTTGTAATGCTTCCAGCAGTTTGACCCGCTGGCCCGCCAGTGCGGCCGACGCCAGAGCGCTGCGGCTGGGCATGGTGGCGGCCGCCGTGGCATCTTTGCTGGTGGTAAACAACGCCGTCGCGCGGTTGATATCCGCCGGATCCACCCGCAAGTCGGCGATCGCCATCGAGGCGCTGTTATCCACCAACACCACCACGGTCTGGCGCACCCGCCCGGCAATTCCCAGTTCCAGCACCGGCCGGGCCAAGAGCAAAAGCAACAATAACAAAACCAGCCCGCGCAGGGTCAGTAAAATCCGCTTGCGCCGCGGCGTCAGCCCGTCGCCATAAAGTTGATAGGTATACCACGACGCGAGGACCAGCAGAATCGCCCCCAACAACCACCAGCCCGCGTGCACTTCGGTGGGGAACAGCACGCGCAGCGCCGCCAACCGGTCGCCCGGCTGACTGTCCGCACCTGCCCAATTGAGTATCCAGTTCATCATGGTAATCATTTCGACTTACTAAAGTACCAACCACACACCATATCCATCCCGGCGGCCAAAAACGCCAGCAGCAAAACCCACATGGTCCATTCGCGCCCGTTGGGCTTATTCGACTGCTGGGCCAAAGGTTGCTCGGGGGTGGTAATGGTGACCCCCGCCGCCTGCAGATTGGTGCGCTGGGCGTCAGAGAACACCTGCACATTGGATTCCGCCGCCACCGGCTGGACGGCCAGATACGTCACCAGTTGCTCGCCGTTGGTGGCCAACCGGTACAGGCCCGCACGCTGGGTATCGGTGATCCGCACCTGCTGGCGCAGCCCTACTTCTTCCACCGTCACCCCGTTCTGCAGCGGAACCACATCGGTTTCCCGGGATGGGCTGTGGACAATCAGCGTCTGGCCTTTGTATTCATTGGCTACCAGCGTGCGGATGGGCGTGCCGGTCACCATCGGGTCGGGCCGGCTCTGATTGGACCGGACCACATAACCGACAATCTGATGCAGCAACGGCACATACACCTGCGGGCGCACCGGCAAATCGGTCCACGCGGCATTGAGGGTACTGGTGGTCAGCAGCACCCGGCCTTCCTGCACCGTGCGCTCCAGCCACGCGGGCGAGCCATCCTGATAGCTGGCGATGGTCTGGAACGGTGAAAGGGCCTTGCCCGTTGGCGTGGCGGGAGCAGTCGTGGCCGTCACCGGCCAGGCGCGGACATCATATTTCCGCAGCGTGCGCACATCACGCCAGGTGGCCAGTCCCGTGTCATTCCAAATCCGCACCACCGGATGGTGCAAACCTTCCGCCTGAAACGTCCAGGGTTTGTAATTCTTTTCCGCATCCCCGCGCGGTTCGTCCAGTTGGGCAGGCATCAGCCCCCAGCGTTGGCCCAGTTCCTGATTGTAAAAACGGGCGTTCACTTTGTCGCCCAGACCGATCAGCAAACCGCCCCCGCCCGCGACATAGCTGGCCAGCCGCTGGGTGGCGGGTAAGGTCAGATCGGGCACATTGGCCATAATGACCAGGTCATATTCATCGAGATTCGTGGTTTCGAGATCCAAGGGGTTGATGACCCGGGTTTGGAGCCAATTCAGCGTGTCCGCGTTCTGCACAAAGGGCCGAAGGGCGAAACCCAGATAGAACGATTCGGATTCGCGCGGTTCGCGCCCGGGATCGCCGTCCAAGACCAGCACCTGCACCTGCCGGGTGGGAGTGACGGCCAGCATCCGGGTATCATCGGCGGCCAACTGATCACGCGGGATCCGCACGATGGCCGACTGCGGTACCGCGTCGCGGAAGGTAGCGAACATGGTCAGGGTGCGGGTCTCGCCCGGTTCCAGCCGGGCGATATTGACGGACTCCAGCGCCGGTTCATTGTTCAGCGCCAGCGTGACGGGCAGGTCCTGCACTGCGCGGGTGCCCAGATTGGCCACCTGCACTTCGAACCGCACCGGCTGATTCACCACCGGCAGCGCCGTGGTCATATTGAAACCGGTGACGGCGATATTCTGCACCGGCTGGGTGCCCAACACATGCAGCCGGGATTTGATCTGGTTCTGGTTCAGCGTCAACAACCGGCCGATTTCCGGGGCCGCGGTAAACGCCGCGCCACGGCCATCGGTCACGATGACCAATTGCTTGGCGGTACTGGGCCGGCGTTCCAGCGCGGCCAGTGCGGCCTGCACCCCCGGCAATAAATCACTGGCCCGGTCGGTCAATTCCAATTTCGGCAAGAGCGCCCGCACCCCGGCGAGATCATAACTGGGATCGGCAATCGCGCCCTGCGCTTCGTCCGAGGCCAGAATAATGCCCACCGCACTGCCCGCGGGCAGATTGGCGATGTAGGTATCCACCCATTGCACGGCCTGCTTGAAGGTGGACTGGGCGCCTTCGGTGGTGCCCATGGACATAGAATGGTCGAGCACAATCATCACAGTCTGGGGCGGCGGGGCGCTGGTGACCAGCAGATCGGTCACGGGCCGGGCCATGGCCAGGGCCACCAGCGCGATCAGCAGACAGCGCAGAATCAGCAGCAGGAGATCTTCCAACTGGAGGCGGCGCCGGTTCTGGGTCACACTGGCCTGCAGGAAGCGCATCGCGGCCCAGCGCATCTTAATGAATTGCCGGCGGTTCAGCCAGTGGATGATGATGGGGGCACTGATAGCGCCAATGCCGGCCAATAATAATGGATTCAAAAACATACGCACTCTCGCTTAGCAATGGCCGAACATACGTTGGCGGAAAGCCAGATATGCCATTAAATTTTCGGCCAAAGGAACCGCAGTATTAATAGTGACCAGATGCACCTGATTGCGTTCGCAGCCCTGCCTCAGACGCAGCCGGAAGGCTTCCAGCTCGCGCAGGTAACTCTTGCGGATATCCTGGGGATTGGTCATCATGCGCCCGGTGTTTTCCAGCCCTTCGAACTCCACATTGCCCCGCATCGGGAACTCCAGTTCGTGGGGATCGAACACCTGGAACACAATCACTTCCGACCCGCTGTAGCGCAGATGCTGGATGCCGCGCAGGATCGTTTCTTCATCATCGAACAGGTCGGAAATCAGAATCACAATCCCGCGCTTGCGGATCTGACTGGCCACTTCGTGCAGCACCGGCCCCATCCGGGTGGGCGCCCCCTGGGGCGGGCGGGCCAATACGTGCATGATATTGTGAATGGACTGCATGTTGCTGGTGCGCGGCACCGTGGCGCGGATCACGTCATCGAACATGTGCAGCAACACCGCATCGCGCTGCAGCAGCACCAGATAACTCAAACATGCCGCCAGCATGCGGGCATAGTCCAGCTTGGTCACTGCGCCCGAACCGTATTGCATGGATTCGGAGGCGTCCACCAGCACATGGGCGATAAAATTGGTTTCCTGTTCATACTGCTTCAGATACAGCCGCTCGGTGCGGCCCAGAAGTTTCCAATCCACGTGCCGGATATCATCGCCAGGGACATATTCGCGGTGCTGGGTGAATTCAATGGCAAAGCCGCGCAACGGGGATTTGTGTTCGCCGGCCATGAAGCCTTCGACAATGTACCGTGCCTGCAGGCCGAGATTTTCGGCCTGATTGATGGCTGCCGGGTCCAGCAGTGGGGGAAGGGGTGCTGCCATAAGGGGACTCCACACGCGGGCACGATGGGTTTAATCCAGCTTGGCATCCTGGGGGATGGCCTGCAGAATCATACGGGTGATATCATCCGAGGTCATGCCTTCGGACTGGGCCGAGAAGTTGGGGATGAGCCGATGCCGCAGAACCGGCAGGGCCATGGCCGCAACATCGGCACAACTCACGTGATAATTGCCATTGATGGCGGCGTTGGCCTTGGCGGCGAGAATCAGATTGAAACTCGCGCGCGGTCCGGCACCCCAGGTCAGCCACTTCTTGCAGAAGTCCAGCGCCTCGTCGGTCTTGGGCCGGGTGCTGCGGACAATTTTTTCGGCATACGCGAAGACATGCTCGGTCACGGGCATGCGGCGCACGGTTTCCTGAATGGCGAGGATGTCCTCACCACCCAGTACGTGCTGGGGCGTCTGCCCGCCGGAACCCGAAACCATCTTCATGATCTGGCGTTCTTCCGCGTGCGAGGGATAGTCCACCTGGATCATGAACAGGAAGCGGTCCAACTGCGCTTCGGGCAGCGGATAGGTACCTTCCTGTTCGACGGGATTCTGGGTGGCCAGCACAAAGAACGGATTGGGCAGCTTGTAATCCTGCCCGCCCACGGTCACCTTGCGTTCCTGCATGGCTTCCAACATGGCGGCCTGAGTTTTGGGCGGGGTACGGTTGATTTCATCGGCCAGGAGAATATTGGCGAAGACCGGGCCCTGAGTAAAGCGGAATTTACGTTCGCCGGTAATCGGGTCCACATGGATCATTTCCGTGCCGGTGATATCGCTGGGCATGAGATCGGGCGTGAACTGAATCCGCTTGAAGCCCAAGGAGAGCGTCTGGGCCAGACTGGAGACCATCAGGGTCTTGGCCAGACCGGGCACTCCCACCAGCAGGGCGTGGCCGCGAGTGAAGATGGCGATGAGAATCTGGTCAATCACAGCTTCCTGACCAACAATGACTTTGGTCAGTTCCTGCTTGATCCGTTGCCGGGAATCGCGCAGGTGGGCTATGGCCTTTAAATCCGCATCTGCGGACGACACACCCGTGGGCTGAGGGTTTTGAACCTCGGTCATAGCAAATCTCCCAAAAATAAGTTTTTCGCATATCTCCAGACAAGCAACAGCAAACACCTATTTGTAGGTGCCCTGCGTCCAACTGCGCCTCTCTCTCAATGGGTAGTACAACGCCCGGATTTTGGGTTTATTTCATGCCCCAATAAAAAAATGCGCGGCGCGCAGCACCACCGTCAGGGCTTGGCAGTCCACCGAAATTCCGAGCTAATTAACTTTATTCCGTAACCGATTCCGATTTGGCGGGTGCGGTCGGCGCTTCCGCCTCCGGCTCTGCTACCGCAATCCGCCCCTTGGCCTGGATCAGTGCTTCCCGGAGTGGATTGAGTTGATCCCAGTCAAAGCTGTCCAGCCGCAGCGTCTTGGGGGCGGCCCCATCCGTGTAATGCACTTCAAAAAGCTGGTCTTTTTCCCAACGCGTATCATCAATCCCCGTCACACTGGCCAATTCCACCCGCCCCGTGCCGGGCACCACCAGCGCGGTCTCATCCAAGGCCACATGCTTGTGGTTATAGCTGTACAACCAATAACCCACGCCCAGTGCGATCAGGCCCAGCACCCCGGCGAGAATTTTTTGCACCTTGATATCCAGATCACTGTGCCAGCCTTCCTCCTCATGGAACATTTCATCCAGCATCTGCCGCGTCTCGGAATCCGCCTGATTCCATGTGCTGAAACTCACCCATATCGCCTTGTGGGCAGGGGACAGCTTTGCCAACTTGATTTCCATGCGGCCGCGCGTATTTTCATCTTTGCGACTGTGCTCGATCAACTGTTCCACCTTGGTGGGATAGCCGATGAACCCGTCATAGGCATACCAACCACAGAACGACAACACCATCAGCAGACAAATCACAATCCGAATCGCATAGCTGCGACACGCCGGGGCTTGCAGGGCCATATTTCCACCTTTCCGAAAAACACCTTTAAGACAATACCGTTTGCAGCCAACGCAAGGCCGGGCGCAAGGCCGCGCCGCGATGACTGATTTCCGCCTTCCGCGCGGTGGGCACTTCCGCCGTGGTACAGTTCCAGGGCGGGTAAAAGAACAATGGGTCATAACCAAACCCATGTTCGCCCCGCGGCTGGTCAATCATGATACCCGCAACCTGCCCGGTAAACACGGCCAGCACGGTTTCGGGTATGGCCAACGCCAGCGCACACTCAAACCGGGCCGTCCGCTGCTGGGGCGGTACCTGTGCCAGCGCCTTGAGCAGCTTGGCATTATTGGCCGCGTCATTACTGGGTTCCCCCGCATAACGGGCACTTAATACTCCCGGTGCCCCATCCAGAGCATCCACACACAACCCACTGTCATCGGCCAACGTCAGCAGCCCCGTGGCGGCAGCGTAGTATAGGGCCTTTTTCTGGGCATTTCCGATAAAAGTCGGGCGGTCCTCCTCCGGCTCGGGGGGACGCGTGGGCAAATCCTTCAGCCCCAGCACCTTTAGCCGGTCGGCCAGACCCGCCACCGCGATTTCGTGGGCAATTTCGCGGACCTTCCCGGTGTTGCCGGTCGCGATCAACAGACTATGGCCATGATGCTCGATCCACGATTTCATACGTAAACCCTTATCCCTAAAGTTGTAAGTCGACGCATCCCAAAACAACGCAAAACTGAATCCGGTCCAAATGAGATTTTTTGACGCAATTCACTTGCTCTAACGTCGGACTATCGTAGCATATAAAAATGTCATGCGTCGAGGGCTGAGTCCCGACAATTCACAGATCGCGCCGGTTTATACGCTTGGTTTATCGCTACCCAGGAAGGGTAAAAGAACATGGTTCACTTTCAGTGTCCCCATTGCCAAAAAAGCCTGCATTATCCGCCGCGCTGGGTGGGACACTATTTGCTCTGTGAATTCTGCACCAAGACCATACGCGTGCCCATGCCCTATGGCACCCCGGAAACCGCAGCCAACGCGGAACCAACAACAGAAGTCGAAGATAACGAAGCCATTGTGGGACTGGTCCACAGTCGGCTCTTGAATCTAAGCCTGAATTTGGCCTCCTGAATACCTTACATACCCCAGCACCCTACACCGACCCATCCAACCGGGCGCAAAGCCGTAAAGACTCCGGACTGAGTTGACCGCACTGGTCCACATCCACATTGAAGGTCACCGGCGTATGGACGGCCCGCGCAGCGCGGAGATACTCTGCCACTTGCGCTACGGGATAGCGGGGTAGCGCCAATGGCTGCCGGGCCTGATGATGCACCCAAGCGGAATTATCCAGACACACCCAGCGATGATTCTGTAAACCATTGGCCGCCCAACGCTCGGTCGGCACCGCGCATAGATCATTTACTTCGCCGGCCAAATAATCCTGATGGGTGGAATATTGATGCAATCGCTCATGCGCCCGCATTCCCGGATTAAAGGTTACCAGACGCCCGGGATGGCCGTGTTTGGCGGCGGCGGAAAAATCTTCCCAGGGAAAACGGAAATCGCGCATATCTGTGGTAACGGTCTGATATGGGCCGGAAGGGTCCAGCGAATAAGCACTGTCAAACCACCAGGCCGCCAGTTGGGAACCATAGCGCCCACCCAATTCCGACACCAGTGCACTGAGGTTGTCCGCTAAAATCTGCTTATTCTGGCCGTGATAACCCACGGCCTGTTGCCAGTCGGGGTCATCCTGTGCATTACACGAGTGATTGTAATACAGGATCAACTTGAGCCCGCGTCGGGTACACCCCGCCGCCAATTCTGCCAATAAATCGCGCTGACAGGTGCGGCCCGGCAGCAGCCGGTCCAGAACCTGCGAAGGTGCGGGCAGCATCTGCAAGGCATGGGTGATGGTGAACAACAAGTAGGCAGCGCCACAACCTTGAATATCATCCAGAAATTTGGCCACAGGAAATTGCGCTACGGCGGCGGCAAAAGGTAGCGCTGGCCCCGATACCGGCATTGACTGGGCCGTCCAGTGCGCGGCAATCCCAAAACGACACTGGGCAAACCAATCGGTATTCGCTGCTTGATAGGTCATCGGTCACGCCTAAAAACGCACCAGCCCGCCTACTTCGTCTTCAGTCCCCGCAAGTGTTTTCCCATCACCGCCATCATCCATTCCGGCTCTTCACAATCCGCGCCATAATAGTAATAGGCCAGATGTTCCGCCCTCATGGCCAGCACCTCGGGCATACGCCGGTCCACCACCGCGATGGCCGTTGCGGGTAACCCCATGTTTTCAATCAACAGAAAACCGCCTTTGCCCTGGGCCCGGGCGGCGGTGAGAAAACGCTGGCCATGAGGCAGCAGCAGATTGAGACTGCCCTCCAGGCCGATCACGCTTTGGGCATCTTCCCGGTTAAAGGGCCGGCCATCGCAGCCGAAATAATCCAGCGCGGCAATCTGCGCAAAACGGGTTACCGCATAATCCTGCAAATTCCCGTACAAAAATAAGGTGGTCTGCAACCCCGCCCGTAGCGTCCGGGCATACGCCGTAACGCGCTGGAAAAAGTCCGCCACCGCATCAATATGCCGTTCCTGCGGGGCGTTGGGCCCCAGCGCCTGGAGCGCCAGCGGGTGATGGTCCCGCAGATGCAGACTTTTAACCTCGTCCCAGACGATGCCGTCAATGTCAAATTGCAGTACCGTACGCAGACATTCCTGATAAAACTTTTCGGTGTCGGGATGATGCACGCTGGCCATCAGGCCCCAACAACCCTCGATATGCGGCTGGCCCTGGGCATTGCGCAGGACCACATCCGGCCGGGTGGCACAAAAACGCGAGGGCGCCCCCGGCCACCCCGCCACCAGCCCCGCCCAGCGCGACGGCACGATATACAATTTCAGCCCCGCCGCGTGCGCCTCGGTGGCGAACAGATGCCACAAATGACTGCGTCCCAAATCACGCTCATACGCGGAAATCGCCACCGCCGTGGTGCCATGATCCGCCATCCAGCGGAAATCCGCCCGCAGGTGCGCGGGCACCAGACTGAACAACGAGCCGTTGAGGTAATACGCGGTAAGGTTCATGTTGCGAACTCCAGGACATCGGCCCATGTTGCGTTATGGCGCTACCCAAGTATCGGGGCAAATTCACTTGGGACGCGTGGCCGTGGCATTGGCCGGCCCGACCGCACACCAGCGCCACCCCATGTCCGGGCCGCGGCCCGACCATTCAATCTTGATCGAAGTGATTTTTTCGGCTTGTTTCATATCCACCAGCAACACCATGCCGGGTTCCAGCTTCTGGGCCTTCAGCGCGATGCCGTTGATCTTGACTGTGACCGTTTCCGCCGGGATCGTGGCCGATGGATTGGCATTGGCCAGCACCACCACCCACTGCACATTGACCGGCACAGTAAAGCCCACCACCGCCGTCGCCTGACGTTGGGGCGGTAAAGTCTCCGGCGTGGCCGGCAAACGTGGCGGAATCTTTTCCGTCGCAGGTACCACCGCCACCCCCGCCAGCAGGGCCGGATAAGCCTCCGCGGTGAACCGTGCCTCCGGCAAGGTCAACACGGCCGCCGCCGCGATATTACCGGACGTTGATTCCGACCCCATGCGGGTGATGATGTCCTGGGCCGTGCGCTGGGCGGGGCTGTCGGCCTGAGCACTTTGGGCATACAGTGCCAGCGCCGCCCGGGCATGCAGCCAGCGACTGCCGGGGGCCAGCATTTTATTCTGGGCCAAATCCAGATGTGCCTGGGCCAATTCCAAGGGACGGTTACTCTGTACCGCGTCGAGCAAGGCCGCCACCCCCGGAGGGACATCGCCGCGGAGATTCTGGGACAATTTACTGGCCGCCTGCACCTGGGCCAAATCCCGGGCCAAACCCAACACGCACGTCTGGCGTAAACTCGCATCTTCGGCGGATGTGGCCATCCGTAATTGCATATTATTCACGGTGTTCTGGGCCTGCGCCAGCGGTTGCAAAAAATTCAGCCGGGCGCGGATTTCACCTTCCGGGGCCAGACTGTAGGTCGCGGCCACGCTGCGAGCCTGCTGCAGCCCCTCGACAGCTTTGATGTAACAGGTGGTAACCTCGATCAATTGGTCATTCTCGGTGAGAATTTGCGCTTGTTGCAGGAACAAATCCACCAATTCCTGCGCGGCGATGGCTTTGTTTTTGGGATCTGTGGTTTCGCGTAGTTCCGCCTGCAACAGGCTGATGTGGCGCCGCACCCCGTTAATCCGCTCCTGAGCCAGTTGCTTGGGCGCGGGCGCTGTCGCCGTGGCGGGTGCGGTCGTGGCCATGGTGGTCACCGCTCCGGACACAGCCCCGACCATCATCCCGGCGATCCACACCATACCCGCTAAACATGATTTTCGCACGAGGCTCATCAGGTGCCCTCGATCTGGTTAGCGCACGCCTCTGATGACGCAGCAACACACTCGCCGCCCGAAGCGCCTAGATCTAATGCCCAGTCTCATAGCTAGATACAACTATAAACAAGATGCGTTCGCCCTTCCCGACCAGACACCAACCTGCTTACCAAAGAATTGCACAGTGGTCGAGAAAATGGGCAGAGCCGGAATCGAACCGGCGACACAAGGATTTTCAATCCTTTGCTCTACCAGCTGAGCTATCTGCCCGCTCAAGTGCGGCT